>JAEELE010000080.1 GCA_016288755.1 Oscillospiraceae bacterium
CAATGTCAATGTCCCCGTCATGAAGGGCATCGCGGAGTGTGCTGAGATGTTCGGCATCAGTCAGCGCTACTGCCGCGAGCTTGCAAAGACCGGCGCCGTGCGTGCGGTGCGCGTCGGGCGCGGCAAAATCCTTGTCAATGTCCAGAGCATGGCAGATTACTTCAACCAGACCACGATTCCGGAGGATGTGTCCCCGAATCAGGGAGGCATCCAGCCGATTTCGGTCAGACTGTGAGGTGTGCATGGCAAGCAAGAGAATGTTTGCAAATGCGATTGTCGGCTCAGCACGGTTTCTCCGGATGGGACAGTCTGCGCGTCTGCTGTACTATGATCTGGGAATGCGGGCGGATGATGACGGAATTGTCGAAGCGTTCACGGTCATGCGGGAGACCGGTGCGAGTGAAGATGATCTGAAACTGCTTGCTGCAAAGGGATTTGTTGTGGTGCTGAATGAGGATCTGGTGTCGTATATCTGTGACTGGCACACGAACAACTATATCCGCGGCGACCGCAGACAGCCGAGCATCTATGCGGAATTGCTGACACAGTTTCGGAGCGGTACACTGATTCCGTTCCTTTGTGCTGACAGTCAGTTGCCTGTCAGATGTCCGGCAGATGACGGTCACTTGCCTGACAAATGCCCGTCAGATGTCCGGCAATTGCCCGTCAAGTGTCAACCGAGTATAGATAAGGATAGTATAGATCAGTTTAGGGAAGATCAGGAAAGAAGAGCGCCTGTCCGTCATACATATGGTCAATATCGGAATGTATACCTGTCTGATGAGGAAATGGACACGCTGCAGGCAGAGTTTCCGAACGACTGGCAGCAGCGTATCGAAGCAGTATCGGAGTATGTGGCGAGCAGCGGCAAGCGGTATAAAAACTTCCTCGCGGTGATCCGAACCTGGGCAAGGAAGGAACAGAAACCGCTGCCCCGAAACGAGGCACAGGTTCAGCCGGTTTATGATCTGGAAGGGGTGTTCACATGAGTGCAGTGAAAGAAGTATTCAGCATCCTTGCCGCGAGAGCCGAAGAAGCAATTCCGGTTCGGGACTGTGACTACACGGACAAAGCAACCGGCTTGCTGATCTGCGGGAAGTGCCGTTCACCGAAGCAGTGCAGACCGTTCCCTGATTCAAACTTTGCAGTGTACTGCCTTTGCGACTGTATGAAAGCCAATGATGATGCAATGCGCGAGAGACTTCGACAGAATCAGATTGAACAGCGGCGAACGATTTGCTTTGGCAGTTCCGATCTGATCCGCGCAACCTTCGCTGATGATGACGGGAAAGCAGCATCCCTGACCGAGACCTGCAAAGCGTTTTCTGAAAGAGTGACCGGAGACAGCAGCCGTGACTGGCTGCTGCTCTGGGGCGACTGCGGGACAGGCAAGTCATTCATGGCGGCGTGCATTGCGAATGCAGCGATTGATGCCGGCATGACAGCGCGGTTCATCACAGTCTCCGAGATTGAACAGCAGCTCTGGAACAGTCCGGACAAAGCAGCGGTCTATGATGAAATGAATCACACAGGGCTGCTCGTGATTGACGACTTCGGCTGTGAGCGTCGCACGGAATACATGGATGAGATCAAGTTCAATCTGATCGACGGACGACTCCGAAGCGGAAAGCCCTGCGTCATCACAACCAATCTTATGCTCAATGATTTTGCAGCACCCGCCGACCTTACACAGAAACGAATCGTCAGCAGAATGTTCGAGCGCGTGACGACATTTCAGGTGAAAGGAGAAGACCGGCGCTTCGCCGCCCTCAAAAAAAGAGCTGCAAGAACTGACTGAACAGTTGCAGCAAGGGGTGTCCAAATCGTTCATCCCTTGCTGCACAATCTTCGGGAGGGATATTATGAGAAACAAAAAGCTCGGTCCGATTGAAGTCTATCTTACTCGCGATCAGGTAAACGCGATGCTGACCATGCTCGACACGATGATCGTCGGCGGTTACGAATGCTCGTTCGGCGATATGGCAAAAACGGTCCGCGACAAAATCATCAAGTACGGAAAGCCGATCACGCGCGGCGACATGGAAGAAGTGCTGATCTACTTCTATGACAACGAAGCAGAGAAACTAATCGCACTCAGCAGCCTCTACCTTGCGCTCACTGCAAGGGACACGCGCGATTATTATCCGGAGATCGGTCAGCGGTATCGTCAGGGTTTGGGATCATCCCAAGCAGCGGAGCAGAAAGCAGTCACCCAATGAGCGCAGCGGTCTGTAGCGCAGGACAGGAACGGTCATGCACTACGGATATTGGGTAATCAATCCATAAAGTTTGTTCAGCAGCAAAAAACGGCTCCTTTTCACAAAACGAACACACGGAAAAGAGAAGGGAGGACGAATGGAGAGATTCAGCATCAGTGTCACGCTCGGCAAAGCAGGCAGTCCGCACGGCGCGAACCTCGAACACAACAATCGCAACTTCATCGCGCAAAATGTTCGCCGCGATCAGATCCCGCATAACATTTTGTTCAAGCAGCAGGATGTTCAGGAAGCCTACGCGGAATTGTTCGGCGCAGCAGTTGAAGAGTATAATGTAAAACAGAAACAGCCCTGCCGAAGAATCAAAGACTATTACGCGCACATTTTGTCAGGCAAGCGTGAGGAACCTTACTACGAAGTGATCGTCCAACTCGGCGACTGCAAAGATACACCCTGCGGAAGTCGGCGCGCAGAGATTGCACAAAAGATACTTTCGGAATACGCGGCGATGTTTCAGGCACGCAACAGAAACCTTCATGTGTTCAACAGCGTCATGCATCTGGACGAAGCGTCGCCGCATCTTCACATCGACTTCATTCCGTTTTACACACAGGGAAGACAGCGCGGATTGTCGAAAGGCGTTTCAATGAAAGCAGCTTTGAAGGAAATGGGAATCGCACCGAAGAACAGCGGCACGAATCAATTGGTGATCTGGGAAGAGCGTGAACGCAGAGAACTGGAACGACTGCTCCGGCGCCGGGAGTATGCTCGAGAAGACAAAAAGTGTGAGCATCCACATCTTACCGTTGAAGAATACAAAGCCTGGCAGGACACAAAGCGATACACAGCGATCTTTCGGGATAAGCAATGTTATGTGCCGGAAGAAACAAGAAACGCGGTCAGTATGCAGCAGCGAATCGACGAACTGATGCAACGCAACGAAAGACTTGAACGAGAGAAACGTTCGCCGTATAAGTCGTTTTTCTATGCAGACGATGCCAAGCAGTCTTTCGTTCAGGCAGCACTTGACCGCGAGCAGATTCCGTACCGCGAAACCGAAAACGGATTTGAAGCGCAGGAATGTTATGTCGATGCGATTAGACACATCGAAGCACAGTATCAGGAACAGCCGCGTTCGCTTCGGGACAAGCTCCGTGATGACATCGAGCGGATGCTGATGATGTCGAAAGACTTTGATGAACTGCTGCAGCGGCTGCGGGATGCGCACTATGAGATCAAGCAGGGCAAGTACATTGCGGTGCGTCCGGAGAACGCAAAGAACTTTATCCGGCTGAAATCGCTCGGCAAGTTTTACAGCGAAGACGCTCTGCATACACGGCTGGACGCAAAGGCAGAATATGAACGCAATCTGGCACAGCAGCTTCGTGATGCAAGAGAGAAGCAAGCGCCGAACTGGCCGGTTCTGCAAATCATGGCGCGATACATCTTTTTCTTTTCAAAAGGGTATTTCCACGTCAGAAAGACAAACCCGGCAAAGATTCTGACATGGACGAACGACGCAGAACTGGACAGGCTGACTGCGCTGAATGCAAAGATCAATCAGGGCGCGACACTGGATTCGCTCCGGCACGATGCTGAACAGGCGCAGGAGAAGGTCAAGGATCTGAAAGAACGGCTGCGGCGCTATGAGGAATATGTGAAGCATGACGCCGATCTGCTGGAATGTGCGCAAATCGTATACCAGGGAAAGCAGTCGGCATGGTTTACGCCGGAGCAGGCAAAGGCTCGGCTTGCGGAGTATCCACAGATCAACAGCGGCACATGGCGCGGGCTGGAACACAGGCTTGAGAACACAAAAGCGTCGCGGCAGTATACCGAAGATTGTCTAAGAGAGGCAGAAGCGGAACTGAAAGAGGCGGTGGACTGGCTCACTACGGCAGAGCAGGTGCTTGACGGCTCCTATCTGCAAGTGATTGCGCGGAAGGAGATGCAACGACGAAAAGCGGACAATGGTTCTGTGCCGAACGGTCAGACGGATGCCGATGCGCCGCAGGAAGTTCCGCAGCTGGTGCCGAGGAGAAGATGACCTCGACAAAAGGGTAAAACGAAACGGGAACCGGCGCTGTGTCGGTTCCCGTTCTATTATTTATACATCGTCGCTGAAGAAATCCGAGTCAATCCGCTTGACCAGATAGGCGTGTACTGTTGATACACCCAAATCAAATTCGATCATCAGTTTCGTAAGGCGCTCACCGTCAACCAAAACAATTTTGCTGTGTAGCTGCTTGGCGGCAAAAGCCTCGGCTTCTTTTGAGAATTTAGCAGTTGTAATAAAGATTCCTTTGGTAGCACCCTGACCGGCAAGTGCGCCCAAAAACTTCTGTATTTCCGGACGTCCGACAGTGCTGTCATTTTTCCATTGCTTTGCCTGAATGTAGATAGAATCAAATCCGAACTTGTCTGAACTGACAATGCCGTCAATTCCTTCGTCACCGGATTTGGCTGTGACAGCATCTTTATTCTCCTCCGGTTTGCCATAACCCATTTTAATGAGCAGCTTTACAACTAAACGCTCAAATTCGTATGGAGTCATTTTCATGATCTCTGTCATCAGATCGCCGGCAAGTTCTTCATTCAGCTCATTCAAGGCGGATTCAATTCGTTCCTGCGGGCTGTTTTGATCGGTGACCAAAGGGCCATCCTGTTCTGGATTTGAAGAAGAATTCCCTTTGAATTCAAGAAAAGAACTGAATTGCTCTAAATATTGTAGGGTGACACATTCTGCACCTTGATTGAATGCTTTTCTTCCTTCCTCAGTCAGACAAAAGCTTCCACGTTTCGGACTATGAATCAATCCCGCTTTTTTCAGATATGTTCTAGCCCATCCAACACGATTATGTAATGTGCTCTGTCCACTTGACAGCGTTTCTGCCTTGTCTTCCTCCGATAAGTGTAGTTTATCAGCACAATACTCAATTATTTCCTTATTTGTATGTACTTCCCCATCGCCCAAACATCGAATGAAACTAGGCATGAATTCATAAAACTTTGGAACAGACATGTAGCCTACCTCCTCACATCACGAATAGGATTAACTATATTATACCACAATCCGCCTAAAATCGCATCCTAGCATCATGCACAAAAAGCAGGCTCGAATTTCTCTGTTTTCAACAAACGCCGTTTTCGCAAGAAATTCCAAATCGGCTCAAAAATCCGGCTCGTTGTTCGCTCCAAAAACGCGCAGCTTGGTGTCCAAATTTCTCCGTAGTGTCTAAATAGTGTCCAAAGCCCTTTTGGCAAGAAAATACGCTGTCCTCCGGATATCAGAAAACAGCGTATTTACGAAATATTCATGAGTGAGAAATGAGGGGTTCGAACCCTCGACCCTCTCCTTAAAAGGGAGATGCTCTGCCAACTGAGCTAATTTCTCATACCGATATATTATAGCATACTTTAAGCAAAAAGTCAAGTGCTTTTGAGAAGAAAGGGGCAGGGGAGCGCAGCAGCTGCGCCCCCGATCTCCCTTCAGAAGCGATTCTCACACACCGAACTTGGTGGTCAGCACCTTCACGCCGACGCCCATCGTGGAGGCGACGGTCACAGAGCGCAGGTAGGTACCCTTTGCTGCTGCCGGCTTTGCCTTCACAACTGCCTCGAGCAGCGTGTTGAAGTTCTCCTCGAGCTTCTCTGTGCCGAAGGATACCTTGCCGATCGGGCAGTGAATGATGTTCGACTTGTCGAGTCTGTACTCGATCTTACCGGCTTTTGCCTCCTGAACTGCCTTTGCGACGTCAGGGGAGACCGTGCCCGCCTTCGGGTTCGGCATCAGACCGCGCGGACCGAGGACCTTACCGAGACGACCGACCGTGCCCATCATGTCCGGGGACGCGATGACAACGTCGAACTCCATCCAGTTTTCCTTCTGGATCTTCTCGACCAGATCCAGACCGCCGACATAATCTGCGCCGGCTGCCTTGGCTGCCTCATACTTGTCCTCCTTGCAGAAGACGAGGATGCGGACATTCTTACCGGTGCCGTTCGGCAGAACGACAGCGCCGCGGACCTGCTGGTCTGCGTGACGGGAATCGACGCCGAGGCGGATGTGTGCCTCAACGGTCTCGTCGAACTTTGCCTTTGCGAGCTGGCAGACGGTGGTCAGCGCCTCAGCCGGCTCAAAGAGCTTGGTGCGGTCGAGCTGCTTTGCGCTGTCAACATATTTCTTTCCGTGTTTCATTTATGAAAACTCCTTATCATCTGTGGTATTTCCGCACTGTTTCGGTGCGGGCTGGCGGAATGATTCCTCCCACTGGCAGATGCCGAGGCGGCAGGCATTCCATACGGATTTGCATCGGAATGCGTGTTCGCGCTCAGTCTGCGACGACAACACCCATCGAGCGGGCAGTGCCTGCGATCATGCTCATGGCTGCCTCGAGCGAAGCTGCGTTGAGGTCAGGCATCTTGGTCTCTGCGATCTTCTGGATCTGCTCACGGGTAATGGTAGCGACCTTGGTCTTGTTCGGCACACCGGAAGCCTTGTCGATGCCGCATGCCTTCTTGATCAGGACAGCTGCGGGCGGGGTCTTGGTGACGAAGGTGAACGAACGGTCGGAATAGACGGTGATGATGACCGGGATGATCAGACCCGCGTCATTCTTGGTGCGCTCATTGAACTCCTTGCAGAAGCCCATGATGTTGACACCGTGCTGACCGAGGGCAGGACCGACCGGCGGTGCCGGCGTTGCCTTGCCTGCGGGGATCTGAAGCTTGATAAAGCCAACAACTTTCTGTGCCATTGTATTATTTCCTCCAAATCTGTGGTATATGGCGGGATATCTGAATTGCAGATATCTCTCCCACGGTCACGGCTGCTCTGCCGCGATCTGCGTGCCGGACAGCGATCAGTCGATTTTGCGCACGTCGGTGAGGGCGAGCGTGGTCGGGGTTTCCTGTCCGAACATCGAGACCAGCACATTGCAGGTGCGTTCCTCGATGTTGATGCTCTGGACGACGCCTGTGAAGCCGTCCATTGCGGTGCCGGTGATCCGCACGGAATCGCCGGCGCTGATGTTGACCTCGACGGTCCTGCCGAGATCGACGCCCATAGAAGCCACCTCTGCGGGTGTCAGTGCGATGGGCTGGTTGGGGTCAGCACCGAGGAAGCCGGTCACACCGCGGATACTGCGGATGAGATATGCCGCCTCGTCGGAATAGATCATGTGAACGAGCACATAGCCGGGATAGGTTTTGCGGGTGACCTCGCGCTCCTTGCCGTCGGTGATCTCCGTGACCTCCTCCGTGGGGATCTGCACCTCGAGGATCTTGTCCTTCATCTGCAGATTCTCCGCCTTGCGCAGGATGGTCTCACTGACCTTTTTTTCGTAGCCCGAATAGGTATGGATGACATACCACTGCGCCGAGCAGCTCTCGTCTTTGCTCATCTGTGATTCCCTGCTTTCCGGTATTGCTGAAATGTCTGCGGCACTTTCTCATGCCGCGCTTGGGGCTGTGCGTACATGCAGCTCAGGATTTTGTGCCGACTGCAAGCTCAAGCAGCTTCAAAAAGCCCCAGTCCAGCAAAAAGGTGAAGACTGCAAAGCCGAGCATTGCCGCGAAGACGACGATGCTGTTGTTGACGACAGTCTGTCTGCTGGGCCAGATGACCTTCTTGAGCTCGAGCTTCAGATCCTTGAACCACTTGGCGACCTTGCCCTGCTTCTTCTGGGGTTTCTCCTTGCTCTTGCCGTCCTTTTCCTTGACGGCGAGCTCCTTGTCCTTCGCCATGGAGGGACTCCTTTCTGTCCTGCCGAACGCTTGTGCGGTCAGGACCGGTCAAAAGCGGTTCGGTTTGATTACTTGGTTTCCTTGTGCATGGTGTGCTTGTTGCAGAATCTGCAGTGCTTCATCATTTCGAGTCTGTCGGGATCATTCTTCTTGTTCTTCTTGGAAACATAGTTTCTGCGCTTGCATTCGGTGCAAGCCAAGGTGATCTTCACGCGCATTGTTCGGCACCTCCCTGTTCAGATTTTCCGGCTGACCGCGCTGCAAAGGGAATGGGGGTGCAGCCGGAGTGAGTCATTGCCTCCCTCTTTTCGCTGCGGGGGAATGCTGCGCGCTGCCGCATGCACGCCGGAGAAGCAATAGCCGGCGCGGATTTTCGGGGCACAACAAAAACGCCTCCGCAAAGAGGTAACACTATCATACCACATTTTCAGCGGTTTGTCAAGCACTTTTTTCGCGATTTTTCGCGGGGGCGGGGGAATCAGCTGTTTGCATAGACCAGCTTGTCCTTCCAGTACCACCGGACTGCACCCAGAGGGATGCCGAGCTCGCGGCAAAATCCGGACAGATCACGCATCAGCAGCGTCGCGTCACCGAACTCTCCTTCGCCCAGATGCACAATGCGGATACCCTCCCAGGGCGTATTGACGGATATCACGCACTTGAATCGGAATTCATCCGGTCTTTTCTCGTCGATACGCTTGAAAATCCCGCCGGGCTGCAGCTGCCGTTCCAGATATGCACGCGCAGCATCGGTGTATTCCGGCATGGCGAACAGCTCAGAAAAGCACTGTCTTGCAGCTTCTGTGCCGCTGCCCGTTTTCATCGTTTTGTCAAATATCTCGATTCTGTCTGCCTTGTTCACCTGCTCATAATCCACCTTGACGGGGGAAACCTCTGTGACAGAGGTCAGACGGATGAGCGAGCTGAGTCCTTTCAGAACGCTTTCCTCTGTCTGCGCAGAGGATTTCTCCTTCGGCGCAAGGCGCGCGATCTCATGCACGGCTCGGCTGAATTTTGCCGTGCAGTCTGCGATCATGCGCTCCTCGGGCTCCTCGATGCCGGAGATTCCCTCCATTCTGTGCAGATAATCCAGAAGTGCTTCACTGTCGGTGCTCGCGCGGACAATTCTTCCGGACGCCTCCGCGCTTTTCATCTGTACCACCAGCGATGCGATGACCAATGCGCTCTGATAATTCAGAAAATAGTACCCTGTCAGCGCTTTCTGTACGCAGTTGAGCAGCTCATAGGAATTATACAGCCGCTTGACTGAACGCGGATTTGTGCCGAGCAGACTTTCTGTCAGGTTTCTGATCACATCGCTGTAATGGGCAATCTTTTTTCCGAATGTCTTTTCGATCATGGTTTTCAGATTGTAATGCTCGACCGGCATGCTGAAGGGCAGCTGAATGATCTTGTCAAAAAAGCTGCGGCACTTCTCATCAGACATATCATTGCCGAATTTGCTGCGGATGCCCTTCACCACGACGTCATAGTCGACCGCAAGAACAAACACACAGTTCGGCACATCCATAAAGAGCTTGATGACCTCCAGCAGTTCAACAGCGACGGTGGGGTTCAGTCGGTCCAGATCGTCAATAAAAATGACAACACGCCCGTGTGCGCTTTCTTCCGCAACCTGTTTGATCAGCTTTGAAAATGCCGCTTTGAGTTCCGAGACCGCTTCGATCCGTTTGCGGTCGGACTGCAGGATCTCCTCGACAAGCTGGTTGGAATCCAGACCGGTAACCTGCTTGGTAACGGCTTTCCCCAACCCGACGACCGCGCTGTATGCCGTGCGGAGAATCTGCTTGCAGACCTCCGCGGATTTCTCGGAGACTGCCGCATTGATGCTTGTGATGAAGGAGCGGTAGAGGTCGCCGGACATATTGAACTGTGAGTACTGCCATGTGTTGAAATAGATGGTTTTCACAATCGGCATATTGTTCACGACAGGTTTGTCGAGCTTTGTCTTCATAATATTGATGAACGAGGTTTTTCCGGTTCCCCAGTCGCCCTGCAGTGCGACGGACATGGGCGTCTGGCAGCTTGATACAAAGTCGCTCAGTGCATTGATATAGCACGTTGTGTCCAGCGCGTCATCCTCTGAGGTGTGAATCGGAAGATCAGTTACACCCAGCTGTGTCATATTCTGCTCTGCTGCATTCAACATGATAAGTCCTCCTTTTTTCGGCTTTGAAACTGTCTGTTACTGCTTAAACAGGAAATCGGAACGTAATCATATCCCCGCGGGCAGTGCCCGGCTCCTTTTTCTCGCGGCTGTCAATGCAGGAGAGCGGAATGAGTTTATGAAGTGAAGTGGAACGTGATGATATCTCCGTCTTCAACCTCGTAGGTCTTGCCCTCCATGCGGACAAGCCCCTTCTCGCGCGCTGCCGCCATGCTGCCGCCGCACGCCATGAAGTCCGCATACGAAATGACCTCGGCGCGGATGAAGCCCTTCTCGAAATCCGTGTGAATCTTGCCGGCCGCCTGCGGTGCCTTCGTGCCCCTTCTGATCGTCCATGCGCGGCATTCATCGGCGCCGCCCGTGAGGAAGGAGATCAGCCCGAGCAGCGAATAGCCCGCCGAAATGATGCGGTTGAGCCCCGACTGCTCCAGCCCGAGCTCCTCGAGGAACAGCTTCTGGTCTTCCTCGTCCATGCCGGAGATCTCCGCCTCGATCTGCGCGCAGATCGGGAACACTGCCGCGTGCTCTGTCTCCGCGATCGCCTTCACCGCGGCGAAATGCGCGTTTTGCTCAAGATCGCCCGAGAAATCCGCCTCGGAGAGATTTGCCGCGTAGATGACCGGCTTTGCGGTCAGCAGCGGGGTCTCGAGCAGAACCGCCCGCTCGTCCTCGGTGCATTCAAAGCTCCGTGCGGGCAGCCCCTCGGAGAGATGCGCGTGCAGCTTTTTGAGCAGCTCGGCATCGGCTAAAAACTTCTTGTCGCCGCCCTTTGCCGCCTTCATCGTGCGGTCGATGCGGCGCTCGATCAGCTCGAGATCGGAGAAGACCAGCTCGAGATTGATGACCTCGATATCGCGTGCGGGGTTGATCGACCCGTCGACGTGGACGATATTGTCGTCCTCAAAGCAGCGCACAACGTGGATGATCGCATCGACCTCGCGGATATCGGCGAGAAAGCGGTTGCCGAGCCCCTCGCCCTTGGAGGCGCCCTTCACGAGCCCTGCAATATCGACGAACTGCAGCGTGGCAGGGGTGAATTTCTTCGGCTGATAGATTTCTGCGAGCTTTTCGAGCCGCACATCGGGCACCGACACGATGCCGACATTCTTGTCGATCGTGCAGAAGGGGTAGTTTGCGGATTCTGCGCCGGCGTTCGTCAGCGCGTTGAACAGGGTGCTCTTGCCGACATTCGGCAGACCGACCATTCCGAGTTTCATGTGTTTGATTCCTCCTGAAAATGTATTAAATCAGACCGTTTGCGATGCCGAAGGGCGTATCGGGGAAGGCGTCATTCCTGATTGCTGCCCCGCCGCGGGCGTGATGCTCTGCACCTGCACCCCGGTGTTTCCGTGATATACCGGCTCCTGCGGCAGCTGGACCAGCCCGGTCATTACGGCGTCGCGCATGAGTTTTGGCAGATTGTTTGCCATTGTGTTTTCCTCCGTTTATTTGTCAGAAAAGAGCTTTTTCAGCGAAGCGATCAGCCGGTCTGTTCCGCGGTCGCCGGGCACGATCTTATCTGCAGGGATGAACGTATCGAATCGTGTGCTCCTGTTTTCCCAATACGTCGATCTGGTTCCGAACAGCAGCGAATAGCATGGCTTTTTCAGGCTCAGCAGCAGCCGCTTGATACTGTCCGTTCCGGCTCCGCCCATGCTTGACGAGTTTCCGAGCACGACCGCTGCTGCGCATGCTCCGATCTGCGCAATGTTCGCCGGACTAAACTGCGTGCCTGTCAGAATTCTTTCCGGAGCGGAGCAGAACGGGATTCCGGCACGTTTGAGAATGTCGCACAGGGCAGCCTTCTCAGC
Organism: Oscillospiraceae bacterium; assembly: GCA_016288755.1. Classification (GTDB taxonomy): domain Bacteria; phylum Bacillota; class Clostridia; order Oscillospirales; family Ruminococcaceae; genus Firm-04. Next base: position 11,961 of record JAEELE010000080.1, read on the forward strand.
TGCGTGCGCCGGGATGGCAGCAATATAAACCGCTGCGGCTTTCTGCTGTCGGGGCGGCTTTTCCGCTGCGGTCTGCGAAGCCTGCGCGGGAATTGCCGGAGCATGCGACAAATTCCGTGACACCGATTCCGACGGCGCGGAGGAACGCTCCGGCTTTGATGCTGCGTCGGGCTCCTTTGTGCGGGCAGTGCCGCGCGTTTCGTCGCGGTGCTCGCTGATATCGGATTTGACGGCACGGTCTTCCGGGGTCTGCGGATAGAGCTTTTTCAGCGAAGCGATCAGCCGGTCTGTTCCGCGGTCGCCGGGCTGGATCGCCTTTGCCGTCTCGATCTGACGGTTCTGGAGCGCGAGGCGCATCCAGCCCTTGAGCGGGTTTCCGTCGATGATGAGCGCGCAGACCAGCTTTTTCGGGTAATCCGAGATCATGAGGTTGATCTCGCGCTCGACCTGCTCGGAGCACTGCGATTCCGCACTCGCCAGCACGACCATCGCCGCACAGAGCTCTATGGCATCGGCGATCGCCTGCATATAGCGCATCCCCGCGGGAATACTGTCGGGTGCCATCCAGCAGGAGATGCCTGCGGAGATCAGCAGGTCGCGCAGGGTATACGCCGGCGCCTCGTTTTCCGAGCTGTAGCTGATAAACACCGGCTTCTCGGCGCTTTCCTGCACGGGCGGCTCCGGCGCGGGCTGTTTTTGGGTTTTTGCGGGCAGTATTTCGTCAAGCCGAGCGAGAACGGCATCCGGCGCCTTCTCGCTGATCACCTGAACGCGCCGATCCAACAGCATGAGCTGCAGACTCGGATTCTCCTGCAGGATGCTCCCGGGGTCTTCGGTTGTGATCGCGATCACGGTTCGATTTTCCCGCAGTGCAAACCGGAATTCCGTCATGACAAAATCGGATTTCACGGCTTCCGGTGTGAGAATCAGCAGAAACAGGCTGCAATCCCGGATTTTCTGACTCAGCGCCTCTGCCCACATCTGTTCCGGAGAAATGTCCTGATCGTAAAAAACGCTGTACCCGCGCTTGCGAAGTGCCTGATACAGTGTATCGGCAAGGGCTTTTCCGTCCCTGTGCGCATAGCTGATATAGATATCCGGCTGTTGTTTGGTATCATTCATTTGTCGTTTCCTCCGTATCCTCCGCCGAGACCTCCAGACGGACCTCGGTACCGGCGGCACATTCCGTTCCGGCGGGCACGCTCTGCGAGAGCACCATGCCCGCGGGCGCATCCGATTCGATCTGCGTGAAGATCAGCTGCACGCCGAGCTCTGCGGCGGCCTGCAGGGCGTCCTCTGCCGGATTGCCCAGAAAGGCGGGGAGCGGGTTCATTGCGGCATCGGGTCCGCCGCTGACCGTCAGCTGCACATAGCTGCCCGCGACGACGCGCGTGTCTGCGGGCGGGTCGGTCTCGAGCACCGTCCACGGCTCCTCCTTGCTCTGCACGACAAAGAGCGAGGGGCTCAGCTTTGCCCGCCGGACCGTCTCGGCTGCGGTGTCGTAGTCCTCGCCGATACAGTCGGGCATATCGGCTTTTTCTCTGCCGGTGCTGACCGTCAGTGTGACGGTTGCCCCGCGCGCGACGGTGCTGCCGCTCTTTTCGCTCTGCATGAGCACTGTGCCGTCGTCGTCCTGACCGGTGATGCGGTCACGCCGCACGATCACGAATTTGCTCCCGACGGCCGCGAGCGCTTCGTCGTAGCTTTTCCCGACCAGATCGGGCATTTCGCAGCTCTGACCGTCGGGCAGCCCCAGTGCCGGGCGGATATCCGGCTCACTGCTGATGCCGCAGCCGCCGCAGAGCAGGGCGCAGCATGCGAGCACCAGCGCGGGAATCCTGTGCCGGCTCATGACGGATGCTTCCTGCTGCGGCGGATGATCAGCGCCACAGCCGCAGCCGCGCCGAGTGCCGCCGCGATGCCGAGTGCACGGCGCGAGAGCGAGATCTCTCTGCCGCGCGGCGCTTTCAGCACGACCTTGCCGTTCTGCTCGTCCGGCCAGCCGTTGGGATAGATGATATTGTGACGCTGCGGCCGGTCGAAATTCCGCACATCTGGCGTCAGCTGCTCACATGCGGACATGTTCATATCGGGGATGCCTGCGATCGTGCAGACCGCGCCGGAGACCACGAACCGGAAGGTCAGGGCCTCTGCAGCGGCGGGTGCGGTGAAGGGCACGGCAAAGAGCAGCCAGCCGTTCTTTTCGAGCAGGGGCTTTGTGTGCTCGCGGTTGAGCCGGAACTGCAGGCGCTCCTCCCAGTCGTCGCCCCAGATCTCGAGCATGCAGGTCTCGTCGGCGCGGGCGTTCTCGCCGCCGTTGAGCCAGAAGCAGAACCGGTAGTCGCAGCCGGATTCGAGCCAGCCCTTTTCGATCGGGATTCTGGAGACGATCGCCGTCCAGCTGCCGTTCCAGTCGGCAAGCTGCCATGCGTCCGTGGGTTTGCAGAGGAAGCCTTTGACGCGCACCTGCTCCGCGACATTGGTCGAGACCATCGGGTCGGTTTCCCAGCGCTCCGGACAGAAAAACAGATCGGTCATAGTATTACCGCCTTTCGCACAATTTTGGGTTTCAGCGCATAAATATACTATTATAGTATACCACAATACAGCCGCATTGTCAAGACGAAGTGAGAAGGCAGGAGGGAGCAGGCAGGAGGGAGCAGGTAGGAAGTCGAGTTAGGAGTTAGGAGTGAGGAGTGAGGAGTGGTTCCTTCACTGTAACTTCTTCTGCTGAATCGGCACACTGAACAAACAAATGTTCGTTTCTGTCGCCGCCGTTGTGTGAAGTGCTGTGAATTCTCAGAATCGGCACACTGAGAAACTGAGAATTTGAGAAAATGAGAATACGCAGCTTGCCGCTGATCGGAAATGATCGGGCGCTTTCCGCTTTCAGAGGTCACCGCCGGAACTCTGTGACAAATCCCCCCTTGAGGGGGCAAGAGCGCGAAGGGGGCAGATATGCCGGGATTGGGGGTGACATCGCCAGCCCGGGCTCCGGGCTCTGACACCGTTGAAGCCTTGAATCAACAGTTTGTTAAATGATACCACATGCAGACGGTGCTTCTCTGACAGTCCGGTCAGGATGACAAGGCTTCGGTGACGCATGGCTCCGAACGCTGCATTGTACAGCAATTCACATCTCAACTTCTCAAGATTTCACTTCTCATGTGTGTCGAATCCGAGAATTTGCGGCGAGATGCACAGCGCATGGTATCATAACGCACTCCGATTTGTGCACATCGCGACTTATTCTCATTTTCTCAAATTCTCAGTTTCTCAGTGTGCCGAATGTGAGAATATGCAGCAGGGTGCACAATACAGAATGCAACATCAAGCCGCGATTTGTGCACATCTTCATGTCAGCGGCAGAAGTCGCGGCTGTGACATACCTCCTGCCTCCGAACCCGACATGCGCACTGAGATTAAGTGCGCCGAAAACGGGGCATACTGTAGATAACGCCCGGGGAAAAGGGCGAAACGAAAGGAAGCGTCATTATGATCAGCGTCAAACGCGGAGAAATCTATTATGCAGACTTAAGCCCGGTCGTGGGCTCGGAGCAGGGCGGCATCCGTCCCGTGCTCATCATCCAGAACGACGTCGGCAACCGCTGCAGCCCGACGGTCATTGCGGCGGCGATCACCAGCCGCAGCGGCAAGGCGAAGCTCCCGACACATATTTCCGTGCCTGCCTCCGGGAGCGGGCTCACCAAGGACAGCGTCATTCTGCTCGAGCAGGTGCGCACCATCGACAAGCGCCGCCTGAAGGAGTGCATGGGCACCGTGCCGCCCGAGCTGATGAAGCAGGTCGACTATGCGCTCCAGATCAGCTTCGGGCTCATCCCGCGCCCCCGCAGAGCCCTCCGCACCCCCTCGACCCTCTCTGCTTAAGGATTGTGCCCTCCAGGTCGCGAGGCAGGAGGCAGGAGGCAGGAGGCAGGAGGTAGGAGGTAGGAGGTAGGAGGTAGGAGGTAGGAGGTAGGAGGTAGGAGGTAGGAGGTAGGAGTGAGGAGTGAGAAGTTGTTCCGTCACTTTCATTCCTGCCGCTGAATGAGAAAAATACTGGGAGCCATTACACCATAAGAAGGCGCGCCAGCGCCGTGCAATTTGTTAAAATGGGAGGCTCCGCAAAAGGTCTCCGGAGGGATTCGCCCGCCCGGGCTCCGGGCTGGGAGCCATTACACCATAAGAAGGCGCGCCAGCGCCGTGCATTGAACGAAACTGGGAGGCTCCGCAAAAGGTCTCCGGAGGGAAATGCCAGCGCGGGCTCCGCGCCCCAAGTGTGCCGAGTTTGGGATTTATTGACACTTCTCACAATGGCGGCAACGGAAACGAACATTTGTTTGTCCAGTGTGCCGATTCAGCAGAAGAAGTTACAGTGAAGGAACAACTCCTCACTCCTCACTACTAACTGCTAACTCGACCTGCTCCCTCCTCCCTCCTCCCTCCTACCTTGACCTGCACCCTCCTCCCTCCTCCCTGCTTATTCCGAATGGCGGTACAAACAAACAGCACCCGGTCTGATTGCCGGGTGCTGCGTTGTCATGATTTGCTGTTATGCGTGCTTTTCGCTGCGCTGCTTTGCGAGGAGCGCCTGAATCTTGTCGTGCGGATTGATGACGGTGGTGATGGACACGTCGTGATTGAGCGCCGCGATGAAATGTGCGGCATACTTGGACACGTCGACCTCGTGGAACCACGGGCGCTCGAGCAGCTCAGGCATCCGATAGGTGAGGTTTGTGCCGAAGACCGCGTGCAGCGTGCCGTTTGCGTATGCCTCGTCGAAGGCGTCGAGCCCGTGCGTGAAGAGCCCGTAGGTCGCGTAGGCGATGATGCGCTCCGCCTTGCGTGCCTTCAGATTCTGCGCGAGATCGAGGATCGAGCCGCCCGACGCGATGATATCGTCGGCGACAAAGACGGTCTTGCCCTCGACGGGGTTGCCGAGATATTCGTGCGCGACGATCGGGTTCTTGCCGTCGACCACGGTGGAATAGTCGCGGCGCTTATAGAACATGCCGAGGTTGACGCCCAGAATGCTCGCGTAGTACATATTGCGCCCGAGCGCGCCCTCATCGGGGCTGATGACCATGAACCTGTCCGGGGACATATCGAGGTCGGGGAAGGTGCGCAGCAGCGTCTTGAGCACCTGATAGGACGGAATGACATTATCGATGCCCATGAGCGGCACGGCGTTGCTGACTCTGGGGTCATGCGCGTCGAAGGTGATGATGTTCTCGACGCCCATTGCCTGCAGCTCCTGCAGGGCGACCGCACAGTCGAGCGATTCGCGGTAATTTCTGCGGTGCTGTCTGCCGCCGTAGAGCAGCGGCATGATGATATTGAGGCGGTGTGCCTTGCCCGATGCCGCCTGAATGATGCGCTTTAAGTCCTGATAGTGGTCGTCCGGTGACATGGAGTTGACGCGGTCAAACATTTTATAGGTGCAGCTGTAATTGCCCACGTCGATGACGATGTAGAGGTCCAGCCCTCTGACGGTCGACTTGATCAGCCCCTTGCCGTCACCGGAGGCGAAGCGCGGGCACTCGCACTCGATCAGGTAGCTCTGATCGGGGAAGCCGTTGTCATTCGCCCAGCGGACGAGGTAATCGTTGATCTTCCGGGAGAGCTCCTCGGAGCCGGGCATTGCGATGATCCCGAGGGGGGCAACGCTCTTGGTATTCTGGTAAAGAGCATCGGTAGCAGCAGCAGTCATGTCAGTCCATCCTTTCACAATCCTGTATTTTTAGGGCGATCCTGCCCTTATTTACAAAAGCACTCGACATAGTGGTCGATATCGGTCTGGATGATATCCTTTGCGACGGCGGCGTCACCGAACTGATCGACAGCGGTGGTCTTGCCCTCGAGCTCCTTGTAGACGGAGAAGAAGTGGATCATCTCCTCGATGATGTGGGGCGGGAGCTCCTCAATATCGTGATAGCTGTTGTAGTTGGGGTCGTCAAAGGGGATCGCGATGATCTTGTCGTCGCGGTGACCCTGATCGATCATTCGGATGACGCCGATCGGATAGCAGCGGACGAGGGTCATCGGCGAGAGGGTCTCGGAGCAGAGCACGAGCACGTCGAGCGGGTCGTTGTCGTCGGCGTAGGTGCGGGGGATGAGCCCATAGTTGGCGGGGTAGTGGGTGGAGGTGTGGAGGATGCGGTCGAGGATGATCAGACCGGTCTCCTTGTCGAGCTCATACTTATTCTTGCTGCCCTTGGGGATCTCGATGACGGCGATGAAGTCGGTGGGCGTGATGCGCTTGGGGTTGATATTGTGCCAGATGTTCATATACAGCAGACCTTCTTTCAGAAAAAATGATGGGTTCCGCTGTATTTCAGTATACCATAAATCGCGGCGCTTGTCAATCCGGGGTCTGATTTTTGGCATATTTCATGATTTCCCCAAACCCCGGGCGGGCATTTTGCCCCGCGCCCCGCGCGCAAAATAAAAAGCTCCCATACATTTCTGCATGAGAGCCTTCGATGCGCCGGAAGGGATTCGAACCCCCGACCTACTGGTTCGTAGCCAGTTACTCTATCCAACTGAGCTACCGGCGCATGTCGTTTCGCGACTTTCCTATTATAGCACATTCTCCCCGATTTGTCAACCCCTAAACAGAAAAAAATTTTGCGGGCAGTGCCCCATGTTTCGCAAGCGAAACGGCGCAGTTTGACTTTGTCAAACATGCGGGCTCTATTTTTACGCCCATTTTGTGCAGCGTTCGCTTTTCGTGCATTCTCCCATTGCGCTTTCTTTCAAAATGTGGTATAATAGAATCAACACGCGGAACGAAAAACTCACTCCTCACTCCTCACTCCTCACTTCTCACTTCTCACTTCTCATTCCTCACTCCTCACTTCTCACTTCTCACTTCTCACTTCTCACTTCTCTCTTCTTATTTCTCATTCCGCATTCCGCATTCACCAAAAAGGAGCCCGATCAAATGTTCAATTCGTTTGCGATCTCGCAGCAGGATTTCATCCGCTATGCCGCGCGTATCTTCATCATCTTCCTGATCCTCCCGCTGCATGAATTCGCCCATGCGTGGACAGCCCACCGCCTCGGCGACGACACCGCCAAATATCAGGGGCGTCTCACGCTCAACCCCATCGCCCATGTCGACCCGATCGGTTCGCTGCTGCTGCTGCTCACCGGCTACGGCTGGGCAAAGCCCGTCCCGATCGACCCGACCCGCTTCTCCCGCAAGCACAGCATCCGCTTCGGCATCGCGGTCACCGCGCTCGCAGGCCCGGTCAGCAATCTGCTCGCTGCTTTGGTCGGCGAGGTCGTGCTGCAGTTTTATATGCTCTCCGGCTATTATCAGACCTATCTGGAGGAAGCCGGCGGCATGGAGGCGATCAGCGACGCGCCCTATCTGATCTATTACTTCCTCTACTACTTCATCCTCATCAACATCGGGCTTGCGGTGTTCAACCTCGTGCCGATCCCGCCGCTCGACGGCTCCAAGGTGCTGAGCTATTTCACCAGCGCCCGCGTCGACGACTGGTTCCGCCGCAATCAGCAGATCGTGCGCATCGTGTTCCTCATCGTCGTGATCACGGGTCTG
>JAEELE010000081.1 GCA_016288755.1 Oscillospiraceae bacterium
GCTGTCCCCGCACCCCTGCCAAAGGGATACTATCCCTTTGGAATCCCATTTTGTGCGAATTCCACGCTGATACGTTATTTCCGTCATAATGGGATTCTTAAGGGGCAGTGCCCCTTAAGCAGGGGTTTGGGGACAGAGTCCCCAATATAATCCGTCGGAGACACCTTTTTCTACAGCCTGAGCTCGCCGCAAATCATGCGGCGAGCTCAGCGTCTTTATGCTTCGTCTTTGTTTCTGCTCTTTTTCATCAGCGCGGCGCCTGCGGCTGTCAGGAGCAATGCCAGCGCAGCAAACGGCTTCTGTGTGCCGGAAACACCGGTCTGCGGGAGCTGTGCATATGCAGCTTCTGCCTGTTCGAGTACGTCATAATTTGTGACTAGGGCTTTCCCTTCATCGCTCAGCGCGTCATACGCGGTTCTTGCAGCAGTGATGGCACTTGCGCATGCATCGGTCCACTCGATCTCACCGATCGCATCGATCAGCCCGATCACAGCCTGTGCGGCTGCTTCATCCTCGCCCGCAGCGGTCTGTGTCTGGAACGCGATCGAGTTATCCTGCGCATAGCTTTCTGCATAGGAACCGGCATTTCCGCAGATCGTCAGATTCGGGCAGGCTGCAAACGCACCGAATGCGATATCGGTCACGCTGTCCGGAATGGCGATCTCAGTCAGCTGTGAGCAGCCGGCAAATGCCTGCATTCCGATGTTGGTGACGCCGTCCGGGAGCTCCAGACTCTGCAGCGCGGTGCAGGCTGCGAATGTGCGCACTTCGACGGCGGTGAGATGCTTCGGGAGCGTGACGGCAGTCAGCTTTTCGCAGCGGAAGAACGCGCCTGAGCCGATCGCAGTGACGCTGTCCGGAATCGTGATCTCCGTCAGCGCAGTGCAAACGGAAAATGCAGAGTCGCCGACCGTTGTCAGACCGTCCGACAGGGTGATATCTGCAAGCTGCGCGCAGTTGTTGAATGCACTTTCCCCGATGCTCTGCACGCTGGACGGAATGACGATGCCGGTCAGAGCCATGCAGCCGGAAAACGCCATATCGCCGATGCAGGTCACATCGTCCGGGACGGTGATATTGCCGGAAGCTGCCGTTCCGTCGATCAGAATGTGATTCACGGTGACAAGCGGATTCTCCGCCTGCTGTGCCGCAAGCCATGCGGTATCGCGGAATGCACTGCCGCCGATGCTGGTCACGCCTTCCGGAACAGAGATGTCCGCGAGCTGACTGCATCCGGCAAACGCATTCGTTCCGATGCTTGTCACGGTGTCAGGTATCTCAACAGCGGTCAGACCGGAGCAGTTGCTGAATAAGCTGCTGCTGATCTCTGTGATGCCGCTCGGGAGCGTGATGCCGGTCAGTCCGGTGCAGAGGTTGAATGCATTGCTGCCGATCTCTGTAATGCTGTCCGGGAGCGTAATGCTTTTGGCGGTCTCACAGCGGAAAAACGCCCAGCTCCCGATGGCTGTGACGGGCAGACCGTCGATCGTTTCAGGAACGACGATATCTTCGTCAGAGCCGGTATACTTTGAGATCGTCACGCCGCTGCCGTCCGCATTGACCGAATACTCAAACACGGGAGCCGCTTCGGCAGTTGTTTCAGTGGTCGTTTCGGTGGTCTCGGTGAGATAATCTGTATCATCCACTGTGCCTCTCGCAGCGTCGCTGCTTTCCGTACTGACCGGGTATGTTTCATCGGGAGCAGTTGTTTCAGCGGCCTCGGCGAAAGCCGTATCGACCTCTTCGGCAGGTGCAGCGCCGACGGCATCTGCTTCGGCTGTTGTCTCGTACTCCGCGTTTTCAGTTTCCGTGAAGGTCTCCTCTTCTGCGGGTGCGGCAATGTCAAGCAGCACGGTGGTGGTTTCTTCCGCTTCGGTGTACAAAACAGCCGTTGGTTCTTCAGATTCGGGAGCATCATCGCTGCCGTCCGTGACGGACTCAGAGATGGCTTCGGAATTGACCTCTGTCTCCTCCGGGATCAGCGTCTCCTGTGCGGAAACCGTCTGCGAAAGCGGCAGGATCGACAGCGTGACGGCGAAAACGGCGCAGAGAATGCGGGTGCGTGTGTGTTTCATAGAATACCTCCTGTTTTGTTGTTTATTTGTTCAGCAGAATGCGCTTGAGCAGTGTGAGGTCGGATGCTGTGAGCTTCCCGTTTTTGTCAAGATCGCCTGCCTTCCAGTCAGCCAGCGCGGTATTCGGCACAGCGATCAGCCAATCCCGCAGCAGCCTGACATCCAACAGGTCGCAGACGCCGTCCGCATTGATATCACCGATGACCTCATCGTCCGGCTCCTGATAGCTCTCATCGAAAATCATATGCGCTCTCTGGAGGAACGGGTCATTCGACGGTTTATCGACGGCATTCCATGTCGCTTCGCTTGCGCGGAAGGTGATCGTCGCGGTTGCCGAGTTGTCCGCAAAGGTATAGCCGTCGATCTTCGTCAGCTTGCCGGAGAGCTTGATATCCGTCAGCTGATTGCAGCCGGAGAACGTCATGATCCCGAGCGAGGTGCAGCCCTTCAGCTCCACGGATTTCAGAGCGGAGCAATAGAAGAACATATCGTCCGTGATCTCGGACACGCCGGACGGAATCACGCAGGAGGTGATCTTCTCATTCCTGCTGAATGCGCCGGATGCGACATATTTCACATTGGAGGGAATCTCGACGTCGCCCTCGCAGGTGCGTCCGTCAATGACTGCATTGTTGATGATGACAAGCGGACTGCTCTTGCGCTGTTCGGTCAGCCACGGCGTATCATCAAATGTAAAGGAGCCGGTTTTGACCAGATGATCCGGGAAGTTGATCGTCGCAAGCGATGAGCAGTCCTCAAATGCGCGGAAACCGATCTTCTCCATGCTGTCCGGGATATTCAGCGTTGTAAGGTTCGGACAGTAGTTGAAGCAGTACGGTCCGATCTCCTTGAGCGTATCGGGGAGCGTGAGCGTTCTCATCTTGTTCTGCTGCCCGGCATAGATGCCGATCACCGTAACCGGCAGCCCGTCGATGGATTCCGGAACGGTCAGCGAATCCATATCTGTTGATTTGAAGCTGCTGATCTCAATATGATCTGAATACTTTTTATAATAGCACAGGCTGTCGGAGCCCTCCTGATAATCGGAATCCGCTGCATAAACCGTGACCGGAGCAGCAGCCGGAATCAGGCTCTGAAGCGGCAGTGCCGCCCCTGCAGCCAGCACGATCGCTGCGAACAACGCCGCTGCTTTCTTCGTTCTTTTCATCTGAATCCTCCTTAAATGATTTGGAAATATGCTTTCTCTGGAAAGGGTGACGCGCTGCCGTGCCGGTCCGGTGTTACAGCAGGATCCAGATACCCAGATACCCTTCCGCATTCCGGTCGGCGCGATAGGTCCATTCCGCATCGCCGTCGCGGAAGACCGCTTCGCAGTGATCCTTGCCCGGCGCGGCAAAGCACAGCGGCGTCCCCGCAGGCGAAACCGGCGTGTGATCGCTGTTCTGCGCCAGATGGATGTTTCCGCCGGTCACGACGAAGCGGGACCGCGCATTGCCGAGCAGCAGCACCTCGACCGCCAGCAGGCTTGCGTCGACCTCGCCGCTCTCCACGCGGACGGTGCAGCTCCTGTTCAGGCTGCCGAAGCCCGAAACGCGGTAGCCCTCGCCGTACAGCTTCACCTTTGAATCCCGGAAGCAGATGTCCGCTTTCCCCTCAAAGGAGCCGACCACAGCGCCCCGGTCGCAGTGCGTATCGGTGGTGACCGTGCAGCCCGAAATGACAGCCTCTGCCGTCCCGTTCATGGTGCCGAGCCCGGCGAGCAGCTCGCAGGCAGAGGTCAGCCGGATGCTGCTCTGTTCCGCGCTGATCTTTGCCGCGCCGAAATGGCTGCCGATCAGCATGACCTCATTGCCGTCGCCGTGCACCTTGATGTCTGAATTCCGCACGGAGATATTCGCCGCGCCCGCATAGGAGCCGAAGCAGACCACGCTGACGCCGTTGCCGACGAGATCGAGCGCTGTTCCGTTCACGCGGATGCCCTCTCCGGCACTCCAGCCGCGACAATGGGCTGAAAATAAAACTGAAACAGATTCTGCTCCATGAGCTGCGCAAAGGCGCTGTAGAGCCCGGAGATATTCTGCTCCTTGCGGATCAGCCCCGATGCGCTTGCACGGAGGCGGTTGAGATAGAGCTCGCCCAGTGCCAGATGGATCAGGTTTTCGAGCAGGATGCCGCGCCAGCCGGACGCGAGCTTGGTCGATCCGGAATTGTCCTCCGGCAGCCAGCTTCGGATCTTCTTTGCGTTATAGCCGGAGATCTCGCGGGAGAACGCCTCTGCGGACTGCTGCATCTGCGCGTCGAGTGCCTCCTCGCTGGCGTACAGAACGGCAAACTGGTCCTCCGAGATGCGTGCGATCTGCACCGCGTCGGGGTTTGCGTGAGTCAGCGCCGCACTGACCGTCCGGATGATCTCCTCGGTCGCCGCCATGCCGAGCGTGTTCTCAAAATTATACAGCATCTCGCTCTGCTGCCGTTCGCGTATCTGCATGATGCGTTCATTGACTGCTATATCGGCTGCTGCTTCGGTCAAATGGGCATACGAACCTATCCTGATTGTATCATATCCCATTCCGGATTGTGATTGCCAATCCGGCACAGCCGAAAACTTTGTTGAATTTCACAATTTCCTGGCGTTCCAAACGCTCCGGTTTGTGCAGCCGGACAAAATCGCCTTGCTTTTCGGTATGGCGCTTTATTCTCCGTCTGAAAATTGCTATAATGAATACAGGCAATCCGTGAGAAGTCATTCATTCTCCATGACCCTTTTCGGAAATGTGCTGCGCAGAAAAAACAGACTATTTCTAGGGTGTGTTGACACGAAGCCTAACGCACGTCTTTTTGGCTGATTTTGCCCCGTTCGTCGTTAAAAATCCTTGCCGGGCGCATGTTCCGCATAGCGGAACTGCGCAGTTTGCCTGCAAACATGCGACAGCCCGCCTGCGGATTTTTGCCTTGAACGGAACAAAA
>JAEELE010000082.1 GCA_016288755.1 Oscillospiraceae bacterium
CGACGACAGCGCGTTTTCGGGCTGCAAAAAGCTCTCGGAGCTCAGGCTCAATGACGGGCTGGAGCGCATCGGCGAGAATGCCTTCTCGGGGTGCAGCGCCCTGACGGCGATCACGGTCCCGGCGAGCGTCACGGAGATCGGAGAACAGTCCGGCTGCGCGCTGACAGAGGTCTGCGGCGTACCCGGTACTGCGGCAGAAGCCTTCGCAAAGGCAAACGGCATCCGATTCCGCGCGATCTCCGGCGATCAGCCCGATATGACGATCGACTTCACGGCAGACGGCTGGTATTTCGGAAATTCCGGAGCGGTATTCGGGTCAACCTACCGCCTGAGCGACCGCGACCGCGTACTGACGGAAATGCTCGAGCCCGTCAGCACCGACGAAATGGACGGTGCATGGAGCGGCTCGTGCTTCGGGCTCTGCCTGACGGTGCTGCTGGCGAAGAACGGCTTGCTGCCACCCGACCAGCTGCAGGCGGGCGCAGGGACGCTGCATGAGGTCGAGCCGACGGAGCAGATCATCTCAATGATCAACTACTATCACGCCGTGCAGTATTCTGCGGCATATCTCCAGACGCAGCCCTCTGCGGTGCGCGGGGAATCCGCTGCGCAGACGCTCGCGCGGCTGATCCGCTCCGCGGCGCTCGTGCCGGAGGGCGGCTCTCCCCTGCTGGTTGACATGACGACGCGCACCGGGCGTCACTGCGTGCTGGCTTACGGCACTGAGCCTGCCGACAGGACCGAAAACGGCAGGCACTACGACGGCAGAATCCTCGTCTGGGACCCCAATTTCCCCGCGGCGCTGAACGACGACACCTGCATCTACTACAACAGCGAAACGCTCGACTGCTGCCTGCCGTATTACGGAATCGGCGGCGGGGTCGGCGGCATCAACACCGTCACAAACGATCTGGACGTGCTGAACGCCCTCCCCTATTTTGACGCGGTCAAGGTGCCGGGCGACGTCAACTGCGACGACACGGTGAATATCGCGGATGCGGTGCTGCTGGCACGCTATCTGGCGGAGGACACTGCGGTTCAGGTCAGCGCGCAGGGCAAGGAGAATGCGGAGCTGGACGGCGCCCCGGGGCTGACCCCCGACGACAGCGTCATTCTGCTCGAGAATCTCGCCGGGCTGCGCAAATACCGCGAGGCAGTGCAGGGCTTCAGCTTTACGGCAAATGCGGACGGCTGGACGGTCACAGGCATCGACCCTTCCCTGACGGCTGTGCGCATCCCGGAGGAATATGAAAACAAGCCCGTGACCGCGGTCGATCTGGGCTGTGCGGAGAATACGAAGTGGCAGTCTGTCAGCATCCCCGCGAGCGTGACGGCGATCCTGTCGCCGGGCGCAGTGCACAGCTTTCTGACGGCATACGAGGTCGCCGCGGAAAATCCCGCATACCAAAGCATTGACGGCGTGCTGTTTGACCGGTCAGGCAAAACGCTCATCCGCTATCCGAACGGACGCACCGACTCGAATTATTATATGCCGGACGGCGTGGAAGCAATCGGAGATGAAGCATTTTACGGCAATCTGCGGCTGAGCGAGGTGTATTTCAATGCAGAGCTTCGCAGCATCGGCAGGCTCGCGCTTGCGAAAACCGGCATCAAGTATGTGACCTTCCCCGATTCGCTCGAGGTCATCGGCGAATACGCCCTCTGCGACGTTGTGTCGCTGCGCTCCCTGATAATCCCGGAAAACGTCATTTCGGCAGAGCGGATCTTCAAAGGGTGCAAGCGGCTGACCGAGGTCGCCTTCCAGCGCGAAGAGCCCTGCTATGAGAACGTCTTTGACGAGTTTACGGGGAATGTCACGGTGTTCCCGCCGCCGGGCACTGAGGAGCGCTATGCCGCGCAGCTGGCGGATGCAATCGCAGCAGGCTATGTGACAGTTTCGTATTATTGAGCGCAGCATGACGAACAACGGCTTTCTGATACAATATGCCGGGCATTTTGCCATGGGAATATCTGATGTGCGGTGTATGATGATCGTCGGAAGCATCGGCATTTGGCGTAGAGATACCAAAAAATAAAAACCGTATGAGGAGTACTGATATGAAGAAAAAAACGCTCATTGCCGCTGCTGTTGTGCTCGTTCTGGGGCTCTGTGCGGTACTGTTCAGCAAATTTGCCCGGCAGCGCAGCTCCGACATGATGCACCTGACGGATGACAGCCTCGGACAGACTGTGACCGTCGATATCAGCGAGCCGCTGCCCGTCAACCGGAACAGCTGGCTGCTGGGCTTTGAAGACGATGAAAACGCCGTCGAGATTCGCGTGCTGCTGACTGACGCCTTTGCACGCACCTTCGAGCGCTATGTCGAGCAAAATGTGCCGGTGACCGGCATCATTCGCAAAAGCACCCCGGAAATGTTTGAGGAGGACTGTCAGACGATCATTGATTATGTGCAGATGCTCTCTGAAGTCTCCGACGACTTCGGCGAGATCACGGACGACTACATCGCCTCTCTGCGTTCGTGCATTTCGCCGTATTACATCGAGGCAACAGCGCTGAACAACGACTCCTTTGCCGCAGTGAAGCAGGGCGTTTTCATCGCGGGAATCGTGCTGCTGATTGTCGGCGGCATTCTGCTGATCGCGGCGCTCCTGCGCAGATCAGCTTGGAAGGTCGCGCTGGCGTGCATCTGCATCGTCGCCGTTCCGGCGCTGATCGTCGGCATCGTTTTCTTCCGCAAGCTGCAAACGGTTTTCAGCATTCGCGGAGACAGCAGCGGCATGTATTGCATGGAATACACCGAGGACGCCAAGCTCGCCGAGCTGCTGAACGCGAATATCACAAGCGACAGCGATCTGCTGGCGTTTCTGCAGAAGGAGGAGCTCTGCGGTCTGCCGGTCGATCTGAAAACCGGACAGAACGGCTGCGCGGCATTCAAGGCAGCAGCCGCGGACGGCACCGTGCTCTTCGGCAGGAATTTCGATTACCCCGAGACCGATACGCTGATGATCTTCTGCGACCCGAAAAACGCCTACGCCTCCTACGCACTGGCGGACCTCCGGGAGATCGGCATCAGCACGCGGCGCGGCAAGATCGACCCGGATTCTCCGCTGGGGCGCTTTGTCATGCTGGCGGCGCATTACGTCGTGACAGACGGCTTCAACGAAGCAGGGCTCGGCGTCGCGACGCTGCAGCTCGATAACGGCGAGATCCACCAGAACACCGGCAAGCCCGATCTGTTTGTCTATTGCGCCGTGCGCGTGCTGCTCGACCGCTGTGCGACCGTCGACGACGCGCTCAGCCTGCTCGAAGCTTACGACATTCACTCGCACAACGGCAACCGGCAGCATCTGTTTATCGTGGACAAGACCGGGCGCTCGGTCGTTGTCGAATGGTCTGACAGCGAAATGTTTGTCAACGAGCTCGACGCCTGCACCAACTCGGTGCTGACCCCCGGCGACGATTACGGCGCGGGTGCCGACGACCGCCTGCCGACGATTCTCGCGGCGCTGCAGGAACACGACGGCACACTCTCGCGCGATGAGGCAAGGGATTTGCTCGCTGCCGTCGCGCAGGAGGACTACACAGAGTGGTCTTGCGTCTATGATCTCAACCGGTTTGCGGTCGACGTCTGGCTCGATGAGCATTTTGACCAGCCCTATCACTTCGGAAGCGAGGAGTGAGGAATGAATGCGGAATGACGAGTTAGGAGTGAGCAGTGAGGAGTGTTGCATGGCGCTGACGCGCCTTCTTGCAGGTTGATTCTCCCAGTGTTTCACATCATCAGCGCAGAAGTGCCGGAACAACCCGTCATTCCGCATTCACTTTCTCCCTCCTACCTGCTCCCTCCTACCTCCTCCCTCTGCCCTTCTCACTTTTGCTATGCAAAAAACCGGCAGCACCGTCAAAAGTGCTGTCGGTTTCCGTTTCTGCGGTCAGCAGAGATAGGTCATCGCGCCGCTCTCGGTCAGCATGCTGTAGAGCGCAAACCGCGCCTCGTCCCGGTGCTCCGGCGCTGCCATGTAGTACATATACGTCTCGATCAGATTCGGCACGCTCGCCGTTCTGCCCTCGATCTTGAACTGTGAAAAGCCCATCGGCAGATATTTCTCCCAGATCGCTTCCGGTGAGATATGTGTTCTGAGATCCTTGATCGCGAAGATATTGCGCTTGGAATACGGGCAGCTGCGGAAATTGTGCGGGTCGTGCGCTGCCAGATCAAACGGCTGCTGCGGATTCTTTCTGATATGCGCACAGAACGCGATCTGCTGCAAGCCGATATCCTGATAATGCTGTGATCTGTTCGGACATTCCGGCATGCAGCAGGCGTTGACGAGCAGCTCGACGTCCTGCTTGCGCGGCAGCCTTTCCAGTATCTCAAAGCGGTTGTTGAGGTCGTAGTCCGCCACGACAATGTGATAATCCTGCTCAAGCTCGGCGCGCAGCCCCTCCTCGGTATTGCGGCGCTTGCAGGTGGAGCTGGTCAGCCTGAACTCCGGGTAGTTTCGGCGCAGATAGTCCTCCAGCAGCGGCGACGCGACGATCACGCCGTTCTGCCCGTTGTTCGCGAGATGCAGCATCGTGTTGCAGCGCTCGTCGCTCAGATGCTTTTTCTCGAGCATCAGATTGGTGAAGGTGAAGCGCAGCGGGATCCCGCGGCTGTTGAATTCCTTGATGACGATCTTCATGAACGACCTGTCCGCGTAGCCGCCCGACGATCTGCCGCCGTTCCAGAGACAGGGCGGAAAGACCCCGTAGACCGAGGCGATCTCCACGCCCTCGCGGAAGTATTCGGGATGCCGCCGCAGCAGCTCCGCAAACAGCAGATTCAGCTTAAAGTAGCCGGAAAAATTCGGAAGATGAAACCTCGCTCGCATAGATGCCTCCTAGATTTACATTGCTGCACATCACGCGCTGCTGCTTCTATTATATCGGATGATTGCGGGTTTGTCAATCGCACACAGGAAAACAGCGGTATGCCATGCAGCAAACCGCTGTTTTGCGTCAATTCACGTCTGCGCAGTCAGGAACTGGACCATCGTCACGGCGTCGTTTGCATCGACCTTACCGTTCTGGTCCATGTCAGCGAGCCACTCAATATGGGAATTCGGGAAGCTCGTCAGAATGCCGCGCTTCAGCAGCGTCAGGTCGCGCGCGTCGATCTGACCGTTTTCATCGAGATCGCCGATCAGCCCGCTCTCCTCGGGAATCGCCAGCGCGATGCGGTCGACCGAAGGCGCATTTCCACTGTTGTTGTAGAGCATAACGGTATTCTTTCCCGCCTTGAGATTGACGGTGACACTTGCGGCGCGGATGCCCTTCCAGTCGCCCTTGTTCGCGTAGCAGTTGTCGATCTGCGTTGCAAAGCTGCCGTTCACATCAATTTTCAGCGTGCGCGGCTCACCGGAGACATAGTAGACGCGCAGCGTGTATTCGCCGTCCTGCGGAGCAGTCACGTTCTCGAAGGTGACAGTGCCGCCGTTGCTGCCGCCGACATAACCGACGTAGGCGTTGTTCGAGCAGAATTTTCCGTCGCTGCCGGAGGTGATTCTCGCATTGCTGCCGAGCTTGGCATTCTCTGCCTCATAACTGACATAGTTTGCGTAGGGCGAGGTGAGATCCATCGTGCCCTTGGTCAGCTTGATCACAAAGCCGCCGTTTGCGAGCATATCCTGCGTGATCGTGTCGTCCTTGGTCAGACCGGTCTGCACAGTGACCTTGAGATCGCTGCCGTTCTCGTTGTCGGCGAAGATATAGGCGTTGTATTTGCCCGAATCGGAGATCAGATCGGAGAGCTTGATTTTTACGGTACGCTTTGCAATCGTCGAAGCGCCGATGTACCATTCAGCATCGCTGCGCCGTGCGGTCACATTGAACTGCATCGGTCTGCCATCGATCACATACATGTCATCCCATGCGACCGGGACGTCATTGAGCAGCGGCAGTGCGGAGCTGCCCTCATAGGTATAGACTGAATGCGCAAAATGCTGGATACCCGATTCGATCGTGACGACATCTGCGAGCGCGAAGCCTGCCGTCGCCTTGATGCCGTAGATCGGCAGACCGGGCGGCGTGAAGTCAGCAGAACCGACCACATTTCTTGTGAAAGTGTAGGAGACGCGGTTTTCCAGCGAGGGTGAATCAAACCATTTGTAGTATTCCGCGCCGTTGATCGCCTCATAGGAAAGCACGTTCGGGAAAGTGCGGCTCTCACCGCGCGGGATCGTGCAGCCGTGGAAGAGCACCATCAGCTTGTTTTCTGCGGCGATCTTCATGCAGAGATACATCTGCTTCATGGTCTCCTGCGTGTCGCTCTCATAGTAATCTACCTTGACGCCCTGAACGCCGAGTCCGCTGACACGCTTGAACTCCCGGACGATCGTCTCCTCGTCGAGCAGCGAATAATAGGGATATGCGGGGTGACCCTGACTGTCCTTGTATCCCGAATGCCCCGAGTTATTGACGCCGTACCAGAGCCAGATGCCGATGCCCTTTTCCGCACCGTAATCGCAGAGCTCCTTGATCTTGGCGGCGCTGTCATCCCAGAGCGCCCAGCCGAAATCGACGCAGACATTGTCCCATCCGTTCTGCGCGGCAAAGTCGATATACTCCTTCTGCATGTGGTATTCGACCGGGGAATCACCGCCGCTCGACCACCACGACCATGCCGTCTTGCCGGGCTTGAGCCAGCTCGTATCCTCCAGCACGGAGGGCGGGTTGAGATTGAGGATCAGGTCGCTCGAAGCCATCTGGTTGAGCGTGTCTCCGATGACAACCGCACGCCACGGCGTATGGAATGCACCGGACATCGTGATGCCGCTGACCTTGACGCCGCCCTTGAAGCGCAGGCTGTGGTAATTGCCGACAAACTGCAGCGCACCTGCACAGTAGGGGTTCTCCTCGTTGAACACATTTGCTTCGGAAACCGTCACCCAGTAATGATCGCCGATCACACCGGTGTAAGGGCAGGAATAGGTCGCATTTGTCTCGTTCGGGCGCTCCTTCGGCAGCTCGACCATATTCCATTCATAGGTATTGTTCGGCCAGTTGCCCCAGAAGGTGCTGTTGCCCGGGAACATCACCTGCGTCTGCTCCTCCTTGATCGTGGCGCCGTGATTCAGCGCATAGCGCACGCCGACGCCGTCGTCATAAGTGCGGAGGATCACGGTCAGGATGCTGTCGCCCTTTGCAAGCGGGAAGGAGACCTCGTTGTAGCAGTCGCGCACCTTCACATGCTTGCCGGCAGGCATATCATAGGTTTCATCGTGCGACTGGCGTGTCGCTTCAGGCGCTTCCGACGCAAAGCCGGAAGAAAGATCCTCGGTGTTCGTGATCAGACCGAGCTTTGACGGCAGAATCACGGAATCGCCGTTTTTCTCGACCGAGTAGTAATAGCTGCCGCGCGCATCGACCCAGAATTTCGTGACGAGCGAGCCGTCCGGCGATTCTGTCTGCAGCGACGGGACGCTGTTGACCTCTGTGCCGCCGGGCGTATTCGCGGTCTCTGCGACGGGCTCGGTGCTCTCGGTGATCGTGTCCGCTTCAAAGGTATACAGAAATGCCGGGTCGTCCGGGAGCGCTGCGGACTGTGCCGCCGTCAGCGGATAGGTGTAGAACGCAACATCGTCGATGCGCCCGCGGATATCCTTATCCGAATAGACCGAATGACCGACCGCGTTATAGGTGTAGTATTGCAGCAGCTTCTCGGAGAAGAGCGCGCTGCAGGCGTCCGCGAGCGCGTCGGCGCCCTCCCCTGCTGTCGTCTGCGCCTTGCCGTCGATGTAGTACACGGCACCCTTCGGCGAATAGACCGCCGTGAGCAGATGCCAGTCCGTATCGGGCGCGGCGCCGAGCGTGAAGATCGACCGGTGCTTGCCGTCGTTTTCGGTTTCGGCTTTGCCCGCAAAGACACTGGCGCGGAATGCGGTCTTGTCGTTCAGGTCGATCGAAATATCCGGTGAATTGTAGCCGTTGGTGTTGCCTGTGCCGAGCGGCACGGTCGCAAACTGGAACAGACGGCTGTAGCTTGCAGAATCCGCCGCGAGCTGCACGCGCATCGAGAATGAAAAGCCCGCACTGCAATCCTGCGCGAACATTGCCGGAAGCTGCAGCCATCCCGCCCCGAAGGCGTTGCCGTTCAGCAGCAGCACGTCAGAACCGAGCGTGCTGTCGTGCACCACACTCGCCCCCGAGCCGCGGATCACAGCGCTGCCCTCCGCGCTGCCGACGCTCGCGACCTGCGCGCCGGAAAGGCTCGCCGCCGCCGTGACTGTCTGTACAGGCGGCATCATCAGCGCGGTCTGTGACGCGAGCAAGACCGAAGCTGTCACCCCAAGCAGCCTGTGCATTCCCCTGTTTTGCTTCATGATGTTTCCTCCTAAAATGAATTTGGTGTTTACTGCGGGATATATCTCTCTATGAGAATATTATAGCACAGAAATCATTCATTTCAAGAGAAAAAATATAAAATTTATGGACAAAATGCGCGGATTCACACAGCCGCACCCTCCGGCGTCAGCTTTTGATTCCCGCAGGCGCAAAGGTGAACTGCACGCTGCCCGGACCGTGGGCGTTGAAGAAATCGGGATTGATGCATTCCTCGCGCATCTTGTCGCCGTCCGTCAGCGGCAGCCGCCCGACCCAGTCGTCCGAGATGATGCAGGTCACGAGCTGCCCCTCATGCAGGCAGTGCAGGACCAGCTCCTTCGGGTGCCGGAAGTCCAGATGGCTCATCACATAGCGGCTGTAGGACAGATACTGCGAATAATCCGATTCGTCGTTCTCCCTGAGCTGACGCGCCGAATAGCTCACCCTCCCCGACCGGCTGTAACGGCTCTCCGGCGTCTGCCCGTGAAAGAACCGCTTGTCACTGTCGCGGAGCTCATAGCGCTGCTCGATCTCTGTTCTGGAATAGAACCCGAAGCAATACATGACGGTCCGCTTCTTGTTCAGCGTCAGAAAGCTGACAAACGCATCCAGATCGCGCGTGATGAAGCCGCGCTCAGTGACCTCGTCGACCGGCATCACGGAGATTCGGCGGTCCCGCAGCATCTGCTCCAGCTCCTCAACAGTCGGCAGCTCATACTGCATTGCAGCGATCGCCTTGACCACTGCGGCGTCCGTGTAAAAATACGAGCGTTTGATACGATCCGTAAAGCTAACCATGATAAGCCCTCCTTGTGAACGGTCGAGACGGATGTTGCGAGAAAATATGAACGAATCATGAACTCGCTGTGAATATCCTCTCGGATATTTGTGCAGGCTGCTGTGATGTTCGCGCATTTTCTTCTCTGTTCTTGTATGTATTATAGCACATTCTTCATGGCTTGTCAATATTTCGTTCATATTTCGTTCACATTCACAAAGGGCATCCATCCGATTTGGGCAAACCGCCGGAAACGCTACCGCTTTTCAGCCAAAAATGACCGCCCCCGGCGTGAAACGGGAGCGGAATATCTGCCGGGAAATCAAGAATCAGGCAGGAGGGAGGAGGTGAATTCGGAATGCGGAATGATTCCGGCGAACGGAACAACTCCTCACTCCTCACTGCGAACTCACCTCCTACCTCCCACCTGCTCCCTCCTACCTCCTACCTCCTCCCTGCTCCCTGCTCCCTCCCGTCTCGGAAATACTTGTCTGCAAAAAGGCTTTTCAAAAAAATGACCGCCCCCGGGCTGAAACGGGAGCGGACATTCGTATATGCAGGAGGCAGACTTCTAACCGCTAACCTCTCAGCTCTAACCTCTAAACGGGCTGCCCGAGCTCGGAGATCGTGCGCAGATTCGCGAGATACTCAAGAATCATCGTCAGGTCGTCCGTATCGAGACTGTTGTCAAAGGCGCAGTCTGCATTGAGCTTTCCCTGTGCACTCACGCTGATCTCCTTATCCTCAGCGAGGAAGCGTGCCAGCATCACCGCATCGGAAACGCTGACGTCGCCGTTGCAGTCCACATCGCCGAAAGCGGTAGTATCAGGCGGACCGGCGTGCGCACCGGTATGATCATTTTCGGGCAGTGTCGTCGTGGTGTCCGGAACCGTCGTCGTTCCGGGCTCCGTGGTGACCGTCTGGCGCGGGGTGCCGTCCGGCGCGGGATTTGCAGAGGGTGAGCCCTTGCCGACATTGCCGTCGGGGTCCTCGCCGTAGACCATCACGCCGTTCTCATAGACCGGGATATACTTGGTCTTGGTATTGTCCTTGGAATTGAGCCCCTGTGCCGAGAAATCGTTGGAGGAATCCCAGCCGGAGCCGTAATTCGGGCAGACCAGCGCCAGCATGATCTCGCACTGATGCTGTCCTTCCGAGATCGGCAGAAACGCTCTGCCGTCCGGGAACGTGATCTCGATATAATAGTTGTTGCCGCTCGCCTTGACAGGCTTGCCGATCTCGGCGGGCTTCACGTTGTCCGCAGCATACATTGCCGACTGATCGCGGTCGCAGCGAATCACAACCTCCTCGGGGTTGTAGCCCGCAGCAATCAGCTCGGTCGCATCGAAATAGTAGCGCATGGAGACATTGTCGACCACGCGCGCGGGCCATGCCGTGTGGTTCGTGATCTTCAGGCTGAGCGTGACGCCGCTGGTCTCCTCGGTGATCTTCGCCTCGACGAAGAGCTCGTCATCGCGCACCTCCGGGTACGGGAATGCCGGGTCGGACTTGCCGCCGTATTTATCGACCATTTTGCAGAGCATCGCGGTGTAGCCGGAGTTGTAATCGGTCGCGACCTCGTTGTTGATGAAGTCCTGACGGTCGTCGTTGTAGGAGCCGTCCTTGTTCGGACCGCCCGCGAGCGCGCCGTAGAGGATGTGACGGTTCAGATCGGGATTCTTCAGCGCATTGCTCCATGAGCCGTGCGCCGTGCGGTGATGCGCACGCTTCGGCGAATTATCCGCATAGCCAACCACATAGCACTGCTTGTTCGGGTTGTCGCCGAGCGCGTAGTTGACCTGTGTCTCTGCGAGCTTCACATATTCGTCGTGCAGTGCATCGTCCGTGAAGAGCTTATCGGCAGCCACGGAGCAGACGAACGCAAAGGCATTGGCGTGACGCAGGCAGCCCCAGTTCTGGACATAAATCAGACCGCCGGGGACGACATCCTCTGAAGTGCGCCAGTATTCCAGATGCTTTTTCACCTGTGCCTTCCATGTTTCGTCGCCGGTGTTGATCGCATAGAGCAGCGACCCGCCCTGCTGCACGTCATCCCAGCACTGGCACCACGAATATTTCAGCGTATCGCCCTGCCCGAGCTCATGCCCGAGATTCGGAATATACTCCTTCGCCTTGGTCAGATAGGCGCTGTCCTGCGTCGCGATGTAGAGCCAGTTGGCGCACCAGAAGAGCTCATCGTAGAAATGCGAGGAGCTGTAGAAGCCGCCCTGCGCCGGGTCGGTCGCCTGATAGGTATCGTCGCTGCGGTCTGCATCCGCCATCTTGAACAGGTTGACCGCGTGCTTTAAGTAGTCATCGAGCTTCGACGACGCAACGCCCCTGCCCTGCAGCGCGCAGTAGCCTGCGGTCAGCGCGGCTGCCATTTCCGCGGTCACGGCAGAGCAGTCTCTGCCCTCCAGATGCCCGCGCGGATTCTGGATATTCTGATCCTTCATGCCGTATTCGAGCAGCTCGCAGGGCCCCCACCATGTGTGGTCGTCCTGTCCGTCGCCGACCTGATAGATGACCGAATCGCCGAGGTCGCAGCGCACGAAATAATCGAGCACATAGGTCAGATTGTTGACATAATTCGTCAGCTCACCGCATTTCTCCACGCCGTCGCCGTACTCATAGAGCCCCCATGCGAGCATACACGCCGAATAGGACATCGGCAGATTGAACTTGACATGGTCGCCCGCGTCGTACCAGCCGCCGTCCACATCGTCGTTGACGGTCGAGTCGCCGCGCCACTCGACGCGGTTCCACTCCGGCAGCTTTCCTGCCTGCTGGCATTCGTAGAAATACAGCGACATCTGCAGCGCCTTCGCATAATCCAGATCGGATGCCGCAGAAGCCGGAGCCGCCGTTGCGCCGACGGAGCCGGCAAGGATCGCTGCGGCTGAGAGCACT
Source organism: Oscillospiraceae bacterium (assembly GCA_016288755.1). GTDB lineage: Bacteria > Bacillota > Clostridia > Oscillospirales > Ruminococcaceae > Firm-04. Next base: position 12,015 of record JAEELE010000082.1, read on the forward strand.
GCCGTGAGACGCTTCTTTGTATCCATTTGAAACCCTCCCTTTTTTTCGGTGCTCTGTGGGCACCGTACAACTATATTATGCCATAATCCGCGCGAAATGTCAAGCGCATTATCACACAATCTGACACATTTCCGACAGTAATACGCATTGCAGGTCCCCGGAATCCGTGCTATAATCAAAATCGGAAGAAAACATTCTTCCTGTCTCTATTGAATATTGGGGGTAAGAACATGAAAAAAGATATACGCGGCATAAAGCGCATGACAGCCGTCCTGACGGCGATGCTCACGCTCTGTGCGGCAGCTCCGGTTCCCGGCTCACCGCAGATCAGCGAACCCGCGGCAGTCACGGCACTGGCAGCAGACACCGGCTCGCGCATCCGCGTTGACATCAACAAGAACGACGGACGCAAGGCTTCCTACTCGAAAAATGCGCAGAACTGGCTGCTTGCGGAGGGCGCTTCACCGTCCTTTCAGGTCGGCGGCGTGACGTTCAGGCTGTCAAACGGCGGCTCCGCCGGCGGGAATGTCACCGGCGCGAACAATAAAAAGCTCCAGCTTCAGAGTCAGGTCTATCCGCGCATGACGATGGACGGCGCGAAGATCAAGGACGGCGACAGCGGCGGCGTTCTCAGGCTCGAAATCAGCGGGCTGTCCGACGGGCAGCACGCGCTGCAGATGTGGCACTGCAATACCGACGGCTACGAGAACAGCAGGCTGAGCATCTCAGTGAACGGCAAAAAGGTACTGTCCGGCGTGAATTGCCCGACGAATGTCACCGATGAAAACGCGGCGGGCATTTCCTATGTCACATGGGAAGGCAGCAGCGTCACGATTCTGATTTCGCCCGAGGGCGGCGGCAGAATGGATGTCGCGTGGCTCAACGGCTTTGAGCTGGACGGCAGCGATCCCGTGAACGGCGTCTCGAACATGTCCCCCGCCGATCAGGAGAATCACCTGAACCGCGGGGACGGATTGTCGTGGACAGCGGGCAAAAATGCGCAGTCTCATGATGTGTATATCGGCACAAGCTATGACGCGGTGTTCCGTGCCGATCACAATTCCGCGGAATTCAAGGGCAATCAGAGCGGCACGAAATATGCACTCGATGACAGCTATTCTTCGATTCCGACCTATTACTGGCGCGTGGACGAGGTCTCCGATTCCGGCACGGTCAGGGGCGCTGTGTACTCCTTCCGCATCGCCCGTGTCGCCTTCCCGACCGCAGAGGGCTACGGCAGATTTGCCAGAGGCGGCAGAGGCGGCGCCGTCTACCATGTCACCAATCTCAATGACTCCGGCGAGGGTTCGCTCCGCTATGGGCTCGAAACGGTCAAGGGTTCGCGCACGGTCGTCTTTGACGTCGGCGGCGTGATCGCGCTGAAATCCGTGCTCTGCATCCCGGAGGACGGCGGCGATGTGTATGTCGCCGGTCAGACCGCGCCCGGAGACGGCATCACGCTGATCAACTACGATTTCGGTGCGCTGGGCGCCGATGATGTCATCATCCGCGATATCCGCGTGCGTGTCGGCGAAATGAACGGCAAATCGACCGGCGGCATGGGGCTCGGCTCCTGCAATCATTCGATCGTCGATCACTGCTCGATCTCATGGGCGACGGACGAGGGCTTTTCCTCGCGCTCTGCCGCGAATATCTCCTTCCAGTGGAACATCATCGGCGAATCGCTCAACAACTCCGTGCACTACAATGCGAACGACCGCTCCGACGTCGAGCGCCATGCCTTTGCGGCTTCGATCGGCGGCTATACCGGCAGCTTCCACCACAATCTGCTGATCAACAACACCGGCAGAAACTGGTCGCTCGCGGGCGCGATGGAGCAGGACGCCGTCACCTACGGCGGGCAGCTCGATATCCGCAACAATGTCGTCTACAACTGGAGAGACCGCACCACCGACGGCGGTGCCAGACGTGTCCAGTTCGTCAACAACTACTACAAGGCGGGTCCGGTCTCCAACACCTCGCTGCATCTGGTCTCGGTCGACGGCAATGAGCTGAACACCTCCGATATGCAGATGCTCTACGCATCGGGCAATATGAAAGTCGCACAGAACGGCTCGGTCCTCATCGCGGCGAACACGGACGAGTGGAGCTCCGGCAAGGCGAAATCCGGCGGCAAGAACGCCACGAATGATACCGTCCGCAGCAATTCGCCGTGGTTTGAATCCTATGTCACCACGCAGTCCGCTGAGGATGCCTACAGACTGGTCATCTCCAACGCAGGCGCGAATATGCCGGGCTTCGACTACATCGACAGCCGCTATCAGAACGAGGTCAGCCGCGGCACCTACACCTACACCGGCAGCCGTGATAGGCTCAAGGGCATCATCGACACGCAGGAGGATGCAGGCGGCTACCCGAACAGCACCAATTTCAAGGGCGGCACTGCCCCGAAGGATACCGACGGCGACGGCATCTCCGACGAGTGGGAGACCGCGCACGGTCTGAACCCGAACAATGCCGCAGACGGCGCAGCCGTTTCGCTCTCCGGCGACGATTACACCAACCTCGAGCTCTATCTCAACGAGCTCGCTGGCGACGAGGTCGCGTTCAACGGCGGGAAACACGGCGCAGTCCTTGATACGCAGTATCAATACACGATCCGGAATGTCGGCAGCGGGCTCTTCCTCAGCAGCGCAGACGCAGTTCCGTCAGGCGGCAGCAATGTCGTGCAGGGCAGCGAAGCGCAGAGATGGCTGCTCGCGGACGCAGGCGAGGGCTATTATTATGTCTGCTCCGCGCTCGGCAGCGGTGATCTGTGTCTGGATATCCCCCACGGCAGCGCCGAAAACGGCACGAGCATCGGGCTGTGGTCGAATGACGGCTCCGACGCGCGCATGATCAAATTCGCCGACAACGGCGACGGCAGCTATACGCTCTGCACGAAGGTCTCGGGCGACAACGCCTGCCTCGGTGTCGTCAGCGGCTCGAAGGAATCCGGCGCAGATGTCATTGAATGGGCTTGCGACGGCTCCGATTCGCAGAAGTGGATTCTCACCGCAAGACCCGACCCGATCAGCGGCAGGCTGGTCAAAGACCTCACCGTCAGCGATATCACCTATTATGCGGCATGGTCGGTCGACGAAAGCGCAGCAGTCGGCGATACCGTGTTCGGCGACCGCGACTTCACCTACACCGTGCTGCCCGATGCACTGGTCGGCGGCGAGCTGATCGTCACCCCCTGCGACGCGAAAAAGCTGACCGGCGACCTCGCGTGCTTCACCGCCGCTGCCGATATCACGGTCTCGGTGCTGCTCGATCAGCGCGTGATTGATGTGCAGAACGCATTCCCCGCATGGCTCAGCGGCTGGACGAAGACCGGTCTGACCGCTGTCAGCAGCAATGACGTCAGCTTCTGTGTCTGGCAGAATGATTTCGCAGCCGGTGAGACGGTCACGCTCGGCGACAACGGCACTGCGGCGTCGGTCGTCAACTATACCGTGATCGTGACGGAGCGTCAGGCACAGGGCACGGAGATCACGGCGGGCATGCGCGGCGACGTCGATCTGAGCGGCGAGGTCAACATCGCCGATGCAGTCATGCTCTCGCGCTTCCTCGCGGAGGACAGGGAGATCACGGTCTCGGCGCAGGGCAAGCGGAACGCCGATGTGACCGATGACGGCGACGTCACCAGCGAGGACAACACCAAGATCATGGAATACCTCGCCGGAATCATTTCCGCAGAGGAGCTCTGATGCAGCAGAAAGCCCGCCGGGAACGCAAAACCCGGCGGGCAGCTTTTTGCAGGGAGGAGGGAGAACGTTGTAGGGAGGAGGCAGGAGGGAGCAGGTAGGAGGGAGGAGGTGAATGCGGAATGCGGAATGATTCCGGAGCCGAGCAACTCCTCACTCCTCACTCCTCACTGCTAACCTGACTCCCTGCCTCTGATTGCTAGGTCAGATAATGCTGCAGGAGCATCGTGCCCCAGACGGAAAGGAATACCAGAATCGCAGAAAACACAATTCCGATCGTGATGATCACAAGGCTGTGGCGGTCGTAGGCGATGCGGCGCTTTGCGGAGCGCGAGACCAGCAGCATATGCAGCCTGCCGCTGTCCTCGCTGTAGATGCGGCGTCTCGCGACATTCTCCGCTGGGAACAGACAGGTGTATTCCTGCCCGTCCGCACGGTAGACCGCCCGGTCAAAGCGCCCGCTGTCCTCAAACCGCAGAAATTCCCCATTGACCCTGCGGAAGAACAGCAGCGATATTCCGGTCGCAGCAAAGAAGATGACAAACAGCACGACCGTCAGAAGGAGCACGATATAGAGCAGAATCAGCGCCCACCCGATGATGGTCCCGAACGGCACGCCCATCATCAGCAGCACCAGAAACAGCACGATCGCCGTCAGGATCGCTTCCAGAATCATGCGGCTCTCCCCCTTTCAGCAGGTCTCGGATTCCTCCGGCAGAAACGGCGTGACGCTGAGAATCTCAAACGCCTGTGCCTGCTGCCACATCTGCGGGTTGAGCTGAATCTCAAAGCCCTCTCCCGGCGCAATGCGGATCTGCTTTGGATCCATCTTCGGCAGACCGAAGCATGCGAGCGCATTGCTGATCACGCCGCCGTGCGTGACCAGTGCGGCGCGCGTGATATCCTCCTGCATCATCTCCAGCAGAATGCGATAGAAGCCCTGATAGGTGCGCAGGCAGAGCTCAGCGACGCTCTCGCCCTGCGGCGGGCGTGCCTCCATGCCGCCCTTCAGCCATGCGCGGTAATCGGGGTCGCCGACAAGGTCCTCCGCAGCGCGCCCCTCAAACACGCCGAAATTGAGCTCCGCAAACTCCTCGGCGACCTTGTGCTCGCGGTCGGGATACAGGATCTCGGCGGTTTCCGTGCAGCGCTGCAGCGGGCTCATATACACGCGCTCGACCTTCGGATAGACATAGCAGTCGAGCTTGTCCAGCAGCTCGCTTCTGCCCGCATCGGTCAGCGGCAGATCGGTCGTGCCGATGTAGAGCCCGCGGTCATTCGCGGCAGTGCGCCCGTGACGGATCAGAGAAATGTGATAGTTTTTCATGGTAATAACCTTCCCTCTAGCAGAATCAACAAAAAACAGATTGAAAATTTGTCAGAAAATTCTGGGTATCAGCCCTTTACAAATTATACTATCTGTTATATAATTGTAAGGTACGCTCCCGCACATGCTCCGGTCTGTAAATCAGACGGAGCGGGACAACAGACCGTTCAGAATCTGAAAGGAGTGCTCCGATCATGAATTATGACTTCCCGCGCATCATCACGCTGCAGCGTAAGGAGCGAAAAATCAGCCAGAAAAAAGCTGCAACCGACCTCGGCATCTCACAGGCACTGCTCTCGCATTATGAGAAGGGCATCCGTGAGTGCGGGCTCGATTTCCTCGTCCGTGTCGCAGACTACTACAATGTGTCCTGCGACTATCTGCTCGGCAGAACGCCCGAGCCGGAGGGGCAGACCCCGCTCGAGGAGATCCCCGATGATGACGGCAACAACGAAATGCCCTCCAACGAGGCGATCCGCTACTACCGCAAGGTCATCAACAACTCGATCAGCCTGCTGTTCGCGTTTTCGCAGCGCGCCAACTCGGTCACGCTGATCCGCGAGGTGTCGTCGTATCTGATGCTGTCCGTCTACAAGCTGTTCCGCATCATCTATAACGCCTGCCCGCACAATGACCAGAAGCTCTTCCGCGTGCCGAAGGTCGTCGCAAATGACAGCGCAAATGCGATCATTTCGATCAATGAATCGAACATCAAGGCGGCATCGAGCGGCATCGCACTCGGCGCAAATGACGCGGTCGAGGACGCAGAGACGCTCTATGTCACGACCGCGACGCTCTCGAAGGATTTCTCGGAATATGCGTCGTCCCTGCTGAATCTGATCAAGATCAGCGAGGACAGCATTGCACGCACGCGCGACGAGCTCGAGACGCAGCACCGCCCGTAATTTTTATTATACCACATTTTCCGCAAAAAGGAAAGCCCCTTTTTCGCGGACAGAAATACAGAGGAAAGGTCACAGTATGAAACGACTTCACGGCATCCGGCTCCCGCACCGAAAGCACGCGGAAAGCCGGAAAATCGAAACCATACCGCTGCCCGCAAGGGTGCGCCTGCCGATGCAGATGCACATGGGTCCGGCATGCACGCCCGCCGTCGCGGTGAAGGAGCATGTCAGCATCGGGCAGATCGTCGGGACAGCCTCCGAGGAGGGCGCTGTTCCGGTGCATGCCAGCGTATCGGGCACGGTCACGGCAATCACGCCGTATCTGACTGCGGCAGGCACCGAGGTGCCCTGCGTTGAGATCGAGCCGGACGGAAAGCAGACCGTCTATGCCGGCTGCCAGCCGCCGAAGCTCGAAACGAAGAACGATCTGATCCGCGCTGCGAGAGAATCCGGCTGCGTCGGGCTCGGCGGCGCGGGATTCCCGACCTATCTGAAGCTCTCCGCAAAGCAGAAGCTCGATATGCTGATCGTCAACGGCGCGGAATGCGAGCCCTATCTGACCTCCGACTGCCGGCAGATGGTCGAGGCACCGGGCGACGTGCTCGGCGGCATCCGGCTGATCATGAAGCTGCTGAAGATCAGGGAATGCCGCATCGGCATCGAGAACAACAAGCCCGCCGCGTTGAAGCTCCTCGCCTACGGTGCAGCCGCGGACGAGAATATCAGGGTCGTGCCGCTGCCGGCGGTCTATCCGCAGGGGGCAGAGAAGGTGCTGATCTTCCACACGAGCGGCAGAGTCGTGCCCGAGGGAAAAATCCCTGCCGATATCGGCGTGATCGTGCTGAACGTCAGCACATGCGCGTTTCTGTATCAATACAGCAAGACCGGCATCCCGCTGGTCGAGCGCGTCGTGACCGTTGACGGTCCGGCAGTGAAAAAGCCCTGCAATCTGCGGGTCCCGGTCGGCACGCCGCAGCACGATCTGCTGGCATTCGCCGAATGTGACTTTGACCGCGTGAAGAAGCTGCTCTCCGGCGGTCCGATGATGGGACGCGCGCTCTATTCCGACGCACAGCCGGTGCTCAAGCAGCAGAACGGTCTGGTCGCGCTGACAAAGGCGCCGTCGCCGGAGCCCTCTGCATGCCTGCGCTGCGGCAGATGCATGGCGGTCTGTCCGATGAAGCTGATGCCGATGGAGCTCGAGCGCGCATATCGGAAGGAAGACACCGCGCTGCTTGAAAAGCTGCATCTCCCGCTGTGCATGAACTGCGGCTGCTGCTCCTATGTCTGCCCGGCTAAGCGCCGGCTCGCCGAGAGCCATCAGCTGGCAAAGGCACTGCTGCGGAAGGCAGCGCAGAGAGAGGAGGCGAACGCATGAACAGTCTGCAGGTCTCCGCCTCGCCCCATGCCAGAGCGCTGATATCCACGCGGCATATCATGCTCGCGGTGATCGCCGCGCTGCTCCCCGCCGCGCTCAACGGCTTCATTCAGTTCGGCATGCGCGCGCTGATCCTGCTGCTTGTGACAACAGGCTCCGCAATGGGCTTTGAAATGCTCGCAAGACTGGTCATGCGCCGCAGACAGACCGTGCTCGACTGCTCTGCTGCGGTCACGGGGCTGCTGCTCGGGCTCAATCTCCCCGCCGGGATGCCGTTCTGGCAGGCTGTGCTCGGCAGCTTCATCGCGGTCGTGATCGTCAAGCAGCTGTTCGGCGGGCTCGGTCAGAATTTTGCCAATCCCGCGATCGTCGCGCGCATCGTGCTCATGCTCTCGTTCCCCGCGACAATGACCGCATTTCAGATTCCCGGCACCGACGCCGTTTCCGGTGCGACGCCGCTGGTCACCGGCACTGCCGGCTACTGGGACCTGCTGCTGGGCAATACGGCAGGCTGTATCGGCGAGACCTCTGCGGCTGCGATCCTGCTCGGCGGACTGTTTCTGTGCATCTGCGGCATCATCTCGCCGGTCACGCCGCTCGCCTGTATCGGCAGTCTGGCGCTCTGCACATGGCTCGCCGGGAATGACCCGCTCTACCAGATCCTCTCGGGCGGTCTGATGCTCGGCGCGGTCTTCATGGCGACGGACTATGCCACGACGCCGCTGACCAAGCCCGGCAAGCTGCTCTTCGGCATCGGCTGCGGCGTGCTGACCTTCGTTATCCGGCAGTTCAGCACCTATCCCGAGGGCATGTCGTTCGCGATCCTGCTGATGAACCTGCTGACACCCTATCTCGACCGCATGACCCGCACACACCCCTTCGGCGCAGATAATCTCGCCGGAAAGGAGAAACCCAATGCCTGATACGATCAAGGCGCCGCTGATCCTGACGACGGTCTGCGCGGTCGTCTGCGCGCTGCTGGCGCTTGCCAATGAGCTGACCGCCGACCGCATCGCCGCCGCGGAGGAGGCACAGCTCCGCACAAGCCTGACCGCCGCCTTCGGAGAGGGCGAATACACCGCGCTCCCGGAGCACTGTGACGGCATCGATCAGATCATCAGCAACGGAAACGGCACGCTGATCTTTGAGATCACTGCGAGCGGCTACGAGAAGAACGGACAGCATCTGCTCGTCGGCATCGACAGCGACGGCGCTGTGTCGGCGGTCTGTATCGTTTCGATCAAGGACTCCCCCACGCAGGCTGCCGCGGTGCAGTCAGACGGATTTCTCGGACAGTTTACCGGCAGGACCGACCCGAACACCGGATATGACGCGGTTTCGGGTGCGACAAGATCGTCCGCCGGCATTGCGGACGCGGTCGGACGCGCACTGCACGCCTATCAAGAATATAAGGAGCTGAAACCAGATGCCTGACTCCAAACAGCCGACACTGTGGCATGAATTTCACAAGGGAATCCTGCGGGAAAACCCGAATCTCATCGGGCTGCTCGGCATGTGCCCGGTGCTTGCAATCACGCAGGAGGCGAAAAACGCACTCGGCATGGGGCTTGCGACGACATTTGTACTGATCGGCTCCAATTTCGTGATCTCGCTGCTGCGGCGGCTGATCCCGCCGTCCGTCAAGCTCCCCGCCTATATCGTCATCATCGCGGGCTTTGTCACGCTGACCGAATTTCTGCTGCACGGCTTCCGTCCGGAGCTGTATTCGGCGCTCGGCACCTTTCTCTCGCTGATCACGGTCAACTGCATCATTCTCGGGCGGGCTGAGGTCTTTGCGAGCAAGAACAATGTGCTGCGGTCGGTGCTCGACGGCATCGGCATGGGGCTCGGCTTTACGCTCGCGCTGCTGCTCGTCAGCTCGTTCCGCGAGATCCTCGGGGCGGGCACATGGTTCGGGCTCTCCGTCACCGGCGAATACCACATTCCCGTGCTGACGCTGGCGCCGGGCGGGTTCTTCGCGCTCGGCTGCGTGATTGCCGTGATACACAGGCTCGTGCACAAAGAGCCTCCGCAGAACATCGGCTGCCGGAGCTGTCCGCTCGCTGACAGCTGCGCCGCTTCGAAGGGAGGATGTTCCCAGTGACGGTATTCGGCATCATCCTCTCGGCGATCCTGACAGACAATTTCGTGCTGTCCAAATTCATGGGCTGCTGCCCGTTTCTCGGCGTCTCCAAGGAGATTCCGAGCAGCCTCGGCATGGGTGCGGCGGTGATCTTCGTCATGCTCTGCTCGACCGCGATCACCTATCCGGTCTATGTGCTGCTGCTCATGCCGCTCGGTCTGGAATATCTGCAGACGATCGCATTCATTCTCATTATCGCGGTGTTCGTGCAGCTCGTTGAGATCGCGGTCAGACGCCTGCTGCCGCCGCTCTACCGCGCGCTCGGCATCTATCTGCCGCTGATCACCACAAACTGCGCCGTGCTCGGCGTCACGATCCTGAATGTCGACCTGTTCGCAGCCTCAGACAGCTTTCTCGGCGGCTATCTGCGCGCACTGCTCTATGCAGGCTGTGCGGGCATCGGGTTTACGCTGGCGCTGCTGCTCTTCGCAGGGGTGCGCAGCAGGCTGGAATCCGCAGATATTCCGGAAGCCTTCCGGGGCGTGCCGTCCACGCTGATCGCCGCCTCGATCGTCTCGATGAGCTTTCTGGCGTTCAACGGCATCGGATAAGGGGGTGCCGGATGGAACTGCTGCAAACGATCGGAATTCCCGCTGCCATCCTCGCGGGCATCGGGCTGCTCTCCGCAATTCTGCTGACGCTGGCTGCAAAGCTGCTCGCCGTGCATGAGGACCCGACTGTCACGGCGCTGACCGAAGCGCTCCCGCAGGCAAACTGCGGCGCCTGCGGCTTCACGGGCTGTGCCGACTACGCAAGGGCGGTCGCGGAGGGAAAAGCCGCCGTGAACCTCTGCAAGCCCGGCGGAACGGAAACCGCCGCAAGGCTCGCGGAGATCACCGGAACAGAAGCCGGAGCCGTCACACCGGAGATCGCCGTGCTGCACTGCCGCGGCGACTGCAAATCAGCAAAACGCAAATGCGACTATCAGGGCATCGAATCCTGCGCCGGTGCAAAGCTGCATTTCGGCGGCGGCAACAGCTGCGCGCACGGCTGCATCGGGCTTGGCGACTGTGTGCGCGCCTGCCCGAACGGCGCGATCAGCCTGAAAAACGGTCTCGCCGATATCCAGCCCGGAAAATGCGTTGCGTGCGGGCTGTGTATTCCCGCATGTCCGAATCATCTGATCGCCCTTCGCCCGACCGCCAAGCATTTTGACGTGCGCTGCTCCTCCCCTTCGCCCGGCAAAACGGTCAGGCTCGTGTGCAGTCACGGCTGCATCGGGTGCAGGCTGTGCGAGCGGAAATGTCTCAGCCATGCGGTCAAGGTCGTCAACAACCTCGCGGTCATTGATTATAACAAGTGCACCGGCTGCGGCGTCTGCCGCGACCACTGCCCGACCGGCGCGATCGCCTGCTGCGAGGACACCAACTGACAAAAATCCCGCCCTCGACGCAATGTCCGGGCGCGTTCCATTTGCAAATTAGATTACAATTCGGTTACAAATCTTCTAATTTGCAAATTTGCACTTGACAAATCAGGCGGACTGTGCTATACTGAGACCGTAGTGAGAGAATGATCTGCCGTTGCGCAGAAAACCGATAACTGAATGGGAGGTATTCCAATGAAACAGATCACCTTTATGATCGACGACCGGCTCGCCGAAAAGTTTGAGATCGCGCTGAAGCTCACCGGAGACAGCGGCGACGCCGTTGCCGAGGAGTTCATCCGCGGCTACCTCGGAAAGGCATTCGCGCAGGCTGCCGACGACGTCCGCGGCGGTGCGGAGCCCGAGCAGCCCCGCGAGCCGCAGAGACACGGTCCGACCCATGAGAGCGCACCGCGCCGCAGCGGTACGACCGCGCCCCCGCCCGTGTTCAGCCGCCCCGATCACGAGCGCCCGCAGCGCCCGGACTTCTTCTCGGAATGGGGCAAGGCGATCCACCGCATCCCGCGCTGGGCACGCAACCCTCAGCAGAACAACCACAAGATCCTCAAGGCGTTTCTGGAACTCCAGCAGGAGCTCGGCAGAGTGACGCTCGAGGCACTCCGCAAGCGCTGCTCCGACCCGGTCGGGCACCCGGAGACCTATGTCCCCCACTTCGACAACAACTACGCGCAGATGAAGTTTGACAACGGAAACTCGCACGGCAAGGTGTTCGAGGAGGAGGGCGGCTATGTGACCATCTGGGACCGCATCAGCGAAACGCTCCTGCGCTACCGCGACTATTTCCTGTGATACGGAATTGCCCTGATCTCTGATGATCGGGGCAATTTTCATTTCCACTTGATTTTCTTCCGGTTCTGTGTTATACTGATATCTGTTGCACCGTTCATCGGGTAATTCTGACAGAAAAAGGATCGGATAATATGGCAAATCAAGCAAAAACCGAAAGCAAAGCCGGATTCGGCTCGAAGCTCGGATTTATCCTCGCGGCTGCGGGCTCGGCGGTCGGGCTCGGCAATATCTGGCGATTCCCCTATCTTGCCGCAAAATACGGCGGCGGCGTATTCCTTCTGATGTATATTATTCTGGCGGTGACCTTCGGCTTTTCGCTGCTGCTGACCGAGGTCGCGATCGGCAGGCGCACCGGCAAAAGCGTCATCGGCGCATATACAGAGATCAACCGAAAATTCTCGCCGCTGGGCTGGCTGGCATCTGCCGTGCCGGTCATCATCACGCCGTATTACTGTGTCATCGGCGGCTGGGTGCTGCGCTATCTCTGGGCGTATCTCGGCAATCTCAGGGAGCTCGCTGCGGGCACCGGCGCCGAAAACACCTTCGGCACAGAATTCTTCTCGGATTTCATCGGACAGGCACAGAGCCCGACGGTCTTCTTTCTGATTTTTCTCGGGCTGACCGTGCTGGTCGTGATTCTCGGCGTGCAGAAGGGCATCGAGCGGATCAGCAAGGTGCTGATGCCCCTGCTCGTGCTGCTGACCGTCGGCATCAGCATTTACACGCTGACGCTGAAGGGCGCTTCGGAGGGGCTGAAATACTATCTGCTGCCGAATTTCTCCGGATTCACTCTTTCCAAGTTTCTGAAAACCGCTGCCGCTGCGATGGGTCAGCTTTTTTACTCCATGTCGATCGCGATGGGCATTATGGTGACCTACGGCTCCTACATGCGCAGGGAGGACCATCTGGAGCAGTCCGTACGGCATATCGAGCTGTTTGACACCGGCATTGCGGTGCTCGCGGGTATGATCATCGTGCCGGCGGTGTTTGTGTTCTCCGGCGGCGACGCCTCCGCGCTGAATGCGGGACCGAGCCTGATGTTCATTACGCTGCCGAATGTGTTCCGCTCGATGGCTGGCGGGCAGCTTGTCGGGACGGCGTTCTTCCTGCTCGTCGCGCTCGCCGCGCTGACCTCCGCGATCTCGCTGGCGGAAACCGTCGTGTCGATCATCATGGAGCGCTTTCACATGAAGCGTCTCGCAGCTTGCTGCATCACCTTCGGAATCTGTCTGGTGCTCGGAATGCTCTCTGTGCTCGGCTACAGCAGCTGGAGCGAGATCACGGTCTTCGGCATGCAGTTCCTCGATTTCTTCGACTTCATCAGCAACAATCTGATGATGCCGATTGTTGCACTGCTGACCTGCATTCTGATCGGCTGGGTCGCCAAGACCTCCTATGTCGAGGAGGAGGTGCGCGTCAGTGCGCAGAAATTCCGGGCGGCATTGCTGCTGCGGATCATGCTAAAATATGTCTGCCCCGTCTGCATGATCATCATTCTGCTGACACCGTTTGTCACGGAAATCTGACACAAAAACCGCCCCCGTTTCGGAGGCGGTTTTGTTACAGCATCGCATCGAGTGCGGCACTTGCCTGCGCATAGCTCTCAAAGCGGATTCCCCGCATGCCGAACGCGATCGCGGCGTCAATATTGATCTGCGTGTCATCGATGAACACACACTCCGACGGCTCCAGTCCGTAGCGCTCGCAGAGGACGCGGTAGATCGCGGGGTCGGGCTTGAGCAGCTTCTCCTGACAGGAGAACACGCCGCCCGCGGTATGCGGGATGAAATCGAGCACCTGCGGCGCCTCCTGCATCAGAAATTCAAAATAATTCGAGAGGTAGTAGACGCACAGCCCACGCGCCTTCAGCGATTCGATCCACGGGATCGCATAGGGCTGACGGGTCGGGGCTTCCCCGAGCCGCATCAGCGCTTCCCGGATCGCATCGGCATATTCGGGCGCATTCTCCGTGAAGAGCCGCAGCACCTCCTCCAATGAGATCGCACCGCGGTCGAGCTCGTGCCAGTCTTCATTGTGCCACATCGCCGCAGTGACCGCAGCCCGCGTTTCCGCATCGTCAAACAGATGCAGCATGTACGCATCCCAGTCGAAGCCGATCAGCACGGCACCGATATCAAAAATCACATTCCGGATCATGGCTGCCCCTTATTTCACGCCGACCAGCAGGCAGGAGCCCCTGAGCATCATGACCGCCGCCTCTTTCCGCGACATGAATTTGCCGGTATCCGTCGGGATCAGCGTGACGCGCGCATAGCCCATGCCCCGCAGCATCTCCGCAAAGACCTCCATATCGCCGTAGCGGGCGGGCGACATGATATCATGGATCGCAAAGACGCCGCCCTTTTTCAGCACGCGCAGCGTCTCGAGCAGGAGCTTCTGCTTGTTCACGCCGGCGATATTGTGATAAACATAATTGCTGGTGACCGCATCGAAGCTCTCATCCGGGAACTGCAGACTGACGGCGTTGTCCTGCATGAAGCTGACATTGCAGACGCCCTCCGCTTCGGCATTCTTCTCGCAGAGCTTCCGGCTGAATGACGCATACTCCCTGCCCCAGCGGTCCACACCGATCATATGCGCCTGCGGGTTGCGCTTGGCACAGGCGATCGTCAGCGCGCCGCTGCCGCAGCCGACATCGAGCCCGACGCCGCCCTCCGGCAGACGGATATATGCCGCAGTCCCCTGCACGATCTCCTTTGACAGCTTGCGCGGTCCGTCATAGGAGAAGCGACGGTGCGCCAGAATGCTCCATGCCGCAGCCGCTCCGCATACGAGCGTCCCCGCGCCGAGCAGACCGGTCAGCGCCTTGCTGCCGCGCTTGTCCCTGCCGCAGGCAGCGGAGACCGCCGTGCATGCCGCCAGCGCCGCCGTGCCCGCGCTGAGCCCGGCGACCATCCCGTCCGGGACCCAGTTTTTGTAGTCGGGCTTGTCCGGCGCCTGCGTATAGACGCGCTTTTCGGCTTCCGGCTGATAGACGCATTCGGTGTACATCATCGGGACGGTCGCATCGAGCACGGCGCTGCGCGTCATCTCCCAGCCGTTTTCCGCGAGAAAATCCGCGTACCCGGCTGCATCCCACTTCGATCTGACCGGGACACCGACCGCCGACAGCAGCCTCGAGACAGCCCTGACGCCGATGCGGTCGCTCCCGTGAATGAAATTCGGCGCGATCAGCAGACCGCCCGGCTTTAAGACGCGCGCCGCCTCCGCAAGTGCCTTTTCCGGCTCCGGCAAAAGGTGCAGCACATTCGCGATGATGACCGCGTCAAAGGAATCATCCGCAAAGGAGAGCGCCGATGCGTTTTCCTGCTGAACGGTCACATTGATCGGTCGTCCCTCTTTTCGGAGCTGCGTCAGCATCTTCTCCGAGAGGTCGGTCGCGGTCACATGCTTTGCCTCTCTTGCAATATTCCTTGTAATGAGCCCGGTGCCGCATGCGATCTCCAGCACCTCCATGCCGCGCACAGCCGCACGGATTTTCTCGCACATATTTTCATAAGCAGCGGAACTCCCTCGCATCGAACGGTCATAGATCGGCGCGCAGAGGTCCCAGATCTTGTTATTCTGCATCTGTCATCCTCCCTGTTTCAGTTTTTCGGCACGCCGCCTTTCGCGCGACTGAGCCCGCACACGGCGTTCGATCTCAGCCCAGACCGCCGGGAATGCGTCGGTATCCGCATCCAGATATTCCTCGAGCATGCCCGCCTGAACCGCCAGCGTCTCCATTGCCGCGTCGAGATAGAATTCGTCGACCGGTGTTTTGCTGTCGGCATAGCGCAGCACGTCCATCGGGTCCTGCTGCTCCAGAAACGCAGTCACCGGCGATTCATACGGCACACCCGGAAAATTCGGCGGCGGCGGTGCCTTCGCGCAAGCCTCCTGAATCAGCTTGTCTGTGATTTTGATGGAATTTCACTCCTCTTCCGTGTCGTCAGCCGAATCGCTGCTGCCCTTCTTGGACGGCAGCTCGCCCTTCTGAATGGTCTTCCCGTCGCTGACAAAGGTCACCGTGCCGGAATCGCAGGTGTAATAGGTCTCGACGCCGCGCTTTTGCAGTGTCTCGACCGTCGAGGGGTCCGCATATTCCGCCTTTGAGCAGCACACGACGGCGATCTTCGGGTCGCAGGCATCGAGAAACGCCTCCGTCGTCGGGAGATAGTTGCCGTGATACGGGTATTTCAGGAATTTCACCTTGCCGAGCTTCAGGTCCATGATCTCTGCCTGACGCGCCGCCTCGGCATCACCGGAAAACAGATAGGTGTTTTCACCGTGCACGGCATAGAGGACGATCGAATAATCATTCTCCTCGTTCTTGCCGTAGCTTGTCTGCTGCGCCGCAAACATCTGATAGGTCACGTCGTCATCGGTCCATGTTTTCTGGGTCTTCGCAGGCAGAACGGTCAGCGTCAGACCCTTCTCCTCCGCCTTTGCGACAAAGTCCTGATACTCTGCCAGCTCCGATGTATAATCCGGCACATAGACCGTCTTGACATTCAGGCGGTTGATGACCCGCGTCGCCCCGCCGACGTGATCCTTGTCAAAATGCGTGATGATCAGCGTGTCGACCGTGTCAATGCCCTGTGCGGCGAGCATTTTGTCGATATACTTGCCGTCGCCCTTGTTGCCGGCGTCGATGACCGTGACGGTGTTCTCCGTCTGCAGCACGAGCGCATCGGCCTTGCCGACGTTGATCGCGGTGACCGTGAAGCTGCCGGTCGTCGGCTTCACCTCGACGGAATTGGTCGGTGCGGTGCTGCTCTGCCCGCATCCGGCAGCAAGCAGCATTGCAGCGGATGCACAGACCGCTGCGAGTTTTTTGCGAAAGTTGTTCATTGCGTGTTCCTCCCCGAAAGCCCTCGGACGGGCGTATTTTTTCGAGCACCCATTCCCTTTTTCTCTATTTTGGCTGAAGGACCGCCGCTGCCGCATAGTGCAGAATGTCAAATTCCGGCGGCGCCTTCTGTTCGAGCATCTCTCTGTGTGCGGTTTCCCAAGCGGCAAGCGCCTCCGGCGAAAGCGACGCGCCGACGCCTCTGCACGCGCGCATTCTGCCGTGCCAGCTCTCCCGCGTGAAATGCACGGGCAGTGCATATTCCTCATGCGCCGTCAGCGCAAAGCCCCTGAGCACCGCATCCGGGATCACGACCGGATGCCGCATTTCGCCGCCGCCCGACCATTTCGGGTTGAACTGCAGCACGAGCTGTTCACTTGCCATTGCGAGCGCATCCTCGAAGGGCAGCCACATCAGCTGGAGCACCAGCAGATGCCCGTCCGGCTTGAGCAGACGGCGAAGAATCGTTGTCAGCTCGGCATGGTCAAAATACCAGAAACACTGGCAGGCGGTCACAACGTCAAAGCTGTGCGGAGGGAAATCGAGCTGCTCTGCCGGACACGCCCGGAAGTCGATCTGCATGCCCGCTGCCGCGGCGAGTGCCCTTGCCTGTGCGATCTGCTCGGGCGAGATGTCCGTGCCGACCCACTCTGCACCGGCGGAATAGAGATTCCGCGGCAGCACGCCGGTCCCGGTGCCGAGATCGAGCACGCGCTGCCCCCTGACACAGAGCCCCATATCGGTGATATGCCGATAGAATTCCGGCGGGTAGATATCGCGGTATTTTGCGTAATCGCCGGAGGTCCTGCCCCAGTCAAAGGGGTTGCCGCCGTCGATGCCCGCGCTCCGTATCTCCATTACGTCAGCTCCCTTCCGCTGTATTTTGCGCGGATCAGCGGCTGCGCAGGCGGCGCAGTCTCCGAAACCGTGACAGCCGTCCGCAGACTGTGCTCTGCCGCATCGAGCATCGCCTCCGTGTCTGCATAGAGCGTCATCAGCGGGTCGCCCGCCTGCACGGCACTGCCGTATTTTGCGGCAAGCACGATGCCCGCACCCGGGTCGATCGGGTCCTTCTTCTGCATGCGCCCTGCACCGAGCAGCACCGACGCTCTGCCGATCTGTTCGCTGTCCATCCCGGTGACCCATCCGCTGCGGTCTGCGCAGAACACACGCGAGCAGCGTGCGGACGGCAGCAGCGAGAGGTCCTCCGTCACGCGCGGATCACCGTGCTGCCCCTCAATCATCATGCGCAGATGCTCCAGCGCCCTGCCGGATGCGACTGCCTCCGCAGCCTGACTGCGGCATGCTTCATAAGTACCTTTTCCCGCCATTGCGAGCAGCTCTGCCGCCATGTCGATGCAGAATTCCCGCAGCTCGGGGTCGCCGCCGCTGCGCAGCACCGCGATCGCCTCCTGCACCTCGAGCGCATTGCCGATATACATGCCGAGCGGGCGGTCCATATCCGTCAGCACTGCGGTACAGTCCCTGCCGTCCGCTTTCGCAGCGGTCAGCATCAGCCGGGAGAGCTCTGCGGCATCGGCGTCATTCTTCATGAAGGCACCGCTGCCGACCTTGACGTCGAGCAGGATATGGTCTGCGCCGGTCGCGAGCTTCTTGCTCATGATGCTCGCGCAGATCAGCGGAATGCTGTCGACGGTCTCTGTCACGTCGCGCAGTGCATAGAGCACCTTGTCGGCGGGGGCAAGATCGCCGGTCTGCATAGCGACGGCAAAGCCCGCACGCTGCACCAGCGATAAAAACGCATCGGGCTCCAGCGCGGTCGTCAGCCCGGGAATGCTCTCGAGCTTGTCGATCGTGCCTCCGGTGTGCCCGAGCCCGCGCCCTGACATTTTCGGCATATAAACGCCGCAGGCTGCCGCGATCGGCGCAAGGATCAGCGTCGTCTTGTCGCCGACGCCGCCCGTGCTGTGCTTGTCACAAACGGGACCGCCGAGCATCTCCCAGTGCATCGTCTGCCCGGAATCGCGCATGGCGGCTGTGAGCACTGCGGTTTCGTCATCGGTCAGACCGCGCAGGCAGACCGCCATCAGCCATGCCGAAAGCTGATAGTCCGGGATCGCCTCCGCAGGGTTCTTTGCCGTCACGCCTCTGACAAGCCCGGTGATCTGCGCCTTTGTCAGGGGCTGACCGTGCTTTGTCCTTCTGATACATTCCTTCATGTCAAAACGCATGGCTGCGCACCTCCGTTCTTTCCTACAGTATAGCATAAACAGAAGAAAAATGCAAACCCTATCGGAAATTTTATTGATCTTTCACCCAATCTTCATATTCCGCACCTGTCTCACACTTGCATTCGTGCGGGCATTGTGGTATAATACTGTTTGGACGAAATCTGAGAGGAGATGAGTATTTGCGTCGATATTTTACGCTTGCTGCCGCGATGGTCCTGCTCACCGGCTGCGGCATTGAGCCGCTCACATCGGGCGGGACGTCCGGTACAGCCGTACAGACCACAACAGCCGAAAAAGCGCAGACAACGACCGAACAGACCAAAGTCACCGCCGGGACGACCGCTTTGACCTCCGTAACGGAGAACAGCAACCGGGGCACTGATGAGCCGGACACCAATTCGCTGCCCGAAACAACCGATGACAGCAACGGCGTACCGTTTGACCCGGCAGACGGGCATCTGATCTACGGCGTGCCACATCTGGATCAGTCCTCCGGCTACGCGACTGCGTGCGAGAGCCTTGCCGCTGTATCGCTGATGCAGTATTACGGGGCTGAGATCGACCCGGGCACTTTTATCAGGGAGTATCTGCCGGTCGCCGATTACCCGTATTCGGACAGCAACAACGAGCTGCACGCGGAGAGCCCGTGGGATTATTTCATCGGTGACCCGCTCAAATCCAACGGCTACGGCTGCTACAGCCCCGTCATCGTCAAGGCGATTGAGCAAAGCCCCTTTGACGGCAGCGCGGAGCTTCTGCGGGAAATCCCTTTGTCAGCGCTCTGCAGCGACTATGTCGATCAGGACATTCCCGTCATGATCTGGGCGACGATCGAAATGCAGCCGGTGCGGGCGGGACACACATGGTATCTGCCGACGGGCGAAAAGTTTACGTTTATCCGCCCCGAGCATGCGCTGCTCCTGATCGGGTACGATTCGGATTCGTACTATTTCAGCGATTCGCTCGCGGAAAACGACATCACCCCCTACCCGAAAGCCGCCGTCGAAACGGCGTATAAGCGCCTGTTCCAGCAGGCGATCGTGCTTCACCCCAATACCGTCAATGCGGAATAACAAGCGGGCATCCCGGTCAAAAGCCGGAATGCCCGATTTTCGTTACAGCAGCGCGATCAGCTCGTCACGGATCGCGGCTCTGCCCGCATCCGTCAGACCGAAGTGCATGCCGCGGTAGGTCCACGCGGCGCGCCCGATGCCGTATTTCTCAAAGGCTGCGTGAATGTCGGTGTACCAGCGCAGCGTATCCGCATTTGAAGCAAACTGGATCACACCGTATTCGCCGCAGTAGAGCGAGGTGCCGCGCGCCTCTGCCAGTGCCGCAGCCTTCGCAAACAGCCCGTCAAACATCCGCGCATCGGCATGCTCGGCGCCCGACTCCTTGAAGATGTTCATCACGATGACGTTCATTTCCTGCTGCTTCTGCGTGTATTCCTCCGCAGTGCCCGGATAGCCGATGCGGAAATCGGCAGGCATGTCTCCGGCGACCCAGAGCGCCCCCTGATGCGTGAACAGCAGCGGCTCATAGAAATGGAAATTGTAGACGATGCGGTCGTCATAGGGCATCGGCAGATCGGGCATCGCGTTGATCGCGTTGTTCCAGTAGCCGCCGATCAGGATATAGGTATCCGGTGCACAGACGCGCACTCTGCGCACGCACTCCCGGCTGATCGCATTCCAGCGGTCGGAATAATCGCGGTCGGTGACCTCGTTGAGCAGCTCAAACGCGACGCGGTCGGATTCCTGCCCGAACTGCCTCGCGATCTCCTCCCAGAGCGCATAGAAGCGCTGCTGCAGCGGCGCCGAACCGAAGAAGCCGTCCTCCGCCTCGCCCATATCAAAGGAATAGCCGGCTGTCTTGTGCAGGTCGATGATCACGTTCAGCCCGAGCGCCTTGCAGCGGTCGACAATGCGGTGCAGTCTGGCATAGCCCTCGGGGATCGGCTTGCCCTCCGCAGTCTCGAGCAGCTCGTAGTCGATCGGCAGGCGGACATGGTCGAGCCCCCAGCCCGCGACGGTCTCCAGATCCGCCGCCGTGATGAAGCTGTCATAGTGCTCCGCCGTGTGCGGGCACTGCGAAAACCAGCCGCCGAGATCAATACCCCTCTGGAATCCCTCAAATTTTCTCATCTTTCAATCCTCCGTTTTTTATTGCTTGTTTTTTATTGCTTGACATTCCGCCGGAAAAGTGATATAATAACAGCATATTTGCTGCTGTGGCGAAATCGGCAGACGCAAGAGACTTAAAATC
>JAEELE010000083.1 GCA_016288755.1 Oscillospiraceae bacterium
AATCCACGCTCCCCCGTGGGGGGAGCGACTAAAGCGGCGCGGCGTCCGTATGGATATACAGAATTTCAATCCACGCTCCCCCGTGGGGGGAGCGACGCACTTGTCAAGTATAACGGACAGCACACGATTATTTCAATCCACGCTCCCCCGTGGGGGGAGCGACGGCGTCAAGCACTCTTCGGAGCTGACCAAAAGCCATTTCAATCCACGCTCCCCCGTGGGGGGAGCGACCTTCGCTCTCCGGTCGATGCTCAATCCAGATAGCCGATTTCAATCCACGCTCCCCCGTGGGGGGAGCGACAGCAAAAATGTAGAAACAAAGGAATGAGCATTTCTTTGATTCGTGCATTTTTGACAAAGTTCCTGTTCTTTTCCGCCGGAACACGCGGAATCACTGCAAAATTACGGGCCGTTTGCGGTGCGAATACAGCGGCGTTTTTCTGTGCGCTTCCTGTTCGCACTAGAGAATCAGCGGCTCATCGACAGCGATCGCTTTCTTTGCACCGTGATGCTCCGCCTTCGCACGCTGACTGTCATTCAGAAAGTAAAACCGCAGAGAATCCTGCTTTTCGTCAATCTCCTTCAGCAGCCTTGCCTTCAGCATCCGCCACTGCGCCGCATCTGCCTGACATTCAAACACGGAATTCTGCACGCGGACACCGTAATCGACACAGAGCTTCGCAACGCGCCGCAGCCGTTTTCTCCCTGCTGCATCTGCTGTGCAGACATCGTATGTAATCAGAATAAACATCGCATCACTTCCATAAAAACGACGGGTATGCGTCCAGATCGCCGCGCAGATACCGCGCAAGCAGCAGTGCCTGCACATACGGAAGCATGCCCCACTGCACCTTTTCCTCCAGATACGGGTGCACGATCTCATCGTCCTTCCGCTTCTGCCATGCGGCAAGAAACGCCCTTCTGCCGTCATCATTCAGCAGCACTGCTCCGTTCTCGCGCAGATCAAACTGCTCGGGCGATACGATCCGTTTATTGATGACGGTCAGCACGAAACGGTCGCACAGCTGCGCGCGGAATTCCTCGACCAGATCAAGCGCAAGCGAACGTCTGCCGGGGCGATCCGTATGGAAAAAGCCGACATAGGGGTCCAGCCCGACCGCCTCCAGCGCAGACGCACACATGCCGGTGCAGAGCGTATAGGCAAAGGAAAGCAGCGCATTGACACGGTCAAGCGGCGGTCGGCGGTTTCTGCCGTTGAAACGGAACTCCTCCTTCTGCTGCAAAATCATATCGTCAAACACAGAGAAATAGACAGAAGCCGCCTCACCCTCTATGCCGCGGAGCGCATCTGCATCCGGCGCTTCTGCCGCGGCAGCGATCGCTTTTTGCAGATATCCGGATTTTTCAGAGAACAGTGCGGTATCAATCCGCATCGGATGGTCCCGGATCGTGCGCTCCAGTGTCCAGCGGCTGTTATAGAGCTTTGCGGCGATCATATTCCTTGCAACGGCGAGGCTTTGTTCCGGAGCATCCGCCGTGCGGTACTGTGTGCGGCGCAGCAGGACATTGCCGCTGACCTCGCCCTCCGCTCTTGCAAGAAACCTGCCGGAGCGCGACATAAAGACCAGCTCGCGCGATTCCGAAACACATTTTCCCATGAGCGCAGGGCTTGCCCCGGCACTCCCGAACGCCATGATGCGCTCCAGATTGTGCAGCGGAACGCGGGCGATCTCCTGTCTGTCCGCAGAGATCACGACATTTTCGCCGTCGAGTGAGAGATAGCGGTCGGGCGTTGTGATATACAGTGTATTGAGCAGCTTTTTCATCATTCGCCGCCTTTCAGTGCTTCGGTCAGATAGGCTGCGGCACTGCGGTTCTGATTGAGCGCAGGCAGGCAGATATCCTTCAGGGAGCACGCATTGCACGCCCTTGTCCGGCGCACCTTCGGCGTATGCTGCCGGCGGAAGAGCTCGTGCATCTCACGGATCATGCCGACGGTCGTTTCCCGGAGCGGTCGGTCAAGCGGCACGGTCTGCCGCCTGCGGGTCTCGCCGTAATACAGATACGCCTGCGGAATCTCACAGCAGAGCATTTCCTCGAGACAGAGCGCCTGCGCGCAGAGCTGCAAGGCATCGCAGTCATCCGCCTTCGGTGCGCCGCGCTTGTATTCCACCGGAATGACCTGAAATGTCCCCTCGGCGCCGTGCAGATGAATGCCGGTTTTTGCCTGATGAAACTCGACCACATCGCATTCCCCGCTGATGCCCAGCGCCGCAGACGATATCTGCATCGCTCTTGTGATGATGACATCGCCCCGCTTCTCGCGGAATCCGCTGTCATGCGCATTCGCATGCATGAGCCTGCCGTCGGCAGTGCGAAGATTCTCCGCCCACTGCTGTTCAATGTGGATCAGCGCCCACTGCCGGCGGCAGAATGCAAAATGCTGCAGCCCTGAGAGCATCAGGTATTCATCCTCGCGGTACATCACATCAGGTCGATGATCTCCGGCGTCACGCCTTCGACCGCATCGAGCGTGATCTCATAATCATCGAAGCAGCGCGGCGCGGAGACGCCGTCCTTCAGCCTGATCTTCAGTGCACGGTGAATCTTTGCCGAGCTGACCTTCGGCGTCTTGCAGGCATGCTCCCACCAGTACACGCGGCAGACCTCCATGCTGCCCTCGGGTCTTGCCGAGGAGGCGTCATTCTCAAACAGTGTGCAGAGCGCCTCCTTGATCTTTGCGGCATCCTCCGCGGAAAAGCCCGTTTTCTCCGCAAGCTGACAGTTGATGCTGCCGTGAATCACATAGAGCCCGAACGCGACGCGGTGCTTCATGCCCATTGTGTCCGACGCCTTGCTCTCCTTGCCCGGTTCACCGTTGACGCTCTTCGTGATCTGCATACTGACCACATCGACCGGAGATACGCTGACAGCCTGCTGAATGCTGACAGGACCGCGCACGCCGACAGAGACCTCGTCGCCCTTGAATGCAAACACCTGACCGAAGCTGCGGACATCGATCCACTCCGCACATGCCGCATCAGCAAATGCATTCCGGTCGGTCTTCTTGCCGTTGCTGATCGCCTTGATCGCGGCATTCTGGCTGACGCGGGCATGGAGCGAATCGCAGCCGTCATCGCAGCGGTCATCGGACTGCACAAAGATCTTCTCGCCCATATCCTGCAGGCGGTTGCGGATCTTGCGCTTGATGCAGACATCCGAGATCTCGCCGCAGCCCTCGAAGGTCTCGCGGGGGCGGTTGCCGTTCAGCGGGTCGCCGTTCGGGTTTGCGTTTGTGGCGGTGACGATCACCGAAAAATCAATTTTGTGTTCCAGCATGGGTTATTCCTCCTCTTATTTCTTGTAGATTTCAGCGTTCATATGGTGGTAGCCGAGCAGATAATTCGATGTGAGCGGTGCATCTTTTTCAAAATCACCCGCCCGGAATCTGCACATCACCTCATTCAGCAGCTTCTCATAACGGATGCTTCCGCCGCCGAGCTTGATCATGTATACACGGAGATTGTTTTCGATCACGCCCCATGTGACAAAGGGGCGCTTTGCAAACATGCTCCAGTAGCGCTTTGCATTGGTGACGCGCTTGCCGCGGTCATCCTCATCGTAGGCTGCGTATTCCGCGGCATCTGCAATCGCAAGCAGACAGCCGAACAGATAGCTGCGGTCGGTCTCGGTCGGATCATAAGCCATAGATATTACCCCTTTCTGACGGTCAATATTGTGCTTGCGGATCATGCCGCAGGCGGTCTCAAGGACAATGCGGTGGCATTTGTCATACGCGAGCGGATTCGATGCTTTCTTCACAAGATTCTGCACGATGTCCGCCGGCAGATGCCGCCCGAGTGTGATGCACGGGAGCAGGCGGAGCACATTGTCCTTCTCGGTTTCGGGCTTCACCTCGAGAAAGCCGCTGCCGTTTTCCGTTCCGAATGCGCCGCGGATGATCTCCTTCACCGCAAAGGAATGCAGACAGCTGATCTTTTGCTTTGCATCATAACGCATCGCTGCGGTCTCCGTGTGCCATGCGGCGAGCTGCTCCAGAAGGCGGGAATGCTCCAGCTCCTCATAGATCGCAACGGACAGTCTGCCGGTCGTTGCCGCATCCACGCCCATGAGCATGACCTTTGCGCGGATATCGAATTCCTTCGTGCCGAAAATACGCTTTCGCAGGAATTCCCGATAGATCGGTTCCGTATCCGGCGGCGCGGTCTCGCGGGATTCTTCATCCTCGAACGGGTCATAGGCGTCCAGAATCAGATCGGGCGGCTCTTCTATTGCGCTTGTCCAGACGATCAGTGTCAGCGTATCAAACGAAATGCCCTGCCGTTTGATCAGCCAGCGGAGTGCATTGTGCATCTTTTGCGAGAAATCGTAGCTGACGGAGACAGCCTGCGTTTTATCCGCGAAGCGCCCGCGGTATGTAAAGCCGCTTTCATCGTTGGCGGAAATCAGCTTTGCCTTGTCGCCGGAATGCCGCAGCTTCGACGGATGCTTGTAGGTGACAGGCAAGATCTGTCCGGTCGCATAGCACAGCGCTGTCTGCTCTGATTCACTTGCATTCCATGCGATAAAGCTGTCATAGAGCGTCTGATCCTGCCATGTGTTCGGCTGCGCAGCCTCCTGCACAACAAACCGCACAAACGCATCCTCCTGCGCAATGCCGGCAATGCTGATCTTCTCTGCCAGCAGTCCCGTTTTCGGATCAGTTTGCAGCACATGACAGTCGATGAGGTCGCGCATCAGCGTGCCCTGTGTGATATAAGCAAACAGGGCATCGACGGAAGGGTGTGTATGCGGGCTGCTGTGCCAGCGCCCAAGCTGCTGCAGATAATCCTGATGGTGCTGTATGTTATTGCGTGCGCAATACGCAGCATAATCGCCTGCAAGATAGATCAGCTTGTCGGCAAAGGGCATTGCACAGACGCCGCTGGTTCGCCCGCCGGAATCCTCCGTCACCGGAATGACCGTATCCTTCCCTTCCTCCTTTGTCAGCGCGCGTGCGGAGACGAAGCTGCCGTCCTGCCGAACAGTCACCTCGATCTGTGCATTCGCGGTGGAATGCGACACCGGCAGCAGCACCGTGCCGTCACCGTGCGCGATACCGCACTGCTGCTCATATACCCGGAAAAGCTCCTCAGTCCAGCTCAAAATCATCACCCCCTGCGAGCATGTCCAGCCCCGGCTCCTCCAGCCCGGAGAAATTGCCGTGCTCCTGCCCGAACGGTTTGATCTCCATCGGTCTGATATGCCGTTTGACCAATGTCTGCTCCGATGACGGCGCATCGGAAAACGCCTTCGGCAGCGGGAACCGGATGATGCCGTTTTCCATGACCGGTTGCCAGAAGCGGACAGTCATCCATCCCTTGTCCTCTTCGCGCTCCGCCTCGTCGGCATAGGTGAAGCCGTGCAGCATCAGGCTGAACGGCATGGTCCCTGCCTGATCGTAGGCGCCTTCGCCCTCTCCGAAGCGGCAGGGCTCCGCATAACCCTGACACTCGCGCGTTCCGAGAAAGATATCGCGCCTGCCGCCGCGCTCGATCATGCGTCTGGCGATGTTGTGGTGCTTGTGCTCATTGCGGTCGCATTCCAGCTCCGGGCGGTTGTAATTCCAGTCGAAATGTGCGCGCACCTGATAGCGGACATCGTCCAGATAGGTGTAATACGCAAGGTCGTTTCCGCCGCCGTACTTGATCGGGCGGATGCCCCTGCGCACCGTTCTGATCGGCTTCATGACCCGCACCGCGTCAATATACCAAATCAGAGTGGGCTTCCAGTATATGCTGTGCAGGATCCCCTTCAGTGCCTCATAGGTCGGGATCATGTAGCTGCAGCGCTCACCGCCGGGGCGCGTCAGCACATCGGTGAACAGCGCATATTTCCCGGAGACCTGAAATTCTACGGTGTTTCGGTGGGTCGGATTATCCATATCGGACCACTCCTTTCATTTCAAGTATATTTATATTATAACGCTTCGTGCCGAAATGTCAAGTTCTCCCAATGATTGTTCACATAAAATTAACATTTACAGCTGCAATTTATGATATAGTAGGTATCGTCAGCGATCTCCGCTGTGGATTGAAATAAGTACATTTAGATTATTCCCTTTGCTTTGCCGCATGATGTGTCCGCATCATGCGGCTTTTTTATAAGCATAAAAACTCATGTGCACCGCCTTCGGTTCTGACGCCGAGCGTATCGTCGTAGAAGCGGCGCTCCAAAACGGTCACCGAGCATTCCGGGCTGCCCCCGCAGCTGACACTGCGCAGAGCGCGGTTTTCTTCCAGCTGCCGATCTGTGCCGGAATACACACTGACCGTATACGCCTGCAGCTGACGGAGCAGCTTTGCGGCTTCCCGCGGCGTCCTTGCATGCTCCAGCTCCTGCAGCAGCTGCTCAGCTTCCGTATCATAGGGAACAATGACATCGCGCGTGTGTGTGTCGATCACCTCAAACTTCATGCCTGCTGTTTTGAACGCCTGTCCGCAATACGTCAGCCGTTTGCTGCCGTTATACTTCACGCGGGCATCATTCAGCGCAAGCAGATTGATCAGATCGCGGTCGATCCTGTCATTCAGCGGATAACGCAGCCGGTTTTTGCCGTTGCTGCCGCATTCACATTGCTGATACAGCTTTCCGAAATATGCACGCATGACCGGAACGCTCAGAAAATCGGTATCCGCCGGCTGATCGAAAACCGCCCTTGATATCCCCTGTGCATCCTTGATCTCGTGCAGACTGCCGAGCTTCTCCTCATAGAGATGCAGCACATAGACCGGGCAGGCGGAGGGATATTCGCCGTTCCGGTTGCAGCGCCCCGCTGCCTGCACCGCGTTTTCCATCCCCGCGAGTGAACGCATCACACAGCCAAAGGAAATATCGACACCGGCTTCGATGAGCTGTGTGGTCACGCAGACCACCGGTGCATGCTCAGACAGCTTCGCTCTGATCGCTGCAATGCAGCTTCTTCGGTGCTTGGGGCACATGGCAGTGCTCAGATGAAAGACCTCTGCACCGGGCGTCTCCCGGAGCCTCTGCCACATTTCCTGCGCCGCCTTTTTGGTGTTGACCACACAGAGCAGACTGCCGTTTTCGCGGAACCATTCTCTGCAAAGCTCAGCCGCCTGATCGTAGGAATAACCGCCCTTCTGACCGAGATAATGCAGTCTTGTGCGGCGGAACACCGCAAAATCCTCTGTCGCATCTCCGGTCATGCTGCTTTCCGCATCGAGCAGGAGCGGAAACTCCTTCAGCTGCTCAAAGGGCGGCTGAGTCGCGGAGCAGAGTACGACCGCACTCCCGCAGACATGGGACAGGAAGTTCATGGCAAGATTGAACAGATACACACATTTCAGCGGAACGGACTGCACCTCATCGACGATGATCACTGCCCGGGAAAGCCGGTGCATCCTGCGGACCGCCGCGCTTTTTCCGGAAAACAGCGCATTCAGGAGCTGCACCATCGTCGTTGCGATCACGGGCTGATCCCATTTTTCACTGCGCAGCTCGTATTCCCGCAGCCGTTCACCGTCGGCTGACTGTTCGGCAAGCATGTTGGAATGATGCTCCAAAAAGCATTCGTCTCCGGCGATCGCACGGATCACATCGCTGTTCTGCTCCAGAATCGACATGAACGGCGCGATGTAAATGATCTTTTCCATGTGCAGCCGCTGTGCATAGCGGATCG
Organism: Oscillospiraceae bacterium; assembly: GCA_016288755.1. Classification (GTDB taxonomy): domain Bacteria; phylum Bacillota; class Clostridia; order Oscillospirales; family Ruminococcaceae; genus Firm-04. Next base: position 7,664 of record JAEELE010000083.1, read on the forward strand.
CGAAGCGCAGCGAGGAAAGGCTTTTGCCGCCGCCGGTCGGAACGATCAGCTTACAGATCTTCACATCATGCTCGGCAAATGCAGCACAGCGGTCCGAGATGCTCTGACGCTGCTTAGAGATGGGGTCCGTTTTCTGCCGGAATCCGGAAAGCGTTTCATCCATTCGTTTCTGCATCCTCTGCCAGACAGCCTGTGTATCAAACTGCGCCTCTGTCACGGCATCCGACATGAAATCCGCGGTGTCCGTGCGGTCGGCGTCGATCAGCACAGACTGGAGAAAGCGCTCCGTCATGCCGAGATAGAACGCACGCGCCTCACACCTTCTGCTGCGGTCTGCGGTTTCTGTCATCTGCTTCACCCGGCGAATGACCGCATCAAATTCATCGGCAGCGTCCGGCAGCTCCCGGTCGGCATCGGAGAGCAGACCGGTTTTTTCGGCGTTTCCGAGGATCTCGGAATAATCGTTGTCCTTGTCGGTGCGCTGCAGATAGACATCCTTTGCATCGCCGTCGATCCAATCGTGCAGCCCGTGGTGCGACAGAATGACCCGCCCGATCAGCTCCGCCGTCAGCCGCTGCATCTGCTGATCGGACGCTTCTGTGCGCAGCCGCAGATATTTTGCCCCGGCAAAGCTGTGATCGATCTCACCGCGGCGGGCATCCGATTCGTTCCTGATATACGCCTGAAACGCCGTGCTGCATTTGCCGATATCATGCAGCAATCCGGCAAGATGCGCAGTGTGCGGCATACCGATCGGCTCGGCGTACCTTTGTGCGTAATCTGCCGTATTCTGACAATGCTGCTGCACGCTCTGCTCTGTGTTGTCTGTATCGCGGATATGCGCGATCATATTTGACCCTCCTTTTGCGAAACAGCTGATGCTGTTCATCGGCTGATTCCATTATACAGCATCAGATGTTCAGAATTTATAAAACTGGAAAAAATCTGCGGAATTTTTCACCCTGCACGGAAATCCTCCGTGCGGCTTTATCGACGAGCGGAACCGCCGTCTGTCAATACACAGACGGCGGTTCTCCGGAGATATGCTGTTATGCAGCGCCGAGCATGTTCAGCAGGGCGTTCAGATCGAGGAGCGTGACCTGCCCGTCCCCGTCATAGTCCGGCTCGGCTTTCAGCATAAACCGGACCTGCGCGTCGGTCAGCCAAATATCCTCCGTGAGGAGCCGCACCAGCAGCACGGCGTCTGCGATGCCGATTTCGCCGTTGCAGCTGTAATCCGCCTTTGCCGGCTCGGGCGCTGCGCCGAGCGATACAAATTCCTTCCAGTTATCCGCGGCATATTGCTGCGCGGATGAACCGTCATAGCCATAGATGTTCCGGCAGGCGAATGTCTGATTGATCTCCGTTCCGCCCGAGCCGATGACGCACGCAGGATTCAGGACGGTGACATCTGTGAGCTGCTCACAGTTCACAAACGCATAATCCCAGACCCGTTCCACGCTTTCCGGAATCGTGACAGCGGTGATCTGCGAATGCCGGAACGCGCAGGCGCCGATCTCCGTGACACCGCTGCCCAGATCGATCTCCGTGATCGCCGTGCAGCCGTCGAACGCCCAGTTTCCGATCGCGGAAAGACTGTCGGGAAATTTCAGCTTCTCCAGCCCTGTGCATGCAAAGAACGCCTCATTGCAGATGCGGGTCAGGCTCTCCGGGAACTCCAACGCGGTCAGACCCTCGCAGAAGCGGAAGGCGTTTTCTCCGATCGTTTCCACGCTGCTGCCGAGCTGCACCTCCGCCAGCTTTGCGCACGATAGGAAGCAATCCTCCGGAATGACCTTCACGCCGTTTCCGATTCTGACGGAGACCAGATTCTCACAGCCCGTGAACAGGGCTGCGCCGAGCTCCGCGGTGCTGTCGGGCAGGACGACCGAGGTCAGATTCCTGCAGCTTTCAAAGGCATATGCGCCGATCTCCAGATTGCCCTCGGAGATCACGACCGAGGTGATCTGATCGTTGCCGTCAAAGGCACTGTCGCAGATGCGGGTCACGCCCTCGGGAATGACAAGATCGCCGGAGGCCGCATGACCGTCCAGCAGTGTGCCGTGCACGATCACAAGCGGGTTTTCCTTCCGCATTTCCTCGATCCATGCGGTTTCGCTGAACGCATACGCGCCGACCGCCGCTTCGGCAGGATAGGAAACGGTCGTCAGCTGCCGGCATTTTGAAAATGCACCGCTGCCGATCACGCGGACGGTATCGGGAAGCGCAGCGGCAGTCAGCTTTGTCCGGCAGAAAGCCGAAGCGCCGATCTCCTCCAGCGACTTCGGAAAATTGATCTTGCACAGCTCGTCGCATTGATAAAATGCACCCTGCGGGATGATGCGGAGACCGTCCGGCAGTGTGACGCTTGTGAGCGCGCCGCACTCAGAAAAGGCCTCTTTTCCCATCACCGTCACGCTGTCGGGCACGGTGATGCTGCGCAGCGCACGGCAGGCGGAGAAGGCTTTTTCGCCGATCTCTGTCACGGTGTCCGGGATTACAACATCCTCCAGCGCTTCACAGTGCAGGAACAGCTCACAGGGGATTTTTTCCAGCCTTGCGGGCAGCACGGCGGATTTCAGCGAGAGACAGTCATAAAAGGCGTTTTTCCCGATTTCGGTCACGGTGTCGGGCAGAATGATGCTGCCGAGCGCGTAGCAGTCACCGAATGCGCTGTCGCCGATCGACGTCAGACCGTCCGGGAGGATGATCGCCGGGAGCTTCTCACAGCCGGAAAATGCGTATTCTCCGATTCGCTTCAGGCTCGCCGGAAGAATGACCTCCTCCAGTTTGAAGCAGCAGTCAAAGGTGTGCGGCGCGATCTCCGTCAGTCCGTCCGGGAGCGTGACCGTTTGGATGTCAGTGGAGCGGAACGCTTCCTCACCGATGGATGTGACCGTGGAGGGAATGCTGATCTCTGTCAGGTCGGAATAATAAAACGCCTTTGGACCGATCACGGTCAGCCCCTCCGGCAGCGTCATCGAAGTGAAATCGCAGTAGCTGAAGCATCCGTCGCCGAGCTCGGTGATGGTTTCCGGCAAGGTGAACTCGGTCATCAGACAGTTATCAAACAGGTGCGCCGGTATTTTTGTCAATCCCTTCGGCAGATGCGCATTTGTCATGGTGCGGCAGTCACAGAATGCGTATGTGCCGATCTCGGTCACGCTGTCGGGAATGTCGATCGCGGTGAGCTTTTCGCAGCCCTGAAATGCGCGGCTGCAGATGCGCGTCACGGTATCCGGAATGATGCACTGCGTCATGCTCTTACAGTTGACAAAGGCATGCCCGCCGATGCCGGTGATCCCCTCCGGCACTGTGACCGTTTCTTCGTCGGATTCTGCATAGAGCAGAATGCCGCCGAGATCGACAAACGGACCCTCCTCCAGCTTGTTTTTCATCCACAGCGTGCCCTCGAACGCCGTGCCGTCCACATCGGTCAGCGCGGACGGAACGACGATATCCAGCAGACCCTCGCAGCCGGAGAACGCCCCCGCGCCGATGCTGGTGACGGTATCGGGAAGCGTGACGCGGCCAAGATAGGTATTGCATGAAAATGCGTAGGCGCCGATGTGTGTGACCGGCAGACCGTGCACTTCATTCGGAATGGATACTATGAACGGGAACAGCAGCGAGCAGCCGACCAGCTCGGCGTGGTCGTCACAGAGCACAAAGGTAAAGCCGTCCTCTGTGTATGTGTTTTCGGTTTCCTCCGCGCAGACGGTCAGCACCGCCTCCCGTTCTGCGGGAAAATATGCGGAAACGCCCGCTGCGACCGACAGCGTGAGCGCGGCAGCGAGCAGCTTTTTCATGTTCATCGTGTTGCCTCCCCTGTATGGCGGTTGTTCATTCCGGCGTGCCTCCGCTCTTTCAGTTTAGCATATCCGCACGGAAAAGTCAATGATTCCGAGGGAGAGAATGCCAAAGAACGCGCGCGGACAGCACAGGAAACCGTATACGGGAAAGCGCTGCGGCTTTCCTCTGCCCGCCGGCAGAATTGATTCACAAATTTGTCAAAAGTGATTGACATACAATCATATTTATGGTATGATAGTGATAATGAATGCGCACCGAACGCGCATATAAAACATGAAATGAAAGGGTGATCATTATGAAAACAACGATGAAGCGGATTCTGGCAGCCATTGTGTCCTGCGCGGCAGCGTCGCTGCTGCTGCACACGGCGGCAGTGTCTGCGGCGGAGCAGGAGCCGCCTGCCGACCTTCTGGCCGGCGCACCGACTGCGGAAGACAGCGCGCCGGAGATCACAGCGAGCGGCGAGATCGGCGAAGCGCTGACATGGACGCTGGATTCCGGCGGCTCGATGGTCGTCAGCGGCACCGGCGAGATCCCCGAATTCCCGCCCGGTCACAGTCCGTGGCTGGAGATCAAGGACAGCGTCCGCTTCGTTCTGGTCGATCAGGGTGTGACCGCCCTCAACGGCTCGTTCAATGCGTTCACGAATCTGGAGGAGGCTGTGCTGACCGACACCGTCGTGAAGATCGCCGCGCACACCTTTGAGATGTGCCCGAATCTCCGCATCGTCCGCATCGAAAACCCCGACTGCGAGATCGAGGACCACCCGTCAGCGATCAGCAATACCGCGACAATTTACTGCAGCACGGTGCATTCGGCAGCCGCGCAGTATGCGGAACAGTATCAGCTCGGATTTGTCGCCGAGGACGGCGGAAAATGCGGCGAAAACCTGACATGGAGCCTTGACGGCGACACGCTGACGATCAGCGGCACGGGCGAGATGAACTTTGCACGCCCGGACGGTCCGCCCGAGGCGCCGTGGTCTGCCGCAAAGGAGCGGATCGCGAAGGTCGTGATCGAGGACGGCGCGCAGAATATCGACAACCGCGCGTTTGCGGAATGCACGAGCCTGACCGGGATCGTGATTCCCGATTCCGTGACCTCCATCGGTGAGCGTGCATTTTACAACTGCACCAACCTTGCGCAGCTGGATATCCCGGCTTCTGTGGACACAGTCGGTCCCGGCGCGTTTGACGGAACCGCTTGGCTTGCCAATAACGAAAATCCGCTGATCACCGTCAACAGCACCTTGATCGACGGTCATAACTGTACCGGCGACGTCGTGATTCCTGACGGCATCCGGCTCATCACGCGCGGCGCATTCTCCGGGAATGAGAACATCACATCGGTCAAAATCAGTGATTCGGTCACCAGAATCGACGATTTCGCGTTTGAGAACTGTACAAATCTCGCATCCGTCGAGCTGCCGGAGGATCTGACCGATCTCGGCGGCGGCATCTTCAAGGGCACGGCATGGCTCCGCGCGAAGCAGACCGAGGACCCGACGGTCGTTGTCAACGGCGTCCTGATCGACGGCACTGCATGCACCGGCGATGTGTTCATCCCGGAGACGGTCAGCATCATCGGCACCTTTGCATTCAGCGACTGTGCGGAGATCACAACCGTGTATATCCCGGATTCGGTCGGCGTGATCGGCTGGGGCGCCTTCACCGGCTGCACGGAGCTGCTGGGCGTCACGATGGCGGACTCCGTGCTCGAGATCATGCCCGCGGCATTTTCGGAATGCCCGAAGCTGACCACGGTGTCGTTCTCATGTGCGCTGGGCAGCATCGGCTGGAATCTGTTCGGCGGCTGCACCGCTCTGCGCGATCTCTACCTGCCTGAATCCGTCACTGCTATCAACGGCGAGGCGTTTACCGGCTGCACGCTCTCCTGGGTCGTGATCCTGAACCCGGACTGCGAGATCATGGGACCCGACCCCTTCGGTGACGCCGAGATCGTCAGCTATGCAGGCGGCACGCTCGAGCAGTGGGCGGCAGAGAATCAGAAGCAATTCACCGCGCTGGTGCCGGAGACCGACAGGGTCCTGATCGGTGCGCAGTGCTCGGGGCTTGGGCAGATCGCCGGAACCGACGACGGGACCGCGCCGGTATTTGACGACGAGTATCCGTATCAGTCCGTGTATTTCAATCAGGAACGGGGCATTACCGTGACTTTGGCGGCAAAGGCGTTCGAGGGCTGGCAGTTTGTCAAATGGCAGAATGCACGGACAGGCGCCAACTATTCCTACTCCGAAACGATCACGCTGACGGCGGAGGAGGAGCTCGCGCTGGTCGCGGTGTTCAAGCCCGCTGACGCCACGGAGGAGGGTCACATCACGACCGACGACGAGCTCGAGCAGTGGGCGGCGAAGGATTATCAGGAACGGACCGGTCAGTTTGCGGTTGCGAGAATCACCGGCTGGAACGACGATTTCTACTGCATTTCGCTGTTCAGCGAAGAGGGCGACCTGCTCGATACCTACACGGTCGACACGATGACCGGCATCGGCAGCAGCGACACAGAGGAGACCGTCAATCTCCCGCAGACCGGCACCTCCGGCAGAGACAAGGCACTGACCGGAGCGGCTGCACTGCTGATCCTCACCGGCTTCGCCCTGATGAAGCGGAGCAGAAAAGAGGAAAACGCATAAGCAATCGGGAGCGCCGCTTATCGCGGTGATCTCCTGCAAACAGAAGAAGTCCGGCACTGTCGGGCTTTTTCTGTTTGCATCCAGCGCAGGCGGCGTGCCGTTTTTTGCAGAACCGTGTAACCAAATCACCTCAGAATCTGTCATAATAGGCAGAGGGATGCAGCGGAAAGGAGGCGGATGCCTGTGGAGGACGAACAGATCATTGCATTGTACTGTGCACGCGATGAGCGCGCGCTCAACGAAACATCGGTGCAGTACGGCACACTCTGCCGGCAGATCGCCGGACGGATTCTCGGAAGCGACGAGGACGCGGAGGAATGCTGGAACGATGTGCTCCTGCGCGTCTGGAATGCGATCCCGCCGGAAAAGCCGGTGCATTTTCTCTCCTATCTCGTGAAGCTGACCCGGAATGCAGCGCTGAATCTCTCTGAAAAGGCACATGCCGAAAAGCGCGGCGGAAAGCTGGTTTTCGTTGCGCTGGACGAGCTTGCGGAATGCCTTCCCGCGCCCGATGATATCGAGGAGCAGGTCTCCGAAGCGGAGCTGCGCCGGATACTGCGCGACTTCATCCGCACGCTGCCCGAGGACGCGCGGAACATCTTTATCCTGCGCTATGTCTATCTGCTCCCTGTGCGGGAGATCGCCGAGCGGTGCGGGATCGGGCTCAGCAAGGTGAAGGTCTCCCTGCACCGGACACGGAAGGCTCTGAAAAAACACCTCGGAGGTGATATTCTATGAAAGGAATGAAGCTGCTGCGCGCCCTGAGTGCGCTGGACGACAAGGACATCGCGGACGCATGGAATCAGCCGGTGGCTGCGGAGCAGCAGGCTGCGGCTGACCCGGCGGAGGGCTTCGCCGACGCGCCGCAGGAGCCCGGACACCCGGTCCTGACGCGGATTCTGGAGATCGGCGGGCTTGCCGCATGCGCCGCACTCGCGGTCGGCATGATCTTCCTCATCCGCGGCATGAACGGCAAAATCGAAACCGCAGCCTCCATGCCGGATTCGGTCTTATCCGCGGAAACGACCGTGCAGAATGCGGACTCCGAACCGGACACTCCGGCAGACGGAACGACCGGCACGCATGCCGCATCGACAACAGAGCGTGATGCTTCGGGGGAATCGTCCGAACAGACAACGACTGCCCCGCACGGCACATCCGCATCGCAGACAGCGCAAACGACGACCGCCCCGCAAGAGCACGGCACATCGCCCGCGCAGACCGATCAGACCACGACCGACCCGCGGGAACACGGCACATCGCCCGCGCAGACCGATCAGACCACGACCGACCCGCCCGAAAGCAGGCAGTCCTCGCAGTGGTCAGCGGAGACAACAGCGGAAACCGAGCCGAAGCTGGAGCCCTATGCGGTCAAGGTCGAAGAGCTCTGCGACTATGAATACGCCGCGTTCCGGATCCATGACCCGGACTGTCCGGAGAGCATATTCCGCGAATGGTTTGATTCCGGGACAGGCGGCAATTTCCGGCAGTTCCGCGTTGCGCAGGCGGGTGACCCCGATATCCCGAAATACGCACTGCCCGGTCTGCTGAAGGGCTATGATGTGACGGCGGTCTTTCTCCGTATCAACGAGCTCGGGCATCAGATGAGCCTCATGTCCGACCCGGTGCTGGAACCCGTGCATTACGGCTACAACCGGCTGAATCTGGTCGTGCAGGATGCGAAACCCGTGATCGCGGAGCTGAGCACCGGTATGCATGTTCTGGTGCTGATGACCAAGCCCGGTGTCCTGCCCGATCTGCAGAATGTCGTCGAAGAACGTGTCACTGTCTCCCGGAGCGATACGGATATAACGGAGCAGCAGATCGCCACACAGGAGATTCTTGCGATGAAGCTGAATCATACCGCGCCGGATAATCTCAGGACCGTTTATTCCGCGCCGGAAATCCTGAGCCGGCTGTACTACTGTCTGGGTCCGAATGATGTGACATTCCTCTGCCAGCTCGACGAGAAGTATCCGATCGAATATCTTGCCGGTGCGGATTACAGATCGCCCTACTGCATCTACCGCATCGACGGCGGCAGTCTGGTGCTCTATTTCAACGAAAACCCGTACAGCCTGATGAATGTCACCTATGCCTTTGTGGTATACGATCTGCTGAAACAGGAGGATTTTGCCGGACTGAAGCCGGGCATGACGCTCGCGGACGTCGAACGCATCGACGCGGGCGAAAAGCTGATCCACACCTATAACTACTGCTCTGTCAGCCGGAACATGACGCTGCACATGGTCGAGGGCGGCTTTATGAAGATCACATATACAGGCGGCGAGCAGCAGTACTGGACAGAACGAAAGATCGGGAGCGACGAGATCGTCATTCAGTCGATCGGGTTTATCCCGAACGGCGGAAACGTCGGAGACATTGACCCGCTCTGCGACGGTGCGCATTTCGATGTGCTGCCCGGCGATTACGACGTCATAACCGGCGCGTAAGCAGGGAGCAGGCAGGAGGGAGGAGGGATGAGGGAGCAGTTGGCGCGGAGCCCCATGTTTGCAAGCAAACGGGGCATTTCCTCCGGATTCATTTTCGCGAAGCCTCCCAAGTCGCGCTTTGACACGGCGCCGGCGCGCCTTCCTGTGGGTTGATACTCCCATAATTACGGGTTCGCAGTTCGCAGTGAAAAATGATAAATCCCCCTGCGGCTTTTTGAAGCTGCGGGGGGATGCTTGTTTGTGTGAATGCGTGAATGCGGAATCGCATGTTTGCGAGCAAACTGCGCAGTTTTGCGTTGGAAAAAGACGCTTCGCGATTATTTAGAAAGGGGCGAAAGCCCCAAGCCCCGCATTGCGACCTTCGTTTCAGCAGAAGGAATGAGAGCGCAGGAATGAAAAGTGACGGAACAACTCCTCACTCCGAACTTCTAACTTGACCTCCTACCTCCTACTTCCTCCCTCCTATCTGAATCTTGATTTGCCGCTGGTTTCTCGACAGCCTGAGACCGGAGAGCATTGCCCTCCGGTCAGGCTGTAGAAAAAGGTGTCTCCGACGGATTATATTGGGGACTCTGTCCCCAAACCCCTGCTTAAGGGGCACTGCCCCTTAAGAATCCCATTATGACGGAAATAACGCATCAGCGTGGAATTCGCACAAAACGGGATT
>JAEELE010000084.1 GCA_016288755.1 Oscillospiraceae bacterium
CCCCGCACCCCTGCCAAAGGGGTACTACCCCTTTGGAATCCCATTATATGTGATTTTGACGCTGATACGCCATTTTTATTATAATGGGATTCGTAAGGGACGCAGTCCCTTACGCGGGAGTATGAGGTGAGTTTGCCTGCAAACTCATAGCGAAGCGTGCGGGAGTCCCTCAATATCAATCCGTCGGAGACACTTTATCTACAGACTGAGAGCCTGACAGTGCAATGACTGTCAGGCTCTTTTTGTGCGGAACGTGTCGCTTTCTCAATCACGGTGACTTGCAAGGCTCCGGCGTAAAAGACGCCATGCTGTACAGCCCGGCAGAGCGGGTGCTGCAATCAAGCAGGAACGTGCATGTGCACGGCAGGGATACTTATACTCCGTTCCGCACGCACAGTATATCACAATCCGGCGAAAATGTCAAGTGCGCCGTGTATTCTTCATCACGGGCTTCAGACCGTACTGTTCCATGCTGCGCCGGAAGTGCTTCGGCAGGCTGATATAGCTGATGCCGCCGTCCTCCCAGTTCGCATACTCGTCCATGATCCCGCTGTACGGATACCGGTGATAGAAATCCGGCACTGCGTGGTAGAGATATTTGACCGGCAGCTTCACCTCGCGCTCCAGACTGATCGACACCAGGCTGCTGCTTCCGACATCATCGGTGTAAAAGCCCGTGGGCGTCTGCGGCGTGATCACCAGATAGCCGCCCCATTTTCCGGTCTCCTCCGACCACTGCTGCAGCGAACGGATCAGCAGAATGTCATACGCGGTCAGCGTGAGGAAAAAGCAGAGCGGCGTAAAGCACGAGAGCGTGCTCCAAACCTCCTCTGCCACACTGCGCAGAAATTCGGTGCGGATGGAGTCGCTGTCACCCCGGATATGCCGCAGCGCATAATAGAGCTCGCCCTTTTTGTGCCCCTGCTGCTTCACCAGCCAGACGATCGAAGCAATATCCTCCGCCTCTTTGAGCGTGTGGTCTGCGCCGTATGCCGGCGGAACGGTATTGGCGGTGAAATCCCAGCCGGCATCGCCGGTGTCGACCGTGATGACCGTGCGCAGCGGCGCGGAGAGCAGGCTTTCCTCCGACAGATCAAAGCGCACGAGCGATTGCAGAAGCTCTGCGGTCTGATCGGTCACCTTGATCTGCTCTGCGCCGTCCAGACGGACATCGTACAGCGCCGCGATCGCAGGCATGAATTCATACTCTGCCCAGTGTTCAAAGCATGACTCCGGCTCCTGCATCAGCTGCTCGGACACTGCCCGGCGAAAGGCTTCCATCGGCGTCTCTTTGCTGCGAAATACAGCGCGCCACAGGGTGTTTTCCTCATCGCCGCCGAAATACTGCAGCGGATACGGAACGGTGTATTTCCCGTCAGCATCTGCAGAAAACCCGCGGCGCTCCAGCAGCCCGCGCACTGCCTGCTCTGTCACATCCTGCATACGGATCACACTCCCTTCCTGTCTGTCTCACTATATCACAAAAGCATCATCTTGTCAAGCGTTATGTGATGACTGTGAAAGCCGGGTGAAGAATATGGAAGCGCAGCCTCACAGAGCTTTCCGGAATTCTCCACCGAACGCTGCTTTATTTTCCATACGGCTGCGGTATCATATAGTCACAGGGAACAAAACCCACCCTCTCCCCCAACAGAAAGGAAGGATTACCATGAAAAAGAATCTGAGAAATACGATCGCACTCGCAGCAGTCATGGCACTGCTTCTGACCGGATGCGGCACGGTAGCCGCGAATACCGGATCGAACACCAAGACCGGCAATTCGGTCAGCACCTCGGCAGATACCGATAACGGCGGCGCGGCAGTCGCGCTGAGCAACACCGCAGTTTCGGACGACGACGCCTTCACCGCACGCGACCTCGCTCAGACCGCAGACCTCTCCGACGCGAAGTACCTGACGGTCAGCGACAGCAGCACCCTCGAGATCACAGAGGCAGGCGTCTATGTGCTCTCCGGCACCGCAGCAAACTGCACGGTCACGGTCAATGTCTCCAAGGAGGACAAGGTGCAGCTCGTGCTCGACGGCGTCACGGTCACCAACAGCGACTTCCCGGCGATCTATGTGATCTCCGCGGACAAGGTGTTCATCACCACCGCTGAGGACAGCGACAATGCGCTGACGGTCTCCGGCAGCTTCCGCGCAGACGGCGACACAAACACCGACGCGGTCATCTTCTCGAAGGATGATCTGGTGCTCAACGGCACCGGCTCACTGCGCATCGTCTCCGCGCAGGGCAACGGCATCACCTCGAAGGATGACCTCAAGGTCACCGGCGGCACCTACAGCATTCAGAGTGCGCTGGACGCGATCGAGGCGAACGATGCGATCGCAGTCAGCGACGGCAGCTTCACGATCCAGTCGGGCAAGGACGGTCTGCACTGCGAGAATGACAGCGCCGAGGGCACGATCACAATCAGCGGCGGCACCTTCGATATCAACGTGAAGAGCGACGCGATTCAGGCGACGGCACTGCTCCAGATCGACGGCGGCACCTTCAACATCAGCGCATCCGAGGGTCTGGAAGCGACCTATGTGCAGATCAACGACGGCGACATCACGATCTCTGCCTCCGACGACGGCATCAACGCCTCGCGCAAGAGCACCGCTTACGATGTGGTCATCGAGATCAACGGCGGCAATCTGAATATCACGATGGGTCAGGGCGACACCGACGCCATCGACGCAAACGGCTCGATCTATGTCAACGGCGGCACCATCAACATTACCGCACCGACCTCCAGCTTCGACTACGACGTCAGCGCAGAGCTCAACGGCGGCACAGTCATCATCAACGGCGAGCAGGTCTCCGAGATTCCCGCCGGGATGATGGGCGGCTTCGGCGGCGGAATGATGGGTGGCAGAGGCGGTCAGAGCGGCGGCAATCAGGGCGGCTTTGGCGGCAGAGGCGGCAGATCGAACGGACAGCAGAACGGCGGTCAGGATTTCTTCAGCGGGCTCTCCGGCAGCAATCTGACGATGTAACGCGCTCCCAAGCAAGCACCGTATCTCATGAAAATATGCCTCATTCCTATCCTTCTTATATCAGGCGCAGACCCGGCTTTGCAAAAAGCGCGGGTCTGCGCCGCTTCTGTGCAAGTGCGTACAAATGAACAGCCAGATTTCGCAAATTGACATTGACAGTGCACGCGCTTCGCTGTAGAATGAAATTATACAGTTTGCACATCGGTGCGGCGAGGCAGACTGTAATCATATAAAATCCGCACAGAAATATGGGGAGGAAATCCAATATGAAACGCAGAATCCGTACACTGGCGGTCTGCGCGGCAGTGGCTGCTGCCGCATTGACCGCGCCGCTGACAGGCAGCCTCCGGCAGCAGTCAGCGATCACCGCATCGGCGCTCAGCTACGCCGATTTCCCGAGCGAATACCAGTACGCCGCGGACTGGATCTGGGAAAACCGCATCTCGCGCGAGGATTCGCTCGGCATGAGCAGCAGGCGCTGGAATTCGCTCTTTGACCAGATCATCGCGAACAAGGGGCAGCTCAACTACGTTGTCCGCTGGCACTCGATGCAGCCGATCACCTATGAACAGCGCAAGGCGTTCGAGACGATGGTCGACACCGGCATCAACAAGTGGGCAGACCTGCTCGTCGGCTATGAGAACTGGCCCTACGCGCATGTCAAGGTCAATATCGTCGGCTGGGCGGTGCTCGACAGGAGCGTGCTCACCGATCTGCACAGCGACGAGGTCGTCTGGGACAGCATTTCAGAGCCCGAGGGCGATTCCTCGCTCGTCAGCAAGGGCGTTCCTGCGAATATTCCCTGCGCGCCGCCCGAGCTCTGGACCTTCAACTATTTCTCCGACCGGAATCATCAGTATCCCGGACAGAGCTTCGATATGTACATCTGGGCAACGCAGAATTACGGCGACTACGGCGGCTGCGGCGGCGACTGGGGACAGCGCCTCTCGGATAACTACTATCTGGCAGCATCCTCGGGCTCGGGCTTTCCGCACATCTATTGGCATGAGCTCGGGCACGCCTTCGGCATGACCGATTTCTACGGCGGCGAGGGCGAATCGGACGGCTTCCCGCCCGGCGGCTTCCCCGGAAACGGCAGCTCGATCATGATGGCTGGCTCCTCCTCGGAGATCACTGATTTTGATGCGTGGATGCTGCGCTATATGTGGACAAAGGTCTCGGCACAGAGCGGGCGCTTTGACCTTGCTAATGCGGTCGACCCCGGCACTGTCACGACGACCACCACAACAACGACGACAACCACCACCGTCTACACGGAGGAATCCGGCGGGAATGTCACCTCTGTCACGGCACAGCCCGGCAGCGGCGAGGCGGTCTACTATCCGGAAAACGACTATTGGCTGCTCGATATCCCGCAGGGCGTGAAGTCCTTCCGCATCCGCGCATACGGTCTGCCGTGGGCGGCGCTCTCGGGAAACTGGGGCTTCTGGGATCAAACTTCGCAGAGCTGGATCGACGGCGCATTCCAGTATCAGGACAGCCTCGGTGAGCAGGGCAATGCGGCACTGCCGATGGAGCTCGGTCCCGATCAGAATGCGGATCAGATCCAGCTGCAGGTGAATTATTATGCGCTGTGGGACAATGACGCACAGGATATGGTCTTACAGGACAAAACCGCGCTGCGCTTCGTGATCGAATACGACGAAGAGGAGACGAGCCCGACCGAAGCCGAGACCACAGCACAGCCCGCAGAAACGACCGTGTCCGAGTCTGTCTCCGACGACGTGACGACCGCGGAGATCAAAGCGGGGCGCAGGGGCGACGTCGACTGCTCGGGTGAGGTCAATGTGGCAGACGCCGTGCTCTTTGCACGGTTCTGTGCAGAGGACAAGGAGATCACGGTCTCCGCAGAGGGCAAGGTGAACGCCGAGTTGACCGGCGACACCACGCTCGACACCGCCGACGGCACGGTGCTGCTCGAATTTCTCGCGGGCATCCGCGAATCGCTGTGAACGAACCGCACATCAGCATCCGAAACGACCGGGAGATTTCCTTCCGGTCGTTTTTCGCAGCAATCTCGGGAAATTGCTTTACAAATCCGGCGTTTTATGCTACAATAAAAGAATAACGTATTCAAAGGAGGCATGCAAGATGCTTCGTTTCCGACAGATCACACAGACGGACGCGAGCCCGGAGAAATGGACCGGCACTGCCCTCTCCGCGCTGATCGGCGGCGGCAGCTACCCCGCAGAGCGCCTGAACGCCGGCTGCACCGTCATCGTCATGTACGATGATGACAAGCCCGCCGGACTGATCTCCGTTTCGCCGGAGACGGTCGGCGAGAAGCCCCGCTGCGGCATCGTCGAGACCGTCGTGCTGCTGCCCGAATACCGCAGACACGGCTACGGGCGCATTCTCATGGGAATGGGCGCCAATCTGATCGCCGAGCGGCAGATCTGGTTTCTCGCGGGCAATGTCCCCGACGACAGCACCGCGCAGAAATTCGCCGCTGCGATGGGCTTGAAGCCGGACGACCGGCTCGGCGGCATGTGGGTGCTTGATCTCTCCGACGTCAGCGGGCTGCGGCATGGATGAGCTGAAATTCGGGCGCATTCCGGCGATGCTCTCTGCGGCGGTGTTCGCCGGGACGCTGGCACTCGGCGCAGCGGTTCTGATTCCGGCAGCGCTCGGCAGCCGCAGCAGTGCGGAGCAGGTCTGTGCACCGCTGCTGCATGCCCGCGACCGCGCCGCACTTGCGCTCGGCACCGATGCCGTCGGCGATGTGTATGTCACAAAGACGCGCATGCTGCGCCGCCGCACTGCCTATGACGCCGCCGCGCTCGCCGCCTCCGCCGAAGCCATCCGCACGCTGACCGCAAGCGTCTCCGCGCCGGTCTTTGTGCTGGTCGCGCCGACTGCCGCGGGGATCTATCCGGACGCGCTGCCTGCCTATGCGCCGATCGCGGACGAAGCTGCCATGCTCCGACAGGCAGCCGCCGACCTCAGCGGCCGTGTCTCATGGATCGAGACGATGAGCTGGCTCAACGGAATTCGCGATGAGGCGATCTATTTCCGCACCGATTCCCGCTGGACGACCTTCGGCGCCTATTATGCCTATAAAATCGCGGCGCGCAAGCTCGGCTTCAGCGCGATCGGCTTTGACCGGCTGGTCATCACACATGCGGCTGCGGATTACTACGGCAATCTGTCGCAGGAAACCGGCATCACCGACTATCCGCCCGATATCATTGATTTGTATCAATACGACAGCGCAGGCGCGCCGCTGAAGGTGACGTCACTGCGCGGCGGCGGCGAGGTGCCGCTGGAATCCTATTTTCAGCCGGAGAAGGCGGCACAGTGCGGGGACCCCTACGCGGTCTTTGCCGCTGTGACCGAGCCCGTGCTACGGCTCAGCACCGAACGGCAGTCGGGCAAGCGCTTGCTGCTGCTCGGCGATTCCTCCGCTGCATCCGTTCTGCCGCTGCTCGCACAGCATTACGCCTCTGTGACGGCGGTCAATCTCGAGCTGACCTCCGGTCTCCCTGCCGATGACGGCACCGAATACAGTCAGATTCTCGTGCTGTGCAGCGCCGATACCTACGCCTCCGGCAGCCTTGCAGCATCCCTGATCTCCCAGAAAGGAACCTAAAAACCAATGAGCAAATCAAAGAACAAGAAACGCCGCTCCCCTGCCGATCTTGAGGCACAGCGCGCAGCGCTCGCCGAGCGTGACGCAAAGCGCCGCGCCGAAAAAAAGCAGCGCCGCAGACGCCGCATCCGCAAGGTCTGCGTGTTCATCGGGGCTGCCGCAGTGCTCTGCGCGGGAGGCTTCGGGGGGTATCTGTTTTTCAAGCGCAGCAGCTTTATGCTGCACCGCCGCACCGCGGTCGAGAGCCTGCACTACAAGGTCAGTCAGGCGGAGCTCGGCGCGTTCTTCCAGCAGTGCGTCGAGAGCTATGACGCATGGGCTGCGACGAGCGAGGACATCGTGACCTATGACCCCGCCGTGTCGCTGAAAAAGCAGAATTATACCGACGGCGACACCTGGTACAACATGCTGATGAGCACCACGCTCAGCAATGTGCAGTCCATTCTGCAGATGTGCGAGGCTGCCTACGATGCGGGCTTTACGCTCCCGGAATCGGAGGAGACCGCTGCGAAGGAAGAGGCTGAGGTCATCGACCTGTCGCGCTGCCCGAAAGGCACGACGCGCGAGGATGCCGAAAACGCCTGCCGGCTGCGGCATATCGCGATCAGCTACCAGAAGGCTGCGACGGAAGCGATCAGCATCACCGACGAGGAGATCGAGGCAGGCTTCGAGGCGAACCGCGCAAACTATGTCGAGTGGGAGATGCTCTGCTCGGTGCTGTCCTACAAGGGCGCTGAAACCGATGCGGAGGACCCGACGCTCCGCAATGCGGCAAAGGCGAACGCCGACGCGCTGCAGAATCTGCACACCGAAGCGGAATTCCGCGCGCTGGCAGAGACATTCCTCACCGAGGATCAGACGCCCGATTCGCTGCACCGGTCCGGCACCGGATTCAGCTATCCCGATCAGGTGCGGGACTGGGTGCTCGGCGACGAACCCCCTGCGGTCGGCGACTGTCTCACGGTCGATCTGCCGGATTCGCAGCAGTATCAGGTCTGGCAGTTGCTCACACTGCCCGCCCGCGACGAATCCGAAACGGTCGACCTACGCGTCTGCGTGCTCACCGCCGACAGCTACGGCGATCTCAGCAGTGCCAAGGCTGAGGCGGAGCGCCTGATGGAGCAGTGCACGGAGAACGGCGGCACATGGGAGAATTTCGGCGATATCGCCGCGGCTTACTCCGAGGATGCGCAGACCTATCCCGACGGCGGAGAGCTCAAGGGCTTTTCCGCGCGGCGCAGTGCCTACGGCAGCAAGCTGAACGAATGGGCATTCGATGCATCGCGCAAGCCCGGCGACATGACCGTCTGCGTCGAGGATGATTTCGTCGTGCTGGGCTTCTTCGAGGCGGACAACCCCCGCTGCGCATGGGAATACTATGTCTACAGCGCGCTGTACACTTCCAAGACCAACGATATTCAGTTGACTGCCTCAGCACACAGTGTCACGGTCAACAACAAAGCGACCGATCTGCCCTTGTGAGGTAACGATATGTCACAGATCATTGATACAGCCGAGCAGCTGCTTCTGCGGTATAACCCGCTTGCGAACAAGGCGCTGGAGGGCAATTATGCACCGGTCGCATTCCGGCCCGTGCAGAGCGACGGGGACGGCGCGCACGACGGGAATGCCCTCAACCGCAAGCGCCTGACCGCGCTGATGCGGACGATCCGCACAGAGCTCATCCGCCCCGATATCGTCGAGACGCTCTTCCGCGCAGAGACCCAATGCTGCCTGCACAACAGCTTCGGCGGCTACGACACCGTGCTCACCACGCTCGCCGCGATGCTCTGGCAGTTCAACGGCGACGGGCGCTATGACAGTCTGCTCGAGGCGGCAAAGCACGCCAATTTCGACTGCGAATGCGGGTTCAGCACCGAGCGCGGCTATTATCACTATCACACGGGGCTGGACTATCTCGACACTATGACCCCCGCCGAATGCGTCACGCACATGTATTTTGATATGGGGCTGACCGAGGGCATCATGCCGCTGCTGAACAGCATCCGGTATGCGATCACGGACGATATGGACGAGCTCAGCAAGCTCGTGCAGCTGAATGACGCACTCGGATGCAGGCAGCACAATGCGCGCTATTATCGGCTGAAGGCGGCGCAGGCGCTCGCAGAGCGCGACGAATGGGAGATCGCGTCGGCGCACAGCAGCCTGACCGCCTGCCTGATCGACGACGAGCCCGAGGAGGCGTTCCTCTGCTTCACCGAGGGGCTGCAATACCTCTTTCACGAGCGCGATTGGAGCATCTACAACCTCGGGCGCAATTACATCGGCTATGCGGCGCGGTTTATCCTGCTGATGCCGCAGCGGCGCGAAACGCTCTGGGCGGAATGGGCGCCGCATATCCGGAAGGGCAGAAAAGAGCCCGGGATCGGCAGCGTCTGCACCGAAGCCTATCGGCTGATGAAACAGAAATAGAAACAGAACACTCCGGAGGTTACCGCCATGATCTACCGCAATCCCGTCATCCCGGGCTTTTTCCCGGACCCGAGCGTCTGCCGCGTCGGGGACACCTTTTATCTCGTGTGCAGCTCGTTTCAGTTCTTCCCGGGCGTGCCGCTCTTTGAGAGCCGCGACCTCATCAACTGGACGCAGATCGGGCATGTGCTGACCCGTGCCTCACAGCTCCCGCTGAAAAACGCGGATTCCGTCGGCGGCATCTACGCGCCGACGATCCGACACGATAACGGGCGCTTCTACATGGTCACGACGAATGTCTCCGTCGGCGGGCATTTCTATGTCTGGACGGACGACATTCACGGCGAATGGTCCGAGCCGATCCCGGTCGATCAGGAGGGCATCGACCCCTCGCTCTTCTTCGAGGACGGCCGAGCATATTTCATGAGCAACGGCACAGACGAAAACGGAAACAGCGCGATTTTGCAGTGCGAGATCGACATAGCGACCGGCAGGCGCCTGACGCCGACCAGAGCGGTCTGGGGCGGAACCGGCGGACGCTTTCTCGAGAGCCCGCACCTCTATCACATCGGCAAATACTACTATCTCACGGCGTCTGAGGGCGGCACTGAATACGGACACATGGTCGTGCTCGCGCGCGGCGAAACGCCCTACGGACCCTTTGAAGGCTGCCCGCACAATCCCGTGCTGACAAACCGCAACGAGGGCGGCTATCTGCTGCAGGGCTGCGGGCACGGCGATCTCGTCGACGACCCCAGAGGAAACTGGTGGATGGTGCATCTCGGCTTCCGGCAGATCCACCGGTGGATGATGTTCCACACAACCGGCAGAGAGGTCTGTCTCGTGCCGGTGACCTTCGGCGCAGACGGCTGGTTCACCGCCGGCGACAACGGCGTCACGCGGCTGACGGTCGAAACCGACCGCATCGCGGATTCCGTCACGCAGACGACCGGCGCCGCGCTGACCTTCGCAAACACCGCACCGGGACGCGAGTGGGTGCGGCTGCAGAATCCGCACGACGAAAACTACATCTTTTCCGCAGACCGCTTCACGCTGCGCGGCACGCCCGTCACGCTCGATGAGATCGGCGATTCGCCCACCTGGGTCGGCATCCGCCAGACGGAGATGATGTTCGGTTTCAGCGTGCAGCTCGCGCTTGACGCCGACCTGCCGCAGGAGGCGGGCGTCACGGTCTACATGACGCAGGCGCTGCACTATGACCTCTTTGTCCGCACCGATGCGGACGGAACCCGCACGCTCGTGCGCCGCGCCGTGCTCGGCAGCATCCGACAGGAGATCACCGCGCCGATCGCCGCTGCGTGCGATTCGGTCACGCTGCAGATCAAGGGCGCACCGGTCAGCTATCATTTCTACGCGCAGACCGACACCGCGGTCGACCTCGGCACGCTCGAGAGCAAATTTGTCTCGACAGAGGTCGCGGGCAATTTCACCGGCGTCACGCTCGGGCTCTTTGCGGTCGGCGACGGCGGAACGGCGGCATTTTATGCATGGAACATGGATTCCGAGCGTGTTGAGTGAGGCAGAATTGCTGTCCACAAAATGTGGAAAACTGCAAAAAACACATGTTTCGCACCTGAAAATCCCTGTTTTACGCGCTATTTCGACACGGAACAGTTGAAAACTCCGTTGAAATGTTAATAAACAAAATAAAGTTGCCATTGCTTTCCGTGTATACCCGCATGA
>JAEELE010000085.1 GCA_016288755.1 Oscillospiraceae bacterium
GGGACTGCGTCCCTTACGAATCCCATTATAATAAAAAGGGCGTATCAGCGTCAAAATCACATATAATGGGATTCCAAAGGGGTAGTACCCCTTTGGCAGGGGTGCGGGGACAGAGTCCCCGCAAAATGTGCCGCAGGCACATGAAATATACTTTTTCGACAAGCTGAGAGCCTGACAGTCATTGCACTGTCAGGCTCTTTTTGTTACGGTGGTATCAGTTCAGTGGCTGTAGGATATTTTCAAGCTCGGTGAGGAGCAGTGTGTGCTCTCTGCGGGTTCCTGCACAGATGCGCAGTCCGCCGGGGAAGCAGCGCACCGCGATGCCCGCGTGCAGCAGCGATTCGTAGATCTCGTGTGCATAGGCTGTTTTGATATAGACAAAATTGGTGCGCGGCGCATAGACCGTCTCGAGCAGCTCGGGATAGCGTCTTGCAAGCTCGGTCAGTGCGGTGTAGAGCCGCTGCGTCTGCACGATGATCTCGTCGCGGCAGTGCTGGAGCAGCGAAGTTTCCCGCAAAACTGCCGCACAGACCGTCTGCGAGATCGCGTCGCAGTTGTAGGGCGATTTCGCCGCGCGCAGCAGCCCGGTCTTATACGGGTCCATCACGGCAAAGCCCATGCGCGCCGCCGCCAGCCCGATCGCCTTGGAGCAGGTGCGCAGCACGATCAGGTTTTCGTATTTCGTCACGAGGTCGAGCACCGATTCATCCCAGAAGTCCATATAGGCTTCGTCGACGATGATCAGGCAGTCAGGTGCTTCTTCGATCAGCCGGATGATCTCACTGCGCGGAATGCCGAGCGAGGTCGGGTTGCAGGGGTTCGAGAAGACGACTGCATCTGCCTTTTGGCAGGCGGCAATCAGCACGTCCATGTCGAGCTGCAGATTCTCCTGCTTCTGCACGATCTCGACCTTCAGCTCCGCGAGCCCCGCATAGAAGGCGTACATCGAGAAATCCGGCGAGACGGTCACGAGCGTTGCGCCCTTCTCGAGGAAGCAGTTCAGCAGCAGCGTGATGATCTCATCGGAGCCGTTGCCCGCGGTCACACAGTCTGCGGAAATGCCGTAGTAGGCGGCAAATGCCTCGATGACCTCGGTCGCGAGCGGGTCGGGGTAGCGGTTCAGGTCGATCTGCTCGAGCTTGTCGGCGAGCTTTGCTTTGAGCACGCCCGGCAGGTCAAAATAGGATTCGTTCGCATCGAGCCGCACCGCATAGGTACCGGTGATCGGGTCGTATGCCTTGAGCTTTGTCAGCTTCTCCGGGAGCTTCATGCCTGATCCTCCTCGAAACGGACTGCGATCGCATTGGCGTGCGCGGTCAGCCCTTCCTTATTTGCCACGAGAATGATATCGTCCTTTGCCTTTCTCAGCGCAGCCTCGGTGTAATAGATATAGCTCGAGCGCTTGATGAAGCTGTAGACCGACAGCGGCGAGAAGAAGCGCGCCGTGCCGGAGGTCGGCAGAACGTGATTCGGTCCGGCGTAGTAGTCGCCGAGCGGCTCGGAGGCGTATGTGCCGAGAAATACGGAGCCCGCGTTGTCGAGCCTGCCGATGTATTCGAGCGGATTCTCCATCAGCACCTCGAGGTGCTCGGGCGCGATCTCGTTAGCCAGCGCGACAGCCTGCTCGGGCGTATCGCAGATCAGAATCGCGCCGAAGCTGTCGAGCGATGCCTTGATGATCTCTCTTCGCGCGAGATAAGCCATCTGCCGCTCGATCTCCTTCAGCGTCTCCTCTGCGACACGCTCGGAGGTCGTGACAAGGATCGCGGACGCGATTCTGTCGTGCTCCGCCTGCGACATCAGATCGGCAGCGACATATTTCGGGTTTGCGGTGTCATCCGCCATGACCAGGATCTCGCTCGGTCCCGCAACCATGTCGATATCGACCGCGCCGTAGAGCAGGCGCTTTGCTGTGGCGACGTAAATATTGCCCGGACCGACGATCTTGTCGACGCGCGGAATGCTCTCGGTGCCGTATGCCAGCGCCGCGACCGCCTGTGCGCCGCCCATGAGGAATACTCTGTCGACGCCGCAGAGCGATGCCGCAACGAGGATATCCGGGTTCGGCTTGCCGTCCTTGGCAGGGGGCGTGACCATGATCAGCTCGCGCACGCCCGCGATCTTTGCGGGGATAGCGTTCATGAGCACGGAGCTCGGGTAGGCAGCTGTGCCGCCCGGGACATAGAGCCCGACGCGGTCGAGCCCGCGCAGGCGCTGCCCGAGAATGACGCCGTCGGGGCGGGCGTTGGTAAAGCCCTGCTCCTTCTGGCGATTGTGGAAATCGGCAATGTTTTCGATCGAATTGAGCAGCGCCTCGACAAATTTCGGGTCTGCGTTTTCGAGTGCCGCCGAGATCGTGTCGGGATCGACCTCAAAGCTCTCGGGGCATTTGCCGTCGAATTTTTCGGTGTAGGCGCGGACAGCCGCGTCACCGTTCAGACGCACGTTTTCGAGTATTTCCGTCACCGTCGCGACGACCTTGGGGTCGGGTGCGGCGTTGCGTGCGCGCAGTGCATCAAAGAAGGCAAGCTCGTCCTTGCCGTTGCAGCGGATTACCTGCATCGTGTGTTCCTCCGTTTCATAATCAGTTGGAGTTAGAAGTGAGAAGTGAGGAGTTGTTCCGTCATCTTCACTTTATCATTCAAAATGGGATTCTTAAGGGACTTTGTCACCGCTTCTCCTGATAGGCATACCCGAAGTGGATCGGGGGCGCGGTCACGGAGAGATAGACAAATTCCGTGCCGCCGTCGTTCAGCAGCCCGTGAACGTCCCTGTCGGCAAACCGCACGACATCGCCGGCGGAGAAAGCTTTTTCCTGCCCGTCCGCGAGCAGCAGTTTTCCGGAGCCCCGGAGCGCATACCAGATCTGCTCGGAGGCGTCGTGTGTGTGCCGCGGCTGACTTGCGCCGGGCTCCAGATGCACCTCCGTGATCGTGACGCGGCGGCTTTCCGAATTATCGGGATTGAGGAGCTGCCGCGAGACCACGCCGGGGTTCGCGAGCGCCTTGATGCTGTTTTTGTCGATGAATTCCATAATGTACCTCTTTTCGTCAGCTGTTCTGTGTCAGAGCGGATGAACATGCCGGCGGTCAGTTCTGCAGGCGGTGCAGATCCTGCCAGCGCAGCAGGAAATACAGCAGAACCGTCGCGCCGCCGTTGAGCAGCAGCCAGAGCAAACCCTCGCGCCGGGGCTTTGTGTCATATCCGGCACGGTATTGCTTTGCGTTCTCCCGAAACCGCATGCCGATGAGCAGCGCACCGATGACCGCGGGAATCAGGCACGCGGCAAACAGGATGACCTCCTGTTCCGATGTGAGCTGTCTGTGCAGCAAATATCTCCACACACAGACAGCGAGCTGATCGAGCGTGACCCCGAGCAGGATGCCGGATACCGTCCAGAGGATTTCGCGCCATGACAGCGCATGATGCCGGATCGCCACCGCGCTTCACCTCCGGGGTCAGGCGGGATTTTCTGCGAAATAAGCCTCGATCTTCGAGACCAGCGTCTCGATCTCGCTCTGCCGCAGCTTCATGCTGACAGTGTTTGCGATCAGTCTTGCGGAGATCGCGCAGACATCCTCAAAGACCTCGAGCCCGTTTTCGCGGAGCGTCGTGCCGGTCTCGACGATATCGACGATGCCGTCGGAGAGCTCGAGCAGGGGCGCGAGCTCCACAGAGCCCTCGATCTTCACGATATCGACGTCCATGCCCTTTGCCTCGAAGAATCTGCGCGTGACATTCGGGTATTTCGAGGCGATTGTTTTCACGCCGTAGCCCGAATAAAAATCGGTGCCCTTTTTCACGGCGAGCGCAAATTTGCAGCGCCCGAAACCGAGATCGAGCAGCTCGTAGAATTTGCCCTGCATCTCGAGAATCGTGTCTTTGCCGACCACGCCGAGATCGCAGACGCCGTGCTCGACATAGGTGATGACGTCATTCGCCTTTGCCAGCACGACCTCGATGCTGCCGTCGCCGACCGGCAGAATGAGCTTTCTGCCCTTTTCGCGCACGGCGGTGCAGTCGAGCCCGAGCTGCTCAAACAGCCCGACGGTGTCCTTCTCCAGTCTGCCCTTGGTCAGGGCAATGCGGATGGGTCTTTCCTGCATGGCTCACACCTCCCTCGTCTGCCCGATCGGCAGCACACTGTCAATGCCGTGATCTGCGGCGTATGCCTGAGCTTCGGCGAGCGTCCCCGAGAGCGAATGCTCGACGACAAGCCCCTTTGCGCGCAGATTTCTCGCCGCGCTGACGGCTTCTGCCTCGGAGCCCGGAGCCGCCCAGATCAGCACATTGCTGGCGGGCAGCGCCGACTGCGGCGCATTCTGCTGACGGCTCAGCACCTTGACGACGGCGTCGATGTTGACCGCAAAGCCGATCGCCGGAACGTCGTAGCCGAATTCGGAGAGCAGCCTGTCATAGCGCCCGCCCGAGAGGATTTCTTCGCCGCAGCCCGAAAGATAGCCGCGCAGGATCATGCCGGTGTAATAATCGGTGCGGTGCATCATGCCGAGATCGACCGTGACGCGCTCGCTGCCCGCAAACTGCGCAACGGTCTCGCGCAGTGCCCGCAGATCGTCGAGGATCGCGATGAACTGCGGCTCGGGGCAGAGCGCCGCCGCCTTGTCAAAGACCTCTGCGCCGCCGTAGAGGCGGGGGAGCATCCGCAGGGTCGCCGCCGCGCCCGAATGCGGCAGTGTGTCGAGCAGGTCGTTGAGGGCGGGGTAGTTCTTCTCCTCGATGCAGTCGCGGAGCTGCTCCTTGGTGTCCGCATCGGCGGGGAGCAGGTCCATCAGCGTGCGGAAGATCGCCGCATTGCCGAGCTCGAGGGTGTAGCTGTCGCCGCAGGCTGCGAGTGCATCGGCAGCGGCGGCAATGACCTCAATATCCGCCATGCGCGAATCCGAGCCGATCAGCTCGATGCCCGCCTGCGTGATCTCGTCATCGCGCCCTTTCAGCGTCGGCGAAATGATGTGAATATTCTGATTGTAGCAGAGCCGCAGCGGCAGTGCGGCATCGCGCAGTCTGGTCGCGCAGACGCGTGCGATCGGAACGGTGTTGTCCGGGCGCAGCACCATGAGCCTGCCCTTTGCGTCGGTCAGCTTATACATCTGCTCCTGCGGGAAGGGCTGTGCCTTGCGGCTGAACACGTCGAAAAATTCGAGTGTCGGGGTGATGATCTCGCTGTAGCCGCGCGCGGTGAAGAGCCCGTGCAGCCGGCTTTCGATGTCACGGCGGAGCGTACACTCCGCAAAGAGGGAATCGCGGGTGCCCTCCGGGGTGATCTTGTCGTATTTGTTCATGCGTTACTCCTTTTGAAAACTCCCATTGCAGAAAAGTGTTCCCGCAAGAAATCAGAGGTGTGGAATGCGGAATGGTTCCGTTATTCGCGCGAAATATGCCAAATGTGCAAACCGGTCGCCCGACCGAATTGCCCAATCCGCTGCATTCACACCGCTGTTCGCGGCTTCTGATCGGGTGCTGCTCCCAACAATAGATCATACTGCCGTCCGCGGGATGGGACTGCAGTTACAATCTGGCGACAGTCGCGTTATTCCGCATTCCGAATTCCGCATTACCAAAACTCCGCTTCCCGATCAGCCTGAGCGCTTTAGCTTGCTAACATGCTAACATATTACCATAATATCAGAAAAAAGTCAAGTCCGGACAGAGAACGAAAACCGATTTTCAGCAGATCGCCCAAGGTTCCGCAAACGGAACACACTGTGCTTGTTGCTTTTGCCGCATTCCTGCCGCCTGCGGAATATCGCCGGCGCCGGGCTTTAATGCCCCGCGGTCAGCACATAGAGCCGATGGAACAGCATCAGATAGCGAATGACAGCCTCCGGCAGATTTCCGGCTTCGGCGAGATCGGCAATGACGCAGACCGTGTCGTAGGTCTCGCTGAGGATGCGGTCGCGGTCGGGTGAGGCATTGATCGCGGCGACAATGGCAGGCGCCTCGGCGTAATAGGTGCGCACGAGCTCCCCGCCGTAGGGCTGCTGCTTCAGATATTCGTCGCGGACTCTGCGCATTGCCTGCAGCTCGCGGCAGTCGTCGGGCAGCCCCTTGAAGACGCAGCAGGCGGTCGTCAGGAAGCAGCCGCTGCTGCCCGAGCTCCCGCCGGAGCTGCTGTCCTCATAGCCGGGTCTGGGGGAGTAGCGGTCGCAGGTATCGGTGTCCCAGTAGTAGCAGCCGTAGCGGCGGCAGTAGCCCTTCTGGTCATTTCCCTCAAACTCAAATTCCTCGCAGGCACCGCAGGTTCCGGGTCTGATCCAGTCACTCATCTTGATAACTCCTTTTCTGAACAGTATGCTCCGACTGCCGTGCGTCAGAACAGCGAAAGCTGATTGGATTTCGGCAGATCGCCGAGTGCACCGAGCGCCTCGAGCGCTTCGATCGTCGCTTTGGATGCGCCGCTCTGCTCCTGAAACTCCATGACGGAGATGAAATCGCCCTTTTGTGCGGTCTCATAGAGCTTTTCGGCAGCCTTCTGCCCGATGCCGTCGATCGCGCCGAACGGGATGCGCAGCTTGCCGTCCTCGATGAGATAATCGCTCGCGTGCGACTTCCGCAGATCGACCGGCAGGAAGAAATAGCCGCGCGCCATCATTTCGTTGACGATCAGCAGGATATCTCTGAGGTCGCTTTCCTTCTTGGTGCGCTCCTTGCCCTTATTGTTCAGCTCGATGATCTTCGCGCGCACCGCCTCGATGCCTTTGACCGCGAGCTCCGCGTCAAAATCGCCGCCGCGCACCGAGAAATAGGTCGCGTAATATTCCAGCGGGCGGTAGAGCTTGAACCAGCCGAGCTTGATCGCCGCAGTGACATACGCCGCAGCGTGTGCCTTCGGGAACATGTATTTGATCTTGAGGCAGGAGTCGATATACCACTGCGGGACATTGTGGTCAAGCAGCATCTGTATGCGCTCGGGCGTGAAGGTCTTGGGCGCTTTGCCCTTACGGGTATCCTCCATGATCTGGAACGCCTGCTTCGGCTCGACGTCGTGATAGAGCAGATAGGTCATGATCGAGTCACGGGTTCCGATGACGTCGGAAATGGTGCAGGTGCCGTTCTTGATCAGCTCCTGTGCGTTGCCGAGCCACACGTCGGTGCCGTGCGACAGACCCGAGATCTGCAGGAAGTCGGAGAAGAGCCGCGGCTTTGCCTCGAGCAGCATGCCGATCGTGAAGTTCGTGCCCATTTCGGGGATGCCGAGCGAGCCGGTCTGGCAGAAGATATCCTCCTCGGTGACGCCGAGCACGGAGCAGTCGGTGCACATCTGGAAGACCTTCGGGTCGGTGGTCGGCACGTCGGCGATCTTCATGCCGGTCAGGTCCTCGAGATGCTTGTAGAGCGTCGGGACAACATGCCCGAGCTCGTCGAGCTTCAGAATGGTGTCGTGCAGCTTGTGGAAGTCGAAGTGCGTCGTGATGATCATATCCGAATCGTCGGATTCATCGGGGTCGCCGGGCTGCTGCACGGGCGTGAAGTCGAAAATGTCGAAGTCCTCCGGGATAACGACCATGCCGCCCGGGTGCTGACCGGTCGTCTTCTTGACGCCGACGCAGCCCGCGACAAGGCGGTTGATCTCGCTGTTGTTGACGGTGATGCCGCATTCGTCGAGATAGTGCTTGACATAGCCGTAGGCGATCTTATCCTGCACGCCGGAGATCGTGCCTGCCTTGAAGACATTTGCTCTGCCGAAGAGCTCCTCGGTGTAGCGGTGCGATTCCGACTGATATTCGCTCGAGAAATTCTGGTCGATATCCGGCGCCTTGTCACCGTCAAAGCCGAGGAAGGTCTCAAACGGGATATCGTGCCCGTCGCGCTTCATGTCGGTGCCGCATTCGGGGCAGTCCTTCGGCGGCAGGTCAAAGCCCGAGCCGACCTTGCCGTCCGTGAGAAATTCGGAGTGGCAGCATTTGGGGCAGACATAGTGCGGCACGAGCGGGTTGACCTCGGAGATGCCTGCCATCGAGGCGACAAACGACGAGCCGACCGAGCCTCTGGAGCCGACCAGATAGCCGTGCTTTTCGGAGTTCGCAACGAGCTTCTGCGCGATCATGTAGAGCACCGAGAAGCCGTGCTTGCAGATCGAGCCGAGCTCTCTGTCAAGGCGCTTCTGTACGAGCTCGGGCAGCGGGTCGCCGTAGATGCTCTTTGCCTTTTCGGTCGTGATGCGGATGAGGTCCTCCTCCGCACCGGGGATCGAGGGCGTGAAGGTGCCCTTCGGAATGGCGTGGCAGCGGTCGATCTTATCCGCAATCAGGTTCGTGTTCGTCACGACGACCTCGAAGGCGCGGTCTGCGCCGAGATAGTCAAATTCCTCGAGCATCTCGTCGGTCGTGCGCAGGAAGAGCGGCGCCTGATTGTCGGTGTCCTCAAAGCCCGAGCCCGCCTGCAGAATCTGCCGGTAGATGCCGTCCTTCTCGTCCATGAAGTGCACGTCGCAGGTCGCGCAGACCGGGATGCCGAGCCGGTCGCCGATCTCGAGCACCTTGCGGTTGTAGTTGCGCAGGTCCTCCTCGGACTGCGCCGGGTATTTATCCGACCGCACCATGAACATATTGTTGGCGATCGGCTGGATCTCGAGATAATCGTAGAATCTCGCGATGCGGTCGAGCTCCGCGTCGGGCTTGCCGTCGACGATCGCGGAAAAGAGCTCGCCCGCCTCGCATGCCGAGCCGTAGATCAGCCCCTCGCGGTGCCGGATCAGCAGCGACTTCGGGATCAGCGGCTTCTTGTAGAAATAGTCGAGCTGGGAATAGGAGACAAGCCGGTAGAGATTCTTGATACCGGTCTGGTTCTTCGCGAGAATGATGTGATGATGCGATTTCAGCTTGCGCGGGTCAACGGTCGGCAGCACGGTGTTGAGCGCGCCGAGCGTTTTGAGGTCATATTCCTTGACCGCGCGCTCCATCAGCGTCAGATAGATCTTGCCGAGCATGTAGGCGTCGTCGGCGGCGCGGTGGTGCTCAAATTTGCCGAGCTTCAGGTGCTTTGCGACAGTGTCGAGCTTGTGCCGGCTGAGCTCCGGGAGCATCGCGCGGCAGAGCAGCACGGTGTCCATCGTGACGAACGGGTGCTCGATGTGATGCCGCGCATAGACCTCGCGCAGAAACGATGTATCAAAGCCCGCATTGTGGGCGATCAGCACGGGGTTGTCTCCGCAGAATTCGAGGAACTGCCGGACAGCCTCCTCCTCCTTCGGGGCGCCGTCGACCATATCCTGCGTGATATGGGTCAGCTCCTGAATATTCTGCGGGATCGGGCGCTCGGGGTTGACAAAGGTGTCAAAGCTGTCGACAATGCGCATCCCCTTGATCTTGACCGCGCCGATCTCGGTCAGGCGGTCGTGCCTGTGCGACAGACCGGTCGTCTCGACATCAAAGACGATGACCTCGTCCTGCGGGGAGCGCGGGTCGTCCGCGTCGATGATCTTCACGGCGGCGGTGTCGTCGACGACATACGCCTCGCAGCCGTAGATCACGCGGAAATCCTTCCATTTGGCGGTGGCGTTCATCGCCTCGGGGAATGCCTGCACGACACCGTGATCGGTGATCGCGATCGCGCGGTGCCCCCATTCGTGCGCGCGCTCGCAGAGTGCCTCGGCGGAGGTGACCGCATCCATCGCGGACATATTCGTGTGCAGGTGCAGCTCGACGCGCCTGACCGGTGCGTCGTCGGTGCGGCGCACGGGCTTATAGCTGTTGATTGCCGAGGGCGTGATCGTGATATCGCGGTCATATTCGCTGTATTCGACTCTGCCCGCGATCAGCATGCCCGCGCCCTTTTTGATGCGGTCGAGCGGGAAATCGGCGAGCTGCTTTTCGTCGAGGAACATCTTGACGAGCAGCGAGCCGGTGTAGTCGGTGACGGGAAAGGTCAGGAGCGTTTTGCCGCTCTTGAGCACGCGGGCTTCGGGCTTTGCGAAGACCTCGACCGCGACCGCCGCGCGGAGCTTCGGCTCGGCAGTGCTTCCGAGCTGTGCGATCACATCGCGCACGGAGACAGCCTTTTCCTTGACCTGTCTGCCGTAGATGACATCGAGCTCGCTCTTGTTCGGAATGACCGGCGTCAGCGGCACGGCGTCGTTTTCGACGGCGGAGAAGGTCGGTGCAGCCTCGTGCACGGGCGGCGCAGGGAACTGCACCGGCGGCAGATCGGCGAGTACATTTGACTGTATCTGCGACATTTCGTCGTCGGTGACACGCAGGTGGTCGCCGGTGAATTCGACCCTGACGTCCAGCGAGAAGATCGAGCGGATCGCCCGGCTGAGCTCGTCGCGGAAATGGGTGCGCTCGAGAATCTCGACCCCGCCGAATTTCAGCGTGATCGAGAGTGTGCCGTTTTCGTACTGCAGCCCGGCGTCGGTGAGAAAGCCGTTGATCATCGGGATATCGCGCCGCAGGAGCTGGAAGAGATCGGGCAGCACCTCCACGGAGAACAGCGCGGCGGGGTAGCGGCAGAGAATGCGTGCCTGCCCGAGCCCGAGGCGCTCCGCAAGTGCCGATTCAAACTCGGTGAGCTGTGCAAAGGGCACATAGCTGTCGAATGCCGTCTCAAACCAGAGCTTGGAGCGCTCGGGGTTGGTCAGCACGCGCTGCAGCCTGCCGCTCAGGACCGCATCGGGCATTTTTGCGCCGTATTCCCGCAAAAAATCGCGCAGGGTCTGTTCCATGTGATCGTTCCTTTCGATGGTTCATGAGAGCGCGTGCAGCAGTGCACCGAGGTCGGACAGCGTGAGCACGCCGTCACCGTCGAGGTCTGCATTTTCGCGCCCGGTATAGGTCGGGATCGCTTTCGTTTCGGTGAGCTGTCTGGTCAGCAGCACGGCATCGGCGACCGTCAGGGAATTGCTGCGGTCAGTGTCGCCCGGGAGCGGCTGCATGCCGTTATAGGGGCAGGCGTTGAGGATTTCGCTGCCCTGCACGGTATGAATCAGCCCGCCGATGTCGGTCGCTTCGTCCCGCGCATAGGCGATCTTGTAGGCGGGGAGCGTCCAGTGCAGCGATGTTGCATCGTAGTAAAGGGCGGTTTTTTCCGCCTCGCCGATGTAGTTGGAATCCCAGATCAGAATGCGGCGGTTGTAGGTCACGCCGTCCCACTCCCATTCGCCGGCTTCGAGCCCGTAGCCGACGAGCGCGTGCGAGCTGCCGCTTCTGGTGTTGATCGTGATGACAAACGGCTCACCGCCCTTGTTGACCTGCTGCGCGCAGCGAATCGCCTTTGCGAGCCGGTCAAACTGCGTTTTTTCGTTGGCGTTCGTGCTGCCCTCAAAAACCGCCGGCAAATTCTGCGTAAACTGGTAATAGTGAATGAGATCGCGCACCCGCTCGGTCGGCTGGACGTCGTGCAGGCATTCTGCGTGTTCGTCGAGCGCAGAGAGCGGAATCGCGCCGGTCTGCACGAGCACGGTCAGCACCGACATTCCGTAGCAGGCACCCGACCAGTCGCTGCGGAGCGCACTGCCGATATCGGCGGGAACACCTGCATAGTCAAGGAGCTCCGCCTCAAGCCATCCGTCCATGCGGTAGCTGCTGCCGAGATACTTGCTGCTGTTGCCGAAGCAGAAGGTGTCGTGCTCGCGGTCGGGGCGGACGGTCTCGCCGATCTCTCCGCTCTCCTTTTCCTCGTCACAGCGGAAATTCAGCCCGTGATTGAGCGCGAAGCCCTGCGCTTCGGAGTCGAGCTCGCCGAAAATCGTTGTCAGCTCCGGGCATTCCTGCGCAAACAGCGGGTCGATCTCCGTCACGGTTTTCGGGATCTCGACGGTCGTCAGCGCCGGA
>JAEELE010000086.1 GCA_016288755.1 Oscillospiraceae bacterium
AATCATACAGATTCATCGCGTCCCTGAGGTCATCGTATTCCAGCGTTTCGTTCTCATTGTCCTTCTGTTCCAGCGCATCAAAATGCGCAATCACGCGGGCAGCGTAATCCGTCTCGCCCTCGCCGGGCTCCTGCCAGAGCTTGTTGTTATCCATGTAGGATTCATACCAGAGCAGCTCCTGCCGGATATCATCATAGCCTGCCGCGAGCGATTTTGCAGCATCGCCGTATTCGCTCTGCAGTGCAGAAAGCGCTGCGGATTCGGAAAGATTCTGTCCCTCATATTTCGGAATGAACGCGCCGATTTCCGAGACCATCAGGTCCAGCGGATAATCCGGCAGACGGTCAAGCCATGTGTCTTCGGCGGTGTCGGTCGCCATCGCCAGCGCCTGCTCGACCGCGAGCATCG
The DNA here is from genome assembly GCA_016288755.1 of Oscillospiraceae bacterium. Taxonomy (GTDB): domain Bacteria; phylum Bacillota; class Clostridia; order Oscillospirales; family Ruminococcaceae; genus Firm-04. The sequence continues at coordinate 409 of JAEELE010000086.1, forward strand.
CAGCGCCCGTGCTTTCGAGCACGATCTGCTCCAGATCGGCGTGGTTGCCCCAGTCCTTGTAGTAGGCATCGTCGCCCATTTCGCGGCGCGTCTGCTGGATGAACAGGTCACCGAGCGGCTTGCCCGTGTCGTGAACATCCTCTTTTTCTTTTTCGGTCTTTGCCGGTTCGCCGTCATAGAACTTGTTGAGCAATTCTTTCGCAAGATCGGCACGCGCCTTGCCGGAGGCGCTGCCCTTGCCGGTGACATTTGCGCGGTACTCCTGCAAAACCGGCGTGAAGCAGTCGAGGAATTCGTCGATCTCGGCGCGCTTCATATCGACCAGTGCTTTGTAATCGCTGAAGCTGTAGCCTTCCTTGCCCTTGATGCCCATGTTCATGACCGCCATGTCCGTGACGGCTTCGCTTGCGTTGTTCGTGCGCCTGATGCCCATGACCGCCGCGACCTTCTGGTCTTCGTCCAGCTTCGTTTCCTTGCCGGCGTTGAAGTTGCCGTCCACCGGCTCCCAGCCGTTGTCGATCAGCCACTGCCGCGCCTGATCCTCAGTCTTGCCGTAGGCGATATACACCTCGCTGATGTACTTGCCCTTTGCGTCGTCCGCCGCCCTGACAGCGCTCAGCGGGGATGCCGTCAGCGTGATCAGCGACAGCGCAACGGCAACCAGTTTTGTTTTCAGTTTTGCCATGAGAAATACCTCCTCAAATTGTTGTTGATACTATTATATCACAGCATTCTGCAAAAATCTACTGCCAATCCGGCAGAAATCGCCTTTATCCGCGTCCTCCGGCGTTATTTGAGCTTCAGCGTGACATATTCCGTGGTCGTGCTGTAGTAGCCCTCGCCGTTCAGCGCATAGGCTGCACGCGGTGTGTAGTCTGCGCCGCGGTCCACATACATCCGCACGCGCTTATCGCCGGTGTGCTGCGTCTTGTTGCCGTATTTCGGCAGCGTGCCGTAATTCAGATTCGCAACAAAGCAGCCGGTGCCGTCGGGCGTATACTGATCGGGGGAATCCGCTTTGTATGCAAGCACGTTTTCCCAGCTCATCTTGCTGTATGCGTTCGCATCAAATACCGCCTGCCCGTGCAGCGTGTCCTGATAGACCTCTGCAAGCTGCTCCGCGTCTGCATATTCCGGAGACAGACTGCCGTATGCAAATGCCAGATTCCGGATCGGCACACTGACATTTGCGACATCGTGCCCGTAGACCAGGGCTTTCGTGGTCGGGATCTTCGAGTAATACAGATAGATGTTCGCGCCGCCCGTGCCGGTGTTCAGCGAGAAGGGCTCTGCGCCGTCCGGGGTATTGTGCTTCAGGAGCTCATAGCTTGCACCTTTGAGCGTTTCCCTGATATTGTTCCCGTTTGCATCCTTGACGTAGTTCCCGTTCTTGTCCTTTAAGAATCCCGTGGTGGTAAACTGCGTAAAGGTCACTTTGCCGTTGGAAGCCTTCTTGGCGGTGCAGACATCCTCATACCGGAACTGGCTCGGCGGGTCGTCCCCGATATACAGGAACACATCACGGATCGCGCTGCTCGCCTTTGCGGTGCGCCGGTAACCGATCGCGATCCACTGGTCGGTATAGGCGTTGTAGTTGACATTGACGGACGTTGCGGCATTGGCGTTGGTCGTGCCGATCATATCCGCATACGCCTCCTCTTTGGATTTGCCCGTGCCGACATAGATCGACTCGATATACGGAAGGTCCTGCATTTCAAAGCCCGTGTGGATATAGCAATGCTCATCTCTCCGCATCCGGAGGTCTCCGAATGACGGCAGCTCACCGTTCACGCGGTCGGATGCCGAAACATTCAGCGCGGTGTTCATGCCGTTGCGGAACATTTCATTGTCAACGGTGATCTCCGTGATCGGCGCGGAGAATTCCGTCGAGCCGGTGTTGGCGGAGTAGTAGAGGTAATACTGCCCCTCCTCGGAAACCACAGGGCCGCCCGCCAGCGTGCAGCTTGTGCCGCTGACATTGATCGTCGGGGGAACTGACGCATCATCCGTGTAATATTTCAGGATGCCGTATGCGGCAGCCTTCGCATTGTTCGTGCGGATGACGCCGATATAGGCGCTTGGTTCAGATTTTTCGCATTTTTCCGGGTTCTCGTGTTCCCTATAGTTGTCACTCCAGCGGATAAAGAATGCTTCATTATCCGGAAGCCCTCTTTCAAAAAATTTTAATTTCTTTCTGTCTTTGTCCTTTTTGGAATCATTGCATTGCAGCGTATACCACGGATGCTCAGCAGAAAGATCAACCGGAATGATCTCATCCAGCTCTGTGACAAGCGGATGTGCGGGGAGGTCCGTCGCGGCGGCTGCGACAGACGGCCAAACCTCTGCTGCCTTTGCGTACAGATTGATGAGAGCTTCCTCGGAGTTCCTTCCGGTACCGCAGACGACTGCCGCGACATATTTCTTCTGTGTGTAGGCATTGTGGCAGGTGTTGTCCGAATCCGTGATGCTGCCCGTTTTCGTGTCATAGATACCGCCTGCATCCTTCCGAAGATAGATATACAGATACTTGGAGGCGTGATTGACGGTATCCAAAGCGAAATTCATCGGGTGGCTGTAATCACCGGGCGTACGCATATCGCAGACCGGCACATATTCCGGATACTGCCCGGGGCTTGCATGCGTCACAAACATGAAATCATCACGGCGAAGCGGAAGTCTGCCCACTGCGGCACCCGCAGTCAACAGATTGTGGTTATGTATTTCCGTTTGTGCCTGTGTCATCCACGGAATACCGGTTTTCTCATAATTATTCCAATAGGTGTATACACCTCTGTTCAGATTCATGATATTGTAATAACCGAATGTGATGCCCGCGCTGGTGACCGACATACCCTGTACGCTGACATTTGTGAGCTGCATCGTGCCGGCAGGTGTCGGCAGACCGCTAGATTTCAGTGAGGGCATGAGTTCGGAATATTCTGTCAGCAGACCGGAAACCCCCGTGATTGCACGGTATGGGTTGTAGGTATACGAAACGCCGAAATACAGCGCCATGTGTACGCCCTTAAAACACTCTTTATCATAATCCTTCTTTGATGTAAACCCCTTCCCACGGTCAAACCAGACTGTTCCCTCCTCTTCATGGTAGAAATGATAATCCCTGTAAGCGTCATCATCATAGAGCACAGCATGCGCATCACTGGATACGAGGTCGGATTCATCCGACATCATCTTCATCGGCTCGCCGTACTGCTCGATCAGTTCAAATCCGTTCGCTTTGGCAAACTTCTGCATATACTCCGCATTTGTCCCGTAATCGCCCTTCTTTCCGCTGTCCACAGCAGCGAAATAGGAGAAGCCGGAAACATACGGCGGTTCACTTTCACCTTCGGGCGCCTTGTACTGCTCCTTCGGCCAGAAATAGATATAAATGCCGTCATCCGGATTATCCTGTTTTGTCTTCAGCTTCTCTTCCTCTTCGTTTTTCACATTATCACTGAATTCACGCTTCCAGTCCACTGCATTGCCGCCGCTGAACAGACAGACAGGCTCCGAACCGTCGCCGATCGGCCGGCGCTTGGTTTCGACGGAGATTTTCGCAATCGGCGTGCCGGCGCAGGCGCTTCCTGTCTCATAGAGTGCCATGCCGTCCGGTATTGTACCGTTCAATGCGGTACCTGCCCTTGCATAGTGTGCATCGCCGTAATTGATGACGTCCAAGCCGAGCGTACTTGCCCGCAGATCGGTCATTGCCTCGGCAGCGCTGCCGGTCTTGTAACCGATAAATGTATAATCGTCATCGGGTGTCAGGTTGACATTAATCGGCTGATAGCCCTCTTTTTTGAGCTGTTTGATCGCATTGGTGCTGTTGGAATCGTGTACGAGCCACACCTTGGATACATATACGCCGGAATCGACGATCGTCGCAGAGCCGATCGCACTCGACTTGCCCGGAAAGAACATATACAGCGGCGTACCGGATTTTCCGTCAATCTCAACCTGGTTGATGTCCTCGGCAATCTTTGCAGACGCCAGTGCGACGCCGCGGTATCCCTCCGGTGCGTGATAATCGTTGAGCTGTGTTTTGACGATGGATTCGCCCGGTACCACGGGGATCGGCTGACCGGCAGCCTGCGACTTGGTGGAATAGAGCACCATCCAGCGGTCATAGAGGCCCTGATAGGCGCCCAAATCCGCGATATCCGGTTTCTGCTTGCTGGAACTGAACATGGATGCGAAGGCGTGAATCCGATCCCATGTCGCATCGTCAAAGTCCACGTTTTGTCCCTTTTCTTTTGCCTCCCTTGCCCTGTCTTCCGCCATTTTCCGGGCTTTGTTACCCCAGTACGCCTCGAAGGCGGTTGTATTGCCTGCAACAATATCATACCTGACACGGTACATGCCGGAAGCATTGCTCCGGACATGGAACATAATGTCCGGTATAGTGCTGTATTTGACGGTAGTCTTTGATTTGAACACACCGCACATATCCAGAATCGTATAGACCATATAGCCGAGACTCACGACCAGCGCAAGCACATTGAGGACAAAGAGCGAACACAGCAGCGAACCGAGCAGAACCGTTCCGACACCGAGGAGACATCCCTCGGCGGCAGCCCATGCGCCGACCGATACCATAGCGGCACCCATTGACCACAGCGAGGTTCCGACGATCGCCTGTGCGATCATCGCGATACCGGAGATCGCCATCGTCGAGATGTCTACAATCTCCAGAACGTGCCGGAGCGTTGAATTTTCCGCTCTGGCATCCGCGTTCTCAAAATCAATGAGCGCCTGACCGGCGTTGGCGCGCTCGATTGCTTCACTGGTAATGACGGTCTTTTTGGTGAGGAGCGACTCATCCACACCGGACCAGAGATAGATCTTACCGTCCTTGAGCCCCTCTGCCTTCAGTTCTTCCTCTTTCTGCCGGATGAGAGAATCACGGTTACTGCGGTAGTCATCGGGCGCGAAAAGGAGCTCAACGACGCGCCGCAGTCCGCATTTTTCAAGAACGGTGCGCTGTGCCGTTGTCATACTGTCAACCAGCGGATAGATCACGCCCGGATGCAGCTCAAGGTCGGGGTCCTCGGCAAGCTCCAGAAAAAACTCCGCAAGCGTTTTCCGCTCGGTGTACTGAACCGTATATTCTTCTGCGCTGTCTGCTTCCGCGTCGGAGTCTTCTTCGCTTTCTGCGATGACTGCCGCATCACTGATCACGACCTCGCCTGCTGCCTGATATTCAATATCATTCAGCAGACCGTAGGTCACAAAGCTGTCCACATAATCCGGAAGCTTGCAGTTCGGCGAAGCTTCCGCCAGATCCTCCTGCGTGCTGTCCTCGGTCAGTGCATCCAGTTCATTGTATCCGAAGTTCTCGCCGTAGGTGTCATACAGCGACTTCGCTTCCTTGTAGGTTTCCGCAAAAGAACGGATCTGCCGGATGATCTGTAAGGCAGAATCCTGATACCAGCTGTCCAGTTCATTCTGTGCTGTGGAATCGCCGTTCTGGAGCAGATAGGGTATCGCACTCTTTTTGGCACGGTCGATCCATGTGTTCTCGGACTGTCCGTAATCCGATGCAGCACCCGCCAGAATGCCGATGATCTTCTGATAGATCGCTGCGCTTCCGCGCTGGATGAACTTCTCAAAGAAGGTCACATCGCATTCGTTGAGGATATAGTTGCCGAGCAGATTGCTTGCCGCAGTGTGCGATTTTTTCTCGTCCACATAGAACATATTGAGCGAATCGTATGCGATCAGCGCGCTGTCGGTGCCCTTCTTGTACGCTTTGCGGAATTCATTGACCAGCACCATGCATTTTGCCGCCTCATCCGCAAATTCGTTCAGATATTTGTCAAGATATTCTTTGTATGACATCTCCTCGAAATGCGAATTCTTCATGTCAAGCAGCGTCAGATCGGTGATGGCACAGTCGGGATCTGTTGTGGTTTTGTAGCCAAGAAAAGCCCCGCATACGGATTTGCTCCCCTGCTTCAAATTTTCCGGACACACGGTAAAGCCCTCCGGTTCGGCGAGCTCCTGTGCATTCCAATAGTTCTCCGCATAGAACAGTTTGACTTCGCTGACATACTGCGTCGAAAGGCGTTCATTCTCCACTTCATCCGCCACGACCTGCGTCCACGGCTGATTCGTAAAAAGCAGCGAGCCGGTCAGTGCCACTGCCAGCAGTTTTGTGAAGAGTTTTCCCGTTTTCATTTTTCCTCTCCTTTCCGCTTTTTCCTGTAAATAATCAGCGTGAACATACCGATTGCTGCAATGACAGCCGCGCCCGCATACCGCGCAAAGCTGCCCTCCGTGAAGACGGATGCCTGCAAACGGGTACTGACCTGCTTTTGCGTTTCCGCATACAGCGTGCCGCTGTCACTCTTGAAATACTGCATATTGTATCTGCTGATCGGATAATCCTTGTGCGTCAGACTGCCGGTTCCGCTGTTCAGGCATACCCATATTTCAGAGCCGCCGTTCAGTCCCTGATCGTAGATCCACGCGCCCTGTTCCACAACCAGATTATCCTTCGTGCCGGAGCCGTC
>JAEELE010000087.1 GCA_016288755.1 Oscillospiraceae bacterium
CTGGGCGCTTTCTGGCAGTGCGAGGGTCTGACCGAAGTCAACCTGCCGGAATCGATGAGCGAGATCGGAAAAAACGCATTCTACGGCTGCAGCGCGCTGACCGCAGTCACGATCCCGAACGGCATCACGGAGATCGCCGAGAGCACATTCTTCTGCTGCGAGAGTCTGGAATCGGTCACGATACCGGACACTGTGAAGATCATCGGGAAGAAAGCTTTCATTGGCTGCTCAAGCCTGACAAATGTCGTTATTCCCGAATCCGTGACAACGATCGGTGATAGCGCCTTCTACAGCACCGGTCTGACCGCTGTCACTGTTCCGGACAACACAATCTATATTGGAATCAGCGCATTTTCAAGCTGTAGAGCGCTGACCTCCGCAGAACTGCCGGACGGTCTGGAAAGCCTCGGCGCCGGCGCATTCCAGTTCTGCAGCAATCTGACCTCGTGCAATATCCCTGCAGGTCTGGAAGAAATCGGGCCGTCTGTATTCTACAGCTGCACTTCTCTGAAAGATGTGAGCATTCCCGCGGGCATCACAAAAATCGGTGACTGCGCATTCAATAACTGCAAAGCGCTGTCCGTGATCGCGATCCCTGAATCTGTGACCGAGATCGGAGCGGAGGCATTTTCGGGCTGCACATCTCTGACGGCGGCAGCCTTTCTGTGCGAAACGCCGCCCGAGCTCGGTGAGAATGCATTCCCGACCAATACCCTGATCTGTGTTCCGGAAGATAGATTTCAGAACTATTCCAACGCGGAGGGATACTGGTCGGACTATCTCGGAAGACTGATTGAATGCGAGCGCTGCGGCGAGCATATCCTGTGGCGGCTGTATCAAGGCACCCTGACGCTCCTCGGCTGGGGCGATATGTATGATTACTCTGACGAGGATCCCGGCTGGGCAGATTACGGCACGGATATTAAGCATGTTGTGATCGGCAGCGGCATCACGAGCATCGGAGCGCGCGCGTTCTTCGGATATTTCAATCTGTCGTCCGTCAGCATCCCGGACAGCGTCACAAGCATCGGCAGCTACGCATTCACTGACTGCGCGATGCAGTCCGTCACCGTTCCGGAAAGCGTCACAAGCATCGGCGGTTCCGCATTTGCTGACTGCAGCTCGCTGACAAAGATCACCCTTCCGGCTGGCTTGACAAGCATCGGTAAAAATGCATTTTTCTCCTGCAGCTCGCTGACAGATATCACCCTTCCGGCGGGCTTGACAAGCATCGACAGCGAAGCATTCGCTTATTGCACGTCTCTGACCTCCGTCAGCATCCCGGAAAACGTCACAAGCATCGGCTATTGCGCATTTTATGACTGCAGTTCGCTGACAGAGGTCACCCTTCCGGCGAGCCTGACAAGCATCGGCAGCCAAGCATTCGCTAATTGCACGTCTCTGACCTCCGTCAGCATCCCGGACAGCGTCACAAGCATCGGCAGCTACGCATTCGCTAACTGCGAGCTGCAGTCCGTCAGCATCCCGGAAAGCGTCACAATCATCAGCGATGCCGCATTTTATGACTGCAGTTCGCTGACAGAGGTCACCCTTCCGGCGGGCTTGACAAGCATCGGCCGCGACGCATTCGCAGATTGCACGTCTCTGACCTCCGTCAGCATCCCGGAAAGCGTCACAAGCATCGGCGATAGTGCATTCTACGGCTGCTCCGCGCTGACCTCCGTCAGCATCCCGGACAGCGTCACATTCATTGACGGATCCGCTTTTGAAGGCTGTGCCGCTCTGCAGTCTGTCAATATCCCGTCAGGCGTGGAGATGATCTACAGCAGAACCTTCTACGGCTGCGCCGCGCTGACAGAGATCACCATTCCCGCGGGCGTGATTAGAATCGATAGCTACGCATTCTATCAGTGCACCAATCTGGCTTCTGTCAGCATTCCGGAAAGTATGGAGTTTTTCGGCACCAAAGCATTCGCAGAAACGGCATGGCTGACCGCAAAGCAGAACGAAAACCCGCTGGTGATCGTGAACGGTATTCTGCTGAACGGTGAAACCGCCTCCGGCGATGTCATTCTCCCGGACAGTGTGACCAAGATTGCAAGATGGGCATTCAAAGGCTGCGAAAATCTGACCTCCGTCACAGTTCCGGACAGCGTGACCGATATCGATGGATTAGCCTTTGCCGACTGCCCCGCACTGACGGCGGTCTGCTTCAGAAGCGCCGTCCCGGCTTCGCTCGTTGACACCGCGTTCGATAATCATTCCGACGGCATGAAGATCTACGTTCCCGCGGCTGCCGTTGAAGACTACCGGGACGTATGGAGCAGTTTCGCAGACTGCATCGAACCCTATCCTGCACCGGTGATCACCGCACAGCCCCACAGCGCGACCAATGTCATCGGCTACACCGCAGCATTCACCGTCGCTGCCGAGGGTGAGGAGCTCAGCTATCAGTGGCAGTACAACAAGGGCGACGGCTGGAAGACCTCCAACGGCACCGGCTCCAAGACCGATACGCTGCGCATCACCATTGCCGCGGGCTACAACGGCTATCGGTACCGCTGCGTCGTTTCCAACAGCTACGGCGGCAAGAGCATTTCCAACGCCGTGACGCTCAAGGTCAAGACGAAGATCACCGCACAGCCCGCAAACCAGTCCAAGCCGATCGGGGAAGCGGCGCAGTTTACCGTCAAAGCAAGCGGCGCGGGTCTGACCTATCAGTGGCAGTACAACAAGGGCGACGGCTGGAAGAATTCCAACGGCACCGGCTCCAAGACCGATACCCTGACGATCAACACGGCGGCAGGCTACAACGGCTACCAGTACCGCTGCATCATCGGCAATGCCAACAATCAGCCTGTCACGTCTGCGGCGGCAACGCTCAGGGTCAAGACCGTCATCACATCGCAGCCCAACGGCATCCGCGCGGCGATCGGCGATACCGCGCAGTTTACCGTCGCGGCATCGGGCGTCGGTCTCACTTATCAGTGGCAGTACAACAGCGGCGACGGCTGGAAGAATTCCGGCGCGTCCGGTGCAAAGACCGAAACACTCTCGATCTACGCAAAGACCACTTATCACGGCTGGAAGTACCGCTGCGTCATCACCGACGTAAACGGCGCAACGACAGTTTCTTCCGTTGCGACGCTGAAGATCAAGGCGGCGATCACCGCACAGCCCACAAACACCTCCGCAGTGATCAACGAAGCGGCGAAATTCACGGTCAAGGCAACAGGCATCGGCCTCAGCTATCAGTGGCAGTACAACAACGGCGACGGCTGGAAGAATTCGGGCGCCTCCGGCAACAAGACCGCCGAGCTGACGATCTACGGAAAAACAGCGTATAACGGCTGGCAGTTCCGCTGCGTCGTCACCGATGAGATCTGCACGAAGGTGATCTCCACGGTGGCGGTGTTCAACGTCAAGACGAATATCACCGCACAGCCCGCAAGCGTCGAGGCAGCATCCGGTACCGCCGCGAAGTTCACGGTCAAGGCGACCGGTCTGAACCTCACCTATCAGTGGCAGTACAATTCCGGCTCCGGTTGGAAGAACTCCAACGGCACCGGCGCAACCACCAACACACTGACGATCAACGCAAAAGCGACCTACAACAACTGGCAGTACCGCTGCGTCATCACTGACGGAAACGGCGTGAAAACCGCCTCCGGCACGGCACAGCTGACTGTCAAATAACACAACGAAAATGAGGGAGCCTTCGGGCTCCCTCGTTGTTTTTATTGATACGCATGCCGCTCCCCTGCCCGCTCAAAGCGCATATTTCTGATAAGCTGTTTTGTATTGCCAAACGCAGTTTGATTTGGCGCAGTGTCTGCGCGGGGGTGAAATTATATGCAGAAGAACCATACGATTGCTGCTCTTATTTCACTTCCTGAAAGGATTGTCTGCTTGACACAACAAACAATTTGTGCTAGAATGAAAATGGATGATTATAGCATTTGTCCGATCATCCTGATTCATCACCGTTGAGAGAAAGGGGTATCTTATGAAAAAAGACTGTATACTGTCGATGATGCTTTCAGCCGCGTTCGCAGTCTCTGCGATGCTGACGGCGCTTCCGGGCAATGTCCTGTCCCGCGGACCCGAAAATGCGGTCATTGCTCAGGCTGCGGACGGGGATGAACCGTCGCTGCAGGAGCTGCAAGACGCATTTCTCGCTGTATATCCGGAACCGGAGCTGTATCTCGCTGACAGCCTCGGTCGAGGCATGATTGATCCGAATACGCTCCGACCGGACCCTGATTTTCCTGATGTCTACGACGAAGGAATGGACCATCCGTTCATCTATGATACACTTGCGCAGTGTGTCATAGACCCGAACGACGGTTACGGCGCGCTGCTGGATGTTTCAGCAGGACTCTGGACGTTCTGGCAGCGGTTTTCCTCGCTGGATTTCACCATCAACTCCGAAGTTGAGCTTTACGAAGTTCTCATCATGGACTTTCTGACATATCAGATGGAGCAATCGTCATACAAGTCCGATTTCATCAAGAAAACCGCGAAGTATGGGTGGAAGATTCAGAATTCGCTTCTGAAGAATTGTGTGAATTTAGATGAGCAGACGCTTATCAACCTGGTTGAGAGCACGGAACCGTTGACTGACGAACAGAAGCAGTATTTCAATACCGTCTCACACGACTTGGGAATTCTGCAGACAATGCAGGAATACACATCCCTGCTCAACGAGCTGGAAGGACTTGCTCAGACCGGAAAAAAGGCATACGAAAACTACATGAAGGCGCTTGCCATCAAGGAAGCGGACGATGAACGAAAAGCGTTTCTGTACGCAATGAAGAGCTATGTCACGGACAATCCGGCTTTCTGCACTGCTATTGATAACGTCATCGAGACGCTGGAGGCAACCAAAGCAAGTTTGATCTTTGACATACCTCTTGAAGAATTCTGCAAGTATGCTGTCAAAGAAGGCTGGTCAGCATTTACCAAGCTGAATCCGCTCTTTGCGCCGTTAAAGCTCTATGGCACAGGACTGGATGTGCTGTTTAACAATGACGATCAGGCTGCGAATTACTACAAGCTTGTCCTGATGCACGAACTGGAACAGTATGTGAAGCAGTCTGTCCAGTCGCTGCATATCGACTATCTCCGCGACCAGACACAAGCCAATGCCTCTGCTTTTGTCGGCGGCTATCGGAGCTATCTGATGTTCCAGGCTTATGCGTCAAACTGGTGCAGAGGCTATGTCTCCGATGCTGTTTATGAGGGTCTTGCAAATAAGCTGTGTAACCTAGTTTCAAATGAAGCCGACGCAACCTATGCATTCTATCAGAATGAGATCAATCAGGACATGGCGCTTTGTTCAGAGCTGCTGTCATATCTTGAGCAGTGGACGGATTGGTATTACAATTTTCTGGATGCGTCATATTCCGGCATCGACGATTCCGGTTCCGGCAGCACAGACCCGGATGATCCCGGAAATGGCTCCGGCACCGGCGGCGGCAATCAGGCTGAAACCGATGAGCCGAAACACTACGACGGCGGCTTTGATTACGGGAAACTGCACTATTATACCGATAGTGAAACAACCTGCTATGTGAGAGGCTTTGCAAACGGCGTAAACGGTCGAAAAGAATCCAGTGTCTCCATTCCGGGAACGGTATATCTGATAACCGAAACAGAGACAAAGCCGTATAGAGTCACCGGCATCTACTCCCGTGCATTTAGAGACTACACGAATCTGACATCCGTGAGCATCTGCTCGTCGATACGCACCATACCAAGCGAATTGTTTAAAGGCTGCACCAATCTGCGAACAGTCACATCCAACGCTGTCTCCATCGGCGATGGAGCTTTTGCCGGTTGTTCACGACTGACCTCTATAACCGCAAATTCGCCCTCAATCGGTTTCGGCGCTTTTTCCGGCTGTTCCTCGCTGACATATGCGCCCTTCATTTCAAATATTTCCTCAATTCCAAGCCGCGCTTACAGCGGCATCGGGATCACTTCGATGACGCCGCCTGCCAATATCTCCAGTATCGGCAGCGAAGCATTTTCCGGGTGTGCAAATCTCAAATCAGTCACAATTCCTTCCACTGTTGTTTCTGTCGGCGATCGCGCCTTTTCCGATTGCGTTAACCTGAAATCCTTTACAATCCAATCGCCGGATACCGCCTGTGGCAGTCAGATTCTCGTAGGATGCACGTCGATACAATCAATATCGGTTGCCAAACTTTCGAATCATATCGGATACTTTTTTCATGCTGGCAGATATGACAGTGCACAGACATACGGCTGCTACCGCGTCAGCTCAGGCACGGGCAGAGATTCCTACGGATACGGTATCTATTGCGATATTCCCTACTCGCTGACGCATGTATCCATTACCGGCGGTAATTCTGTTAACAGTGAAGTGTTTAACGACTGCTCCAGCCTCACTTCTATATCGCTTCCAGATTCCATTACCTCAATCGGATGGGGTGCTTTTGCAGGCTGCACCGGTCTGACCAGCACAGAGTTTTTGCCCGACACTGTCACGTCCATTGGCGAGTACGCTTTTAGAGGCTGCACCGGTCTGAAAACGCTTGCCTTGCCCTCCTCTCTGTATTCGATCGGTGATTATGTGTTTGATTCCTGCTCCGGTCTGACAGCACTGAATCTCCCCGCGTCTCTTCAGTATATCGGTACCGGTGCCTTCTCCGGATGCACGGGATTCACCTCTGTAACAATTCCTTCCACTGTTGTATCCGTCGGCGACCGTGCCTTTTCCGATTGCGTTAACCTGAAATCCTTTACGATCCAATCAACGGATACCGACTATCGAAGCTGGATACTGGAGAATTGCACTTCAATTCAATCTGTCACCCTTCCGAAATCCGACAGGCGAATTGCAGGTCTGTTCAAGTTGGTTACATCATCTACCCCCGCCGATGTAGCTGCCGGTTGTTACCGAATCGATGCCGGGACTACTTCTACCGGAACCCATATTTACTATGATGTTCCTTATTCATTGAAGCATGTAACAATTACCGGTGGCGAATCGATTTATTCAGATGCTTTTTCCGATCTGACCACCTTGACTGATGTGACACTGGCGGATTCCATAACCTCAATCGGTAGAGATGCATTCACCGGCTGCACCGGCTTATCTGAACTGACAATCCGAAACAGATCCTGCTCTTTCGGTTCTGGTTCGGTTCCTGCAGAAATCGCAATCTGCGGCTGGCTGGGCAGCACTGCGCAAGCCTATGCCGAGCAAAACGGCAACACCTTCATCCCGCTCGACGCGCCGAGCATCAGCACGCAGCCCAACGGCATCCGCGCAGCAATCGGCACGACCGCGAAATTCACCGTCACAGCCGTCGGTGCAGACCTCAGCTATCAGTGGCAGTACAACTCAGGCAGCGGTTGGAAAAACTCGAACGGAACCGGCGCAAAAACAAACACGCTCAGCATCGGCGTTACCGCGGCGCGCAACGGCTGGAAATACCGCTGCATCCTCACTGACCGTTGGAGACAGAAAACCATCTCCACGCCTGCAACATTGAAGGTCAAAACTGCAATCACCAGACAGCCGAAGAGCCTGTCCGCACCGCTCGGAGAAGCTGCGAACTTCATTGTGACTGCAACGGGCGTCGGGCTGACCTACCAGTGGCAGTACAACAAGGGCGAAGGCTGGAAAACCTCCAATGCGACCGGGTCGAAAACAAACGCACTGACGATTAACACCGCAGCAGGCTACAATGGCTACCAGTATCGCTGTGTGATTACCGATGCAAACGGCACCAAGACGATTTCCTCCGCGGCAAAGCTGATCGTCAAAACGACCATCACGGCACAGCCCAACGGCGTCAACACTGCGGTCGGCACAACGGCGAAATTCACGGTCACTGCAACAGGTGTCGGGCTCAAGTACCAGTGGCAGTACAACTCCGGCGACGGCTGGAAGAATTCCGGTGCATCCGGCGCTACCACCGCAACGCTCTCCATCAACGCAAAGACGACTTACAACGGCTGGAAGTATCGCTGTGTCATCACCGACGCAAACGGCGCAACCGCAACCTCTTCTATTGCAACGCTGAAGATCAGGACCAGCATCACCACACAGCCCGCCGATACTTCCGCAGCGATCAATGAAGCCGCGAACTTTACCGTCAAGGCGACCGGCATGGGTCTCACCTATCAGTGGCAGTATAACGCGGGTGATGGCTGGAAAAACAGCGGCGCATCCGGCAACAAGACCGCCGAGCTGACGATCTACGGAAAAACAGCGTATAACGGCTGGCAGTTCCGCTGCGTCGTCACCGATGAGATCGGCACGAAGGTGATCTCGTCTGCGGCAGTGTTCAAGGTCAAAACGAATATCACCGCACAGCCCGCAAGCATTGAGACGGCGTCCGGTACCGCCGCGAACTTCACCGTGAAGGCGACCGGTCTGGATCTCACCTATCAGTGGCAGTATAACAACGGCACCGGCTGGAAGAATTCCAACGGCACCGGCGCGACTACCGCGACACTGACAATCAACGCAAAGTCGACGTACAACAACTGGCAGTACCGCTGCGTCATCACTGACGGAAACGGCGCGAAAGCCTACTCTGATGCAGCATCACTGACAGTCAAATAAGTGACTGCATCGCAATGACAAACAGAGGGAGCCCGGACGGACTCCCTCTGTTTTTTATAGATCAATCTGTCGCAGGCACTTTATCTACAGACTGAAACAGGCGGCACGAAGCCGCCTGTTGTCCATTCATCAGCCGAAAATCGGACCCCACTGGTACTCATTGTCCTGTGCTTGTGTCGGAATAGAGGTGAGAATAACATCTTCTGTATCGAATTCAGTGATTTCCATTTCCGGCGTAATGTAATCCTTCATAATGATTCTCCTTTACGATTCGTTATCTCACCAATTTCCGGCGATGTTGTCAGGATCGCCGCTCCCCTCTGTCGGAATCGGGTCGCCGGAAGTCGTGATAACGTCCTCCGCTTCAAATTCGGTGACCTCCATATCCGGGGTTACATACTGCTTTTGGCTCATTGTTTTCGACGGTCAGTGTGTCCCGCTGATTGCAAGAGGTCTCTGTGTTTTTCCGGGTGCACGCCGTGTACTGCAACATTTCTTCAAGCGCTTTACTTTTATCAATATTTCGTGTATAATTATGATTATGGGAATGATACACCTCGTTTCCCTGTCTCATATATTCTGCATATCTGCAATCTATGATTGGAAAGGAGTATCACAATGAGACACAAAAAGCGTTTGACGGCTGCAGTCATTGCCGCCGGTATGCTCTGGCAGGCTGTCGGAGCTGTCCCGGCAGAGATTCTGGCTGCCACAGTGCAGGAGGGCTCCGATCATCACTGGGGTGAGGAGTTCACCTATGACTTCGATGCGTCCACAGGAGAACTGTTTGTTCACGGCGAAGGGACCTGGCCGGATGCTGACACGTCAGGTGTTCCCTGGGCGGATTTCAGGGACGATGTGCGGATTGTCGGGATGGATTACGGAATCACGAGCATCGGAGAGTCAGCCTTCTGGTGCTGCTCCAATCTGACGCAGATTGACATTCCCGACAGTGTCACAGAGCTCGACGCATTGGTATTTCTCGGATGCAGCAGTCTGGAGTCGATCGTGCTGCCGGAGGGCATCAAAGAAATCCCGTGGCACGCATTTGAAGGATGTACCTCTTTAACGCAGTGTGAGATCCCGGAAAGCGTTGAAGCGATAGAAGCTTCAGCATTTCAGGAATGCACCGGCCTGACGGAGCTCAGATTACCGACCGGTCTGACATCAATCGGGGATTCCGCATTCGCTGATTGTGCATCTGTCCGAAAGCTGGTCATTCCGAGCGGTATCACAGAGCTCCCCGACAGCATGTGCTCAGACTGCAGCTCCCTGATCGAGGTCAGCATCCCGGAAGGTGTCACCGAGGTCGGTGACTATGTATTTTACGGCTGCACCAGCCTGTTGTATTGTCAGCTCCCGGAAAGTCTGACCTATATCGCGCCCGGCATGTTCGGCGGC
Source organism: Oscillospiraceae bacterium (assembly GCA_016288755.1). GTDB lineage: Bacteria > Bacillota > Clostridia > Oscillospirales > Ruminococcaceae > Firm-04. The sequence continues at coordinate 9,965 of JAEELE010000087.1, forward strand.
TGCTCACAAATGACCGTTCATGCCTACGGGGATCATATCACAGAACTGAGAGAATATGCGTTCAGCGAATGCGACACAATGACCGATATCATCCTTCCGCATACCCTCACGAAAATCGGCGCATTTGCATTTGAAGAATGCTCCGTTCTGAAATCGGTTGTCATTCCTGCCGGTGTCGGATTCCTTGACTACGGTACATTTTCAGACTGCGATGCGCTTACCAGCGTGCTGATTCTGAACCCGGACTGCGCGTTTGATGACACACGCAGCGATTTGCCGGTCTTCCCGCCGCAGACGCATCTTCACGGGATCGCCGGTTCTGAAATCGAGCAGTACGCGGCGGAACATGAGCTGATCTTTGAACGCTATCTGCGCGGCGATGTGAACTGCGACGGCGTCGTGGATGAGGCGGATGCCGAGATCCTGCGCACATGGGAGGAGATTCAGAATCCCTCCGCAGCAGCGTGCATCAATGCCGATATCAATTATGACAACCTCATAGATTACGATGACGGTGAAATGCTGGTGTATTATCTGGAATACGGCTATTTTTCAGATGAAACACCGCCGGAAACCACAACTGCCACGACTGCCGCAGCGACAACCACTGAAACGACCGCTGAAACGACCGAAGCCCCCGATCCGTACAGCGGAATGTGCGGAGATGATCTGTACTGGCGTTTTGATCCGGCGTCCGGCGCACTGACCGTCACAGGAACAGGCGGCATGAAATCCGCGCCGTGGCACCCGTTTGCAGCGCAGATCACATCGGTTGATATGCCGGATACGCTGACATATATTTATGACGATGCGTTCCAAAACTGTACGGCATTGACATCCGTCCAAATCCCCGCCCGCGTCGAATTTCTGGCAGCCTCCGCATTCAGCGGCTGCACGAATCTGGAACAGTTCCTTGTCAGCGAAAACAATACGGATTACTATGTAAAGAAGGGCGTCCTGTATGAAGATGTCATGGACGGGCTTCTCTGTTATCCTGCCGCCAAAACAGGAGATGTGGAAATACCGGAATCCATTACCGATATCCTCCAGAACGCATTTGACAGCTTCCGCGGCAGTGATGTCATTCAGGTGCCCCAAACCGTGCGAATGATCTGGGACGGTGCATTCCTGACCGGAGAAGCGGTGAAAGAAATCTGGATCCTCAATCCGAACGTCAATTTTGACGACACGCCCACGGTATTCGCGGATCATCTGATCATTCGCGGATTCAAGGATTCGACCGCGCAGGCCTATGCGGAACAATACGGTCTTTCGTATCTGCCGCTTGACATCCGCGGCGATGCGGACTGTGACGGCGCGGTCACGGAGGATGATCTGGCGCTGCTCCGGGCATATCTCAGCGGGACCGCGACCCTGAGCGATACCGCATTCCACAATGCCGATGTGGACTATACCAACCTTTTGAACGAGACAGATGCCGAGTGGCTGAAGTGTTTCCTCGAGAACGGCTATTTCCCGGATGAAGCACCCGAAACAACGACCGCCGTAACGACGACAACGGAAACGACAACCACGACTACGACAACGGAAACGACAACCACGACTACGACAACCGAAACCACGACCACCACCACAACAACGGAAACCACGACCACGACTACGACAACGGAAACCACGGTCACCACAACGGAACCGGAAGTCCTCAGCGGACAGTGCGGCGACCGTCTTGACTGGATGCTGGACACGGATACAGACACGCTGACTGTTTACGGCGAAGGCGAGATGTATGATTACGAAACGCCGGAACAGCAGCCCTGGTATCATCTGCAGCAGCGCATCCGGAAGATCGAGTTCTCAGACGGCACGTTATCAGTCGGTGCGCATGCGTTTGAGGGATGCTCCGCTGTCACGGAGATCGGCCTCCCGAACACGATGAGAAGCATCGGCAACTACGCCTTCTATCAGTGTACGGATCTGCGCATGGCGGTGCTCTGGAATCAGGTGGAATCGATCGGAGCCTGTGCGTTCGGCAAGTGCACCGGGATGGACAAACTGGCAATTCTGAATCCCGCCTGCGCGATTGACGACAGCAAGTTCACGATTTCCAATACCGCTGTCATTTTCGGCTGCCTGGATTCAACAGCGGAGAAGTTTGCGAAAAAATACACGCGCGACTTCACCCGGGTCTTCCGGGGTGACGGCTCCATGGATGACAAAGTGAGCGTGCTGGATGCGGTCTATGCCATGCTGAAATACCAGAATGACACACCCGACGGGCACTTCCTGATCCATGATGAACCGGAAAATGAAATGCTCGCGGAAAATCTTCTGGATGTTGACATCAACGGTCAGGTCACGATGGATGATGCAATGTACATTGCACGGTATTATCTGATGGCACTGGCGGGTTACACCCCCGACTGGAATCAGATTCTGCAAGGCGAATGAAGGAGAAGCTGCAATGAGTATTCTGAAAAAACTGACATCACTGCTGTGCTGCGGTGCGCTGATCGCTTCCGCGGCCATGCCGTGCTCCGCCGCAGCCGACGAGCATGAGATCACAGTCAGCGTTCCGAAGCTGCAGGCGGCGCCGGGCGAGACCGTGAAGGTCGAAATGAAGCTGACAGAGAACACCTGCGGGATCCTGGGCTTCGGCATGTATCTGACATACGATGCCGGTCTGAAGATACCTGTTTCGACCGACAGCAAAACGCCGGAATACACCGTGGGCGTGTTCGGCGGCATCAGCTGCATGCTCAACACATCAGCCCGTACCATCGCGGTCGTGTATTTTGATGATGTCGTTTCATGGGAGAAAGGAACGATCGCCACATTCACGATGGAGGTGCCGGCGAATGCCAAAGAAGGGACAAAGTATCAGCTGACGCCTGTGATCGATGAATGCCGGAACGGCAGCTTTCTGCAAGTCAACTGCAAAACGGTCAGCGGATATATCGAAGTAAAGCAGCCGGAGCAGACAACAACTTCAACAACTACCACAACCACCACGACCGAAACGACAACGACAACCACAACCACTACAACAGAAACTACCACGACAGAAACCACTACGACAGAAACCACTGCGACAGAAACCACTGCGACAGAAACCACCGCGACAGAAACCACTACAACAGAAACCACTACAACAGAAACCACTACAACAGAAACCACTACGACAGAAACCACTACGACAGAAACCACTACGACAGAAACCACTACGACAGAAACCACTACGACAGAAACCACTACAACAGAAACCACTACAACAGAAACCACTACGACAGAAACCACTACAACAGAAACCACTACGACAGAAACCACTACGACCGAACCCGCAGCACCGGTACGGGCGGATTTTAACGGGGACGGTGAAGCCACGGTCGCAGATGCAGTGCTTCTGGTACAGCTGATCGCAGAGAATGATCAGCTCACCGATGCGCAGATCGATGCAATGACAAGCAGTGAACCGGATCTCGACGGCGACGGTCTGGTCACGCTGATAGACCTGAGATCGCTGCTCCGGCTCCTCAATGCAGGGTAATCCGCCGGAGACACTTTATCGACAGACTGAAATGAGGGAGCCCTAAGGCTCCCTCATTGATCGTATGCAGTATTCGCCGCTCCGCCATCCTGCATAAAAGGCAGCAGTGCGGTTTCCGGCAGACCGGTTTGCATCAGATCCCCACCTGCACCGAATAGGTCAGGATCCGCACATGCTCCTGACTCTTCACATCGCTGCGGATAAACTCAAATTGTTGTTCCGGACTCATCATATTGACCATCTGCCCGCCGATCGAGCCAGCCTGACGGGAGGTCAGGTCGCCGTTGTAGCCCTTGTTGAGGGTCACGCCGACTTCACTTGCGGACTCCATCTTAAAGCGGTCGAGGGCCTCTCTGCCCTTCTGTGTCATTTCACCCTTCATGGTTCTTTACTCCTTTTCCGGGCAGCCTTCTCTGCGGCGCCGCACCGATTGCGGACGCGCTTTTTTGTTTGCTGCCGTGGTAGTATTGTAGGCGGATTTCAGCGAAATATCAATGGAACTTTTTGGCGACACTGCAATACAAAAAAACGGCCGAAATCAAAAAAACAAGCCTATATGGAAAGCGGAATCTCCGATGGATTTTTAATGGGGCTCAAGCACGCTGCGCGAGGAGTTTGCAAGCAGACTCCTCGCGCAGCGATACCTATTTTGACATGCTGAGCCCCTCTGCATCTGCACAGAGGGGCGGCGGAATGTCGGTCAGCTCAAATTTGCGAGAGAGGAGAAAGAAGGTAGGAGGTAGAAGGTAGGAGGGAGGAGGTCTGGCTAGAAGTTCGTAGTTAGCAGTTAGGAGTGAGGAGTTGTTCCGTCACGTTCATTTTCACCGCTGAAACGGAGGTCGCTCTGGGGGCTTGGGGCTTTAGCACCATTCAAAGTGATCGCGAAGCGTTACCGCCATTATTCATTCTTCTTTCTTCTTTCTTCTTTATTCTTTTTCGCTCTCCTCCTCTCCGTTTGAGCGCTTATTCCGTCGGTGCCGCGCCGTCTCCCTGCGATGGCGTGCCCGCCTTTGCGTGGATATTGTCGATATCCTCGGTGGTGCCGCCGCCGGTGTCGTCGGCAGCGCGCATTTTGCCCTGCTCGACCAGCTGCAGGAATGCGTCCACGACGTCTGCGGCGAGCTGCGTGCCGCGGCAGCCCTGAATGATCGAGACCGCCTTCTCAAAATTCATGCGCTTGCGGTAGGGGCGGTCGGAGTACATCGCGTCAAAGGCGTCTGCCACCGCGATGATCTGTGCCACGCGCGGAATCTCATCGCCGGAAAGCCCCCGCGGATAGCCCTTGCCGTCGGGACGCTCGTGGTGCGCGCCCGCGCCGGTCGCGAGCTCCGGCAGAATGCTGATATCCTTGAGTGCGTTGTAGCCCAGTGCCGAATGCGACTTGATAATTGCAAATTCCTCGTCGGTCAGCTTGCCGTTCTTGTTGAGCACCTCGGGCGGAATGCCGATCTTGCCGATATCGTGCAGCAGCGCGATGCAGTAATACTCCTCGATCGTCTCCTCGTCGAGCTCGAGCTCCTGTGCAAGCATGACCGTGTATTTCGCCACGCGCGAGGAGTGACCGTTCGTGTAGGCGTCCTTCATATCAATGACCTTCGAGAACGCCTCGACGATCTCGCGGATGAGCTGCTTCTGCTGCGCGCTCTTGCGCTCGGCAGCCTCCGTGCGGTAGCGGATATACCGCTTGACCGCAAAGCTCAGTACACAGGCACCGAGCAGCAGCGTCACCACATGCACCCACATCAGCTCGTAGAATTTCCGCTGCTTGGTGATCGGCACGGTCAGCTCCTTGCTGGAAATGCCGTTGGGATCCTGCATTTTCAGCACAAAGCGGTAATCGCCGCCGCTCAGGTTCGTGTAGCTCAGCGGACCGAGCTCGCTGCGCGGCACGGTCGCCGATGCGGTGTCAAAGCCCTCGAGCCGATAGGTGACCTGCGGGTTGATCAGCGAATAGTTGTAGACAAAGCTGTAGATCGTCAGCTTCTTCGTGCGCGCTGGAATCGTGAATTTTCCGTTCGCATCGGGATAGACGTACTGCCCGTCCGCCTCGAGATAGGGCACGGCGATCTTCAGCTCGTTGACGTCCTCGAAGGACGTTTCGATATTGACCTTTGCCGTGCCGGTCGTGCCCGCGACGTAGAGATCGCCGTCCGCGGTCAACTCGCTGTAGGAATTGGAGGTGGTGATGCAGGGCAGACCGTTGTCGCGGTTATAGAACAGATAGGTCATGTCCTCGCGGTTGTCGATCAGCTCCTGCACGTCGATGACGTAGATGCCGTTGCTGCTGAGCACCCAGGCCTCACCGGCGCTGTTTTCGTAGAGGTCGAAATTGTTGGAATAGGGGAAATTGGAGACTGTCGTGATGCGGTAATCTGCGGTCATATAGGCGATGGAATTGCTTGTGATCATCCAGTAGAGATCGCGCTTCAGATCCTTTTTCACGCGCATGACCACATCGGAGCGCAGCCCATCGTCGGTGCCGTAATGCGTGATGCTGCCGTCGTCCCTGATGATATAGACGCCGCCGCCGTCGGTGCCCGCGATGTATTCGCCGTTGACGCCCTCGGTCACGCTTAAGATTTCCGTGTTCGCGATGCCGTCCGCGTCGCCGAAGACGCGCTCGATCCGGTCATTGCGGATGACCGCAACGCCGCCGGTGCACGCCGCCAGAAATGTCCCGTCGCCGCATTCAAAGACCGCCCGCACGCGCTCGGAGGGCATCCCGTCCTCCGCGGTGAAACGCACGAGCTTTGTGCCGTCATAGCGCATGAGCCCCTGCGCGCCGAAGGTCGAGAACCACACCCGGTTCTGACTGTCGCGGATGATCGAGCGAATTTTGCTGCCCTTCAGTGCTTCGATCAGGTCGGTGTCCGGATAGCTTTCCCCGGAGATGCTGACGGATTCGGTCACGGGCATCGACTGCACGCGCGCGCCGTTTTCCAAAACGATCAGACCGCTGTTCTTCGTGCCGATCAGCAGCTTGCCGTCATGGAAGCAGGTGGAATAGACGACCTCCTGCGCGAGCCCGCAGCGGTCAAAGACATCGGTGAACTGGTCGGGCACGATCTTCATGACGCCCTGCTGTGAGGAGACAAACCACAGATTCTTCTGATAGTCGCACATCATGCCCTCGACGGAGGTCGTCATCGGCACATTGGTCACGCGCACGAATTTGCGGTCGACGACAAACCCGATGCCGCGGTCGGTGCTGAGCCAGAGCATATTGCTCACGGGGTAGATATCGTTGATGTAGGTGCAGGGGGAAACGTCGACGGAGCGCAGGATCGGGCAGCCCTTGATCAGCTGGATGTAGCGCAGCTCGGAGCCCTGCGAGCCGACCCATGCATAGCCGGGATTCTCCTCATCGGGCAGGATCGAGTGGATATCGGCAATGCCGATCTCCTCGGCGCTGAAATAATCGGTCACGGTCTTGTTGCGCAGTGTAAAGATCGCGCCGTCCTTGGTCACGCCGTAGACCGTGTCGCCGCTGACGCGCAGCATGCGGATGTATTCGTCGTTGAGGCGCGGGTCGTCGATCCTGGAGAGCTTCAGGCTGCTGTCTGCGACGGCGAGCCCGCCGGTCGTGCCCAGATAGATATTGCCGTCGCCGTCCTCGGTGATCGCGCGCACGGAGAGCGTCGGGAGCCCGGCAGACTTGGCATACATAGTGAATTCACCGTTGACCATCACGGCGGCGCCGCTGTCGTTCGTGCCGACCCAGAGCCGGTTCTGCGAATCGACAAACAGGCTGACGACGCTGGCAAGCCCGTTTTTGGAATCAATGCGCTCGAAGCTGCAGCCGTCGTAGCGGATCAGACCGCTGTAGCTGCCGATCCAGATGAAGCCCTCCTGCGTCTCCGCGATCGCGTTCGCCTCAGAGGTCGGCAGACCGTTGGTGTTGTCGTAGAGCACGGCGGAATAGCCGTCGCCCGTGCCGGTCATATCGACGGCGAGCTCCTTGTCCCCCGCCGCAGATGCCGTCAGCCGGAGGAGCGCCGGCATCTGCATGAGCACAGCAAGCGCAAGCAGAAGCAGCAGCCATCTGCTGCAAAAACGCACTGAAAACTGATAGGCTCTTGATTGTTTCACGATCTCGGTCCGCTCCTTTCGCGAAGGTATACATCTTCATTATAACACAGCCGCAGCGTTTTGTCATAAGAAAAGCGGAAAATTGTATCGATTTGGCGATTTTTCACAGATATTTCATGTATTCCGACCGAATTATAGAAATGCAGACAACCCCGTATCGAAGCTGTCTGCATCTGCTTTCAGGTTTCTACGCCGCGGTAGCCGTTCGGATTCTGCTTCTGCCAGTTCCATGCGTCGCGGCAGGCGTCCGCGAGGGAGCGTTCGGTTTTCCAGCCGAGCATCGCAAGCGCCTTGTCCGCGTTGGCGTAATACTCCGGCAGGTCGCCGGCGCGTCTGCCGCCGTAGATGCGCCTGATCTGCACACCGTTGACCGCCTCGAAGGTCTCGACCAGCTCCTTGACGCTGACCGGCGTGCCCGTGCCGAGATTGAACACCTCGACCCCGCTGTGCTGCAGGATGTAGCCGATCGCCTTCAGATGCCCTTCCGCCAGATCCATCACATGAATGTAGTCGCGCCCGCAGGTGCCGTCCTTGGTGTCGTAGTCATTGCCGAAGACCGTCAGGCATTCGCGCTTGCCGATCGCGACCTGCGTGACATAGGGCATCAGGTTGTTCGGGATGCCCTGCGGGTCCTCGCCGATGAGCCCGGAGGGGTGCGCGCCGATCGGGTTGAAATAGCGCAGCAGCACGACCGAGAGCGACGGATCCGCCTTGGCAGCGTCCTCGAAAATCTGCTCCATCATGGCTTTGGTCCAGCCGTAGGGGTTTGTGCAGACGCCGCGGGGCATCGTCTCGAGATAGGGGATCGGGTTTTCCTCGCCGTAGACCGTCGCGCTGGAGGAGAACAGAATGCGTTTGACGCCGGCATCTGCCATCGTCTCGAGCAGCGAGAGCGTGGTGTCGATGTTGTTGCGGTAATATCTGACGGGATATGCGACCGATTCGCCGACCGCCTTGAGCCCGGCAAAGTGAATGACCGCGTCGATGCTGTTTTCGCGGAAGATCTGCGCGAGCCTTGCATTGTCGCGGCAGTCCGCCTCATAGAGCCGGACCTGTTTGCCGGTGATGCGCTCCACTCTGCGGACAGCCTCGGGCGAGCTGTTTGCGAAATTGTCTGCGATCACGACGTCGTAGCCTGCATTGAGCAGTGCGACAGCGGTGTGCGAGCCGATATATCCCGCACCGCCTGCCAGAAGAATCGTTGCCATTGGATGCACCTCCGAAAGTGTGTGTTGATGCTCATATTATACCACATCCGTCTCAGAAAGGCAAGACCCGGCGGGCGGGAATGCGGAATGACCGCGGTTCTTTTCCGTGATTCCTGCCGTGACGGAACAACTCCTCCCTCCTCACTCGACCTCCAATCTTCTCCCTCCTACCTTCTACCTCCTCCCTCCTACTTCCTACCTTCTCCCTTCTCCCTTCTCCCCCTTGACAATCCCCCCGCTCCGTGGTATAATCAGTTATACAAATCATACTTGTAGGAGGAATCACCATGAACACACCGAAGGATAAATATCTGTGGACGGCGACTGTCGGCGAAAAGGGGCAGATCGTCATTCCCAAGCAGGCGCGCGAGCTGTTTGGCATCCAGCCCGGCGACACGCTCGTGCTGCTCGGCGATATCAAGCGCGGCATCGCCATCCCGCCGAAGGAAGCCTTTGCGCAGTTTTACGGGGCTGCGTTCCCCGAAGAGGAGGATGAGCAGGCATGAAGCGCATCGCTGTATTCTGCATTCCGGCGCACGGCCACACCAACCCGATGCTGCCGGTCCTCGCCGAGCTTGTGCGGCGCGGCGATCAGGTGCGATTTTATTCGTTTGCGGAATTCCGGGAGAAGATCGAGGCGACCGGCGCGGAATATATCGCCTGCGACCGCTTTCTGCCCGAGCTCAGCGCGCAGGAGGAGCAGGCGCTCAAAAACGTCTCGACGACCGAAATGAGCATTCAGGATATCCGCATCACGATCGCGATGACGGATTTTCTGCAGAGCGAATTTGACAGCTTCCGCCCCGAGGTCGTCTACTGCGATTCGGCGTGCTTCTGGGGCAAGCTCGCCGCTTGGAAATTCGGCGTGCCGCTGGTGGTCTCGACCAGCACCTTCGCCTTCAATCAGATGTCGTCGCAGTATATGAAGCAGAGCCCGCAGGAGCTGGCGGGGCTGCTCCTCGGACTGCCGCGCGTGCAAAAGGAATTCAAAAGGCTGCGCGAATACGGCTATCAGGCAAAGAGCTTTCTGTCGATGGTGGCAAGCGACAACGCGACCGATTCGGTCGTCTACACCTCGAAGCGGTTTCAGCCGTTTTCGGAGTGCTTTTCCGATCACTATGCGTTTGTCGGTCCGTCGCTCTTCACCGATCGTCAGCCCGACAAGCAGACCCCGCGCCCGCTGGTCTATATTTCGCTGGGCACGGTCATCAACGAGCGCCCCGATTTTTACGCAAAGTGCATCGAGGCACTGCGCGGTGCGGACGTCGATGTGATCATCTCCTGCGGCAAGGCGCTGGACCCCGCCGTGCTCGGCGAGCTGCCCGAAAACGTACAGGTCTTCCCCTATGTCGACCAGCTCGGGGTGCTCGCGAAAACGAGCGTGTTCATCACGCACTGCGGCATGAACAGTGTCTCCGAGAGCCTGTTCATGGCGGCGCCGGCGGTGCTCTATCCGCAGACCTCCGAGCAGCAGGCGGTCGCGCGGCGCACCGAGGAGCTCGGCGCGGGTCTGCGCCTGACCGACGATTCTGCGGCGGGCATCCGCGCGGCGGTCACGGCAATTCTGCAAAACCCGTCGTATGCACAGGCAGCGGCGGAATGCAGCCGCGATTTCCGGAGCTGTGCGGGCGCTGCGGGCGCTGCCGATTTCATTGAGCACGCGCCGAACCCCTCCGACGGCAGAGATATCGTGAAGGAACTGAACAGAGACGTCACGGCAGAGCAGATCGTCTATAACGTGCTCGCGGTCATCATCGGCATCATCCTGTTCCAGTTTGTCAGCACAAAATGGCTCTGGGTCTATATTGTCGCCGGGGTGCTGCTCAACGCACCGATCAAGCGCGCATTTCAGAAGATGTACTACAAAAAGCTGACAGGCAGGTAACGGCGCGGAGCCTCCCGATGCGCGTCAGAATGATGGCGGAACAACTTCTCACTCCTCACTCCTCACTTCTCACTTCTCATTTCTCACTTCTCATTTCTCCGTGTATGGTTTTTCCGGTTTTGTCGTCATAATAGATAAGGGCGACGGGGAAGGCGGTGATCGTGATCGACGACAAGGAAATCGTGCAGAAGCTGAATAACCGGGACGAGCAGGCGCTCACCGATGCGGAAACGCAGTACGGCGCGCTCTGCAAGTCCGTTGCACGCAATATTCTCGGCAGTGACGCCGATGCGGAGGAGTGCCTCAACGACGGTCTGCTCGCCGTCTGGAACACGATCCCGCCCGAGCAGCCGCGCAGCTTCTGCGCCTATCTGCTGCGGATCGTCCGCAATGCAGCACTTGACCGCTTCAAAGCAAGACAGCGCGGAAAGCGCGGCAGCGGTCAGACCGAGGCGGCTCTGGAGGAGCTCTCCGAGCTGCTGCCCGCCGCAGACGACGTTGAGCGTCAGGTCGAACAGCAGGAGCTGCTCGCGGCGATCACCCGCTTTCTGCAGACTTTGCCGCAGAAGCAGCGTCAGCTGTTTGTGCGCAGATACTGGCGTTTTGCATCCTATGCAGAATTGGCGCGGGACTATGGCATGCGCGAGGGCAATGTGCAGGTCACGCTGACGCGGCTGCGCAAAAAGCTCCGCGAATACCTCAGAGAGGAGGGATTGCTGTGAATGCGCTTGAGCTCGCAAGGCTGCTGGGCGATCTGCCGGATGAGATGATCACCGAGACCGATGCCGCTGTTTACCCCGGGCGGCACATCCGGCTCGCCGCAGTCTCAGCCGTCGCCGCCTGCATCGCCCTGCTGATCGCGGCTGCCGTCTATCCGCGCACCCGTATTGAAAAGCCGCCTGTCATCACCGATACGCCCCCCGCGGTCACAACGACCCTCACCGACGCGACCGCCCCGACATCCGCCGAAACCACCGCCCCGACCGCCCATTCGACCGAAACGACCCGGACAGAAACCACTGCTGCGTCGCTCTCCGGCGGCACTTCTGTGACCACCACGGAGACCGGCACGACCGCGACAACATTCTCCACCGGCACGACCGCGACAACCACCCCCGCAGGCACGGACGAAACCTCTAAGACAACCGAAGCGCCCGGCACAACGGCGCACTCTGCCAGCGGCATTGCAGTGTCCGACACCACGCGCATCGTGACGGACATCACCCACGCGGAGGAAACGACGGTCTGCATTTGTGAAACGACCGGCGGTCAGCAGGATGATACCGGTTCGCCTGCGGTATACGAGATCGTGCAGTACCGCACGGTCACGTTCACCACGATGGAGGAGGACGGCAAGCAGCAGACAGCATGCTATGCCTTCCGGCTGGTACCGGACGATGAGCGCGCGGAGGTCTGCCGGCTCTTTCAGATCCCGGCGCAGTACAGCGGCGCGGAGTACGACCTGCTCCGCTTTGGTATCGAGACCGGCTTTGAGGGCGTCTGCCTGACGCACTGCGATATCTTCCGGCAGGGAACGGTGCTCACGCTGCTCACGCTCGATACCGGCGCGGAAGCGCACGGCACAGACATCATCGGCTGTGTGCTGCCGGTCCCGCATGCCTTCGGACCTGATCCGAAAACGGTCACCTGCAATCTCATTGTAACAAACGATCAGGCTTTTTTTGACCGCGTAAACAGCGGCAGTCTGCAGGTCATCCGTTATTATGCCGACCCGTAAAGGAGGGATCATTATGAAACGCAGATACAGATTCACCGCAATGCTGAGCTGCATTGCCGTGCTCAGCGGCGTGCCCTTCTGTGTGCACGCCGAGGAAGCCGCTCCGGCGCAGAAGATCTGGTATTCCGATCCGCACGACACCGGCGCACATGTGCTGACGCCGCTGGACGACCGCGGTCTCTGGGGCTTGCAGGCAGAGCACGAGTGGGGCACCGACCGCTATCAGTTTTACATGGAGCATGTCGACAACAGCCAGACCGTCCTCTACACCGACGGGGAGACCGGCGAGCCGGTCTACGGAAGGGTATATGACCAGATCATGATTACTTCTCCGCGGCAGAATTGTCTGACCTTTACGCTGCGCTGCCCGCTGCCCGATTATGCCCCGGGCTGCCGCGAGGAGCTGGACGCAAAGCTGGCAGCGGTCGGCGGGATCGTCGCACAGTTCTATCCGCCCGATGCAGACGGAACATCGCCGGTATATTACGGCAATTCCGGCTTCGGCGAGATCGTCACGCTGCGTGACCCCGGCGAGACAGCCGGCTCGCAGGAGATCGCCGAGGGGCTGATGCACGCGCTCTTTGATGCCGGGCTGATCACGTCGTTCTATTCGTGGGGCGAAACGCTTGATTATTCGATACCGGATTTCTATGATGACATGCTGGAATTCCCGGCAGAGCCGACCACCGGCTGGAGTCCCGATCCGATCTGCGCAGACCCCGACGGCGAGCCCATCCCGATCGACTGGGACGACGTCCGCACATGGCTCAGCGACAATTACCCCGGCACCGAGCTGGTCACGATCTATGCTGACGGCAGCGCACAGACTGAAATAACGGGGTATTCCGTCAGCGCACCGGATTACAATGTCGGGCAGAAATTCGAGCTGCGCGCGGCATTTCAGCAGGATTTCGGCATTCCGTGCCGGCTGACCTACAATGACCTGTATTATTCCCCGCTCTTCGGCGAGGACATGCTCGCGGCGTCGGTTCCCGACAGCTGGGAGCGCGTGCAGATCAACGACAGCGTTTACATCTACAGCCGCACGTCCGACCGCTGGTTTGACGCAGAGGGCAGACCGCTCACGGACGGCACGGAGCAATATCAGCAGGCGCTTTATGAGGGCGAGCATTTCTCGGTGCACGTCAGCGAGCAGCCGAGCGTCTGGTCCGTCGACAACCCGCACACGAAGAATGAGACGCTCACGGCGCTCCTGCCGGAATATCTCACCTTCCGCCCGATCTGGGTTTCCGGCGTCAACGGCGTATACGAGGACGAGGCGGCGATCGCGGAGGCAAATGACATGGTCCGGAGCCTGCCGCTGACCTACCGTTTCCGCGCAGATGCGGAGCCGTTCGTCTGCGAGGTTTACCTCGGCGACACGCTGCTGGGCGGCATGCAGTACTCGATCGACGCGGGCGACACGCCCGAAGCGGTGCCGTGGGTGAATGCGGAAACGCTGACGCTCGAAAAGGCGGTCCTGCAGCCGGGCGACGCGAACCTCAACGGCAGCGCGGATATCGCGGATGCCGTGCTGCTGGCGCGCGGTCTCGCGGAGGACACGGAAATCCATATTTCGCAGCTGGGCGTGATGCTCAGCGACACGGACGGCGACGGCGACCTGACAAGCACCGATCTCGCGGAATTCCTGCGGATGCTTGCGACAAACGCATGATGCCGTTTTCATACGGACAGTACAGTTTCATTGCAGGATCCTCCGCATTTCGCGCCCGCTCCGGTTCCGATCGGGGCGGGCGCATTTTGTCCGTGAATTTGTAGAATAGATCATATTATTTGGAGGATTGTGCATTGCAATCGCTTTTCAAACGTGCTACAATAAAAACGTACCGAGGCGGTCACGGATCGCCTGACACATTGCCGTATGAAGAAGAGAGGGCTTCATACGGCAATTTTTGAATGAGGGGAGAAATCAGAATATGAAAATGAAAATGCTTGCAGGTCTGCTGGCAGTGCTGACCGCCGCAGCAGCGGTCACGCAGCTGCCTGCAGAACCAGCCGGCGCGGCGGTCTCTGTGCGCGGAGACGTCACAGGGGACGGTGCAGCCGATGCGAAGGACGCAAGGCTCCTGCGCGACATGCTGCTCGGAAAAGCCGCGCTCTCAGCCGATGCCGACATGAACGGCGACAAAAAGATCAACGCCGCCGACCTCACGCTCTTAAAGCGGCAGCTGCTCGCGGGCGGCACACAGTCGGGCGGCTATGCGGGGCTGAAGATCAACGAGGTCTGCTCGACGAACAAGAGCTCGCTCAAGGCAGCCGACGGCACGAGCCCGGACTGGGTCGAGCTCTTCAACGCGGGCGATTCCGCGGTCGACTTGAGCGGCGTCGGGCTCTCCGACGGCGACAAAAACCGTTTCAAGCTGACCTTCCCGGCGGGCACGTCGCTGAAAGCCGGTGGATATTTGATCATATTCTGCGACGACACAGAGCAGCTTTCTCCCGAGTATCACGCGGCATTCAAGATCAGCGCCTCGGGTGAGACGATCTACCTGACCGCGCCCGACGGCAGCGACATCGACACGCTTGCCGTGCCCGAGCTTGCCACGGATGTCACCTACGGCAGATTCGCGAACGGCTCCTCCGATCTCGCGCTGCTCAAGCCCACACCCGGCAAATCGAACGACGCCGCGGATGTGGTCTACCGCGTGGAAAAGCCGGAATTCTCGGCGGAGGGCGGCTTCTATGACGCGGCATTTTCGCTGACGCTCAGCGGCACGACCGGTTCGACGATGTATTACACGCTCGACGGCTCCGACCCGCGCACATCGGCGAGCGCAAAGCCCTACAGCGGCGGCATCCGCATCTACGACAACACCGGCGATGCAAACAAGCTCGCCGCGATCGAGGATATCTCGCTGCGCCCCTACACCAAACCCGATTACAATGTCGACAAGGGCATCATCGTCCGCGCGGTGTGCAAGGACGCGGACGGCAATTTCAGCGAGGTCGCGACCAACAGCTATTTCGTCGGCAAGACAAAGAGCTATTACACCGACATGAAGGTGCTGTCGATCTCGACCGACCCGGCGAATTTCTTTGACAGCGCGACCGGCATCTACATGATCGGCGATCAGTATTACCGGTGGAAGAACAGCGGCAGCTTCGACCCGAACCTCGACGTCGGCAGCTGCGACAACCCGACCAACTACAACAGCGAGGGCAGAGAGTGGGAGCGCCCGTGCAATATTCAGGTCTTCGAGGGCGGCAAGCTGAAATTCACCGAGGATGTCGGCGTGCGCATCTCGGGCAACTGGACAACCGCCTTCCCGCAGAAGAGCCTGACCTTCTACGCCCGCCGCGACTACGGCAGCAACAAGATGCAGTATGACTTCTTCGAGGGCAGAGCGACCGATATTGACGGCGCGAAGATCAAGGAATACAAGAAGGTCACGCTGCGCAACGGCGGCAACGGCTACGACAACGCCCGCTTCCGCGACGATCTCAATCAGGAGCTCGCGGAGGGTCTGCAGCTCGGCAGGCAGGCAAAATACGACTATGTGGTCTTCCTCGACGGCGAATTCTGGGGCTATTACTCCATGCAGGAGAAGCTCGACGACAACTACATCGAGTCGCATTACCACGTCGACGCGAACAATGTGACCACGGTCAAGGTCGGCAAGGAGTACGACGGCTCGGCGGCGACCTACGAGGACTTCAAGTCCTTCTGGAGCTGGGCAATGTCCGCGGATATGAGCAACGCCGCGAACTACAGCCGCGTCTGCGATACGATCGACGTGCAGGGGCTGATGGATTTCGTCGCGTTCCAGAGCTATATCGTCAACTGGGACTGCATGCTCAACAACAACAACTGGATGATCTGGCGCGCAGATACACCCGATGACACGAACCCCTACGCGGACGGCAAATGGCGCTTCCTGCTCTACGACACCGAGTATTCGAGCGGCTACGACGGCGTCAGCGGTCTGACCCGCGACTACTTCAAGCACATGGACCGCTCGAATACGATCAAGAGCCTGTCCTCGCTCTTCTTCAAGCTGATGAACAATGCCGGCTTCAAGGCGGACTTCCTCACGACGGCAAAGAGGGTCTACGGCGAGAACTTTGACAGCGCGAAGGTCTCCGCGAAGATCGACAGTTACGCAGACCGCCTGAACGCGGTCATCACGGACACCTTCAAGCGCTTCGGCGTCGGTGCCGACCACATGAGCAATGTCAGGATCGTGCGCAATTTCTACAACAAGCGCGGCGCCTATGCGATGCATCATCTTAACCTGCTCTACGGCATCGCGGACAACTGGAGCGAGGATGCCAACATGATCGACCAGTACGGCTGGAGCATCTGGATGAACGACGGCGCGGGCACGATCACCTATGAGGACGACGGCAGCATCACGGTCAATGTCACGCGCACCGGGCAGTATGCGCAGGTGAGCTCGGGCTCGGTGGAGCTCGAGGCGGGCAAGACCTATAAGATGACCTACACGATCCGCACGAGCCAGAACATCAACACCTATGTGATGTTCCAGGAGGGCAGCAACGATTACACGAGCTACCTCTGGCAGGAGCACACGTTCACTCCGCAGGCGCAGACCTTCACCGACACTGTCACCATGTCGCAGTCCGATGACAATGTCAAATTCCTGATCGGGCTTGACAAGGGCACCGGAACCTATTACATCTCCGATTTCTCGATGGTCTGCATCGGATAACAGCTTCATCCCCCGCTGCCGTACACTGTGCGGCGGCGGGGGTCTGTTTCGGATATTCCAACGGCGCCCTGCTCTTTGCGAACAGGGCGCCGTGTGTGTTTTTATGTGCCTTTGCGGGGGCAGAGCCCTCAATATCAATCCGTCGGAGACACCTCTTTCCTCCGCATGACGGCGCGCAGCAGGTAGAGGCAGACTGCCAGCACGAGCCCGATGACCCCCGCTGTGATGACCGTACCCGTCATTTTGTAGAGATAGCCTGTGACCGCCGCGAAGACCTGATCGGATTTCACGGCGAAGCGGTCAAACCAGTTCGTCGCCTGCAGATAGACCGCGGGCACCAGCATGAGCAGCGAGGAAACCAGCACAGCCGTGCCGACCCAGTAGCAGACCTCGCGCTTCTCTTTGCGGTTGACGATCACCAGCAGAATGACCGCGAGCACGAGCATGCACAGCGCACCGATGATCGCATAGCTGAGATACGGCATGACCCTGCGCACCTTTTTCAGCAGTCCTGCCTGCGCGAGCAGACTGATGCGGAAGACATCGCATGCCGACTGAATATTCTCGCTGCCCGCCTTGACCGCCTTTGCGAGCGTTTCGTCATAGAGCGCGTCCTTCTCGTAGTTGTTGTCTGCGGCATACTGCTCGAAGAATGCGGTCATATCCGCATTGAGCACCATAAAATCCGGCGTGATGCCGAGCGTGTCGGTCTTGCCGTTGAGATAGCTGAACGCATTGGAGACCGTGTCCAGAATGATCGGGCGGAGCTGATCCTCGGCGATCGCGTTGTCATAGACCGATGCGGGAATGCCCGAGGCGTTTTCCTGCTCCTTGAAGAAGCTGCGCAGCTCGTCCTGCACGCGCGCGGGGAGCGCCTTTTCGTTGACGATCTGCGTGAAAGTGGCGGGGTTGAGCGCCCGGACACGGAGCAGCAAAGCACCGGAGAGCCCGAGCAGCGAGAGGATCACAATGAGCGTGAGGAGCACGCTGAGGATATAGGTATGTGGCTTTTTCAAAACGGTTCTGCTCCTTTCGCGTCAGGCTGCTTCGTTGTAGAATTCCTGCGAGACCAGCTTGCAGCGCATCCCGACACGGGTGTTCGAGCTGCCGATGACCTGCGGCGCACAGGTGTAGAGCGTCAGCACATCGTCGTTGGTGACCTGCAGATACTTCTTGTTGGTCTTCTCAAAGCGGATCGCCTCTGCCGCCTCGTAGACGAATTTGCCGTAGCTCGTGTAGATCGTGACCTCGTCGCCGACCTGCATCTTGCTCAGATCGGCAAAGAAGGTGTTGACATGCGCGTCGATGACGGTATTGCCGCCGGCGCCGGGCACTGCGGACTGTGTCGACATGCAGGCGCCGCGGGAGAGCAGCTCACTGTTCGTGCCGAAGTAGACGCCGACATAGAGGTCGATCGCCTCGCAGCGCAGCGTCGCAAACTGCTCGCCGAATTTCGGATAGACGACCTCGCCCTGCTCAAAGGTCTGTCCGTTCTCGGGCTCGGTGGGGATATCCTTTTCGACAATGTGCAGACCGGCGGTCGCGGAGGTCGTGCGCTGGGTGTCCATGAAGGC
>JAEELE010000088.1 GCA_016288755.1 Oscillospiraceae bacterium
ACGAATCGCGCCGACAAGCTCCGCCTGTGTCGCCAGATACTCGCGCACCTTCGATGTTTTCTTGTCCATCGTTCCGCTGGAAGTGATGAACGCAACCACACCGCCCGGCGCGACCTTATCCAGTGCTTTCCGGAAAAATGCATCGTGAATCAGCCAGTCCTGCGCGTAGTCGGGGTCGTTCATTTTGTAATCGCCGAAAGGCACATTGCCGATCGCCAGATCAAAGCTGCCGTCCTGCAAGCCGGAATGCTCAAATGCAGTGTTCACGATGCGAACATTATCTCTGTCATTGTGCAGGCGCGAAGCAATTTCTGCTGTGATGCTGTCGATCTCCACGCCGACAACGCCGCCGTTTCCGATGCTGTGCGGCATTCTGCTGATGAAGTTGCCCGTGCCGCATGACGGCTCTAGAATCCGGGAATCCCGGTCAAGCCCCATGCTCTGCACCGCCGACCACATCGCATCCACCACGATCTGCGGGGTATAGTGTGCATCGGTCACACTTGCGCGGATTGCCTTGTACTCATCATCGGTCAGATAGCGGTGAAGCTGCTGCCGTTCGTAGTCATACCGGTCGTTCGTTTCGTCAAAGACTTCCGCCAAGCCGCCCCAGCCGGAATACCGCCGCAGTGTCATGTCCGAGACTTCCTTGCTGTGATCGCTGCTGCGCTGTTTGGTGTAGAGCGGCTGTCCATTTTCCTCGCAGCGCCGCAGCCGGTGCAGCTCGCGCAATGCCGCGAGATTGTCGTGCAGCTTGCCGCGCGGGTCTTTGGCATATACAATAGGCGGAAGATTATCGGGGACAGGCGGCAGCTCCGACTGCCCGTGAATCTGGATATATGCCTGCCTGCGGGAGACGTTTTCGATTTTGTCGCCGCGGTAATCCATAGAACGCTCGTAGCTTTCAAGTTCCCTTTGAAGTGCCTCCGGACTGCGGTTGTTCGGATAGACCAGAAACAGCTGCAAATCCTTTCCATCCGCAAAACGCTCATAGACAAAGGCTCTGCCGCGACCGTCAAACTGCACATTGAGCTCGCCCAGACCGTGCTTTTCCGCAAAGGCGTTCAGCACGGCGCGGTATTCCGCAGACGGGTCACTGCTTGCAGGCTCTTCGGGAATGTCCGATTCTTTCGGCTCGTCGCGCCCGACGGTCACATCTTCCTCGTTCTCATCGGTATACCGCACCAACTGCCGGTCGGCTGCACGCGCATTGCGGAGATTCTGCAAAAATGTCTGTTCCAACTGTCCGCGAAGCTCCCGGTCCACATTGCCGGTATCGTCCACACAGCACTGATACACCGTCCCGTATGGCGGCACACCGTCCATCTGGAACGACAGGATCTCCATGCGCTTGTTCTCGTGATCGAGCAGGAAACAGAAATCCGGGTCTGCCATGAGGTCGCCGTTCTGGAAGTAGAATGTAGACCACGAATACTGCCCGCCGCCGTGATGTTCGACTGCCAACGGCTCATATCCGCCGTCCTCGCCGTTCCTGTCCTCGTAGCGTTCATAGTTATGCTCCCCGCTGACGATCTCCGGGTACATCTCCGCGAACAGATTGTAGAGCTGTTCCGCTCGTGTCGGGCGGTGCTTTTTCGGCGGCTCCGGTGTCATCGGCGCATCAGTATGAACGGTGAGCGTTTGAAACGGGCTGTTTGCATAGACTTCATCGCTGAACACGCCGCTGGTCGGGAAATCGCTGTCATAATCCTCGATCTTCTGTTCTTGTTTGTTCAGCACCGCATAGCCGATTGCTTTTCCGCTCCAGATTGCTTCGTTTCCTGCATCCTGTGCGGCTTTCAGTGTGTCATAGGTTTCGCCAAACTGAATCTCACGGTTACTGTCGTTCAGGATCAGGACATAGTTTCGTTCCGACTGAACTGCTTTCGGCTCACTGTGCGCCGTCAGACTTTCCGCCCGTTCCGCAAATCGCCGCATATCCGCAATCAGTTTCTCACGCTGGGCAGGGTCGTAGATATTGTATTCTTCTTCGACCGGAAAGTCCCTGTGCGGGGAATACCTGACCGCTTCCACCATACCGTAACCTCTGTAGGTGTAGGTTACAGATTCGGACTTTTGGGAGTAATTGTCCCTGCGCTCATGACCGTCGCTATCTATACCGCCCTCATATTCCGAATAGGTATCCGTCAGGGTCACGCTTTCAGACGCGGCAAGGTCGATTGTGATGCCGGATTCCGGAATCGGGAATGTCAGATCAACAGCCTGTTGCGGCATGAAGTCCGCACCGAAGCGTTCAATCAGATATTTCACAGAAGCTCCGGTCAGAAAACAACCATTCGCCTGTGCCGTCTGAATGACCTTCTGCACATCTGCAAGGTTAGCATTCTCCGAGAGTGTCGCATAGAACACTTCCTGCGCACCCATGATATTTGTCTCGCCGGTATTGTCAAAGGAATCATTCCGTGCCGCAACCTTGATAGCATTAAAACCCTGCGGATTGCCGGTAAACTGAATATCTACCAGGTCAACCTTTTGAGCAAAGAAATCCGGCATGACTTCAAAGCCGACCGGTTGTACATAATACGGTGTTTTGGCTGTGCCTTCCGTGATAACGACAACATCGCTCACGCTCAGGGAATGCCCGAAGAAATCCGCCGGATGGTCTGTATTGAACTTCTCAAAGATCGAGCTCAGCTTCTGCTGTACGGTATCTCCTTCAATGTCGCGCAGATCGCCGGAATATACAAGGTTATAGTCCTCATGTGTCAGGTGCGCGTATCTGTTGGATTCCAGACTTTCCCATCGGTGCAGATGATGCTCCTCGCCGGATTTCATCTGGTAAATATCGTATGTCTGCGCCGGTTCAGTACCGATGACCGTGAAGCCCATCTCCTGCACGCCGTGCAGAACGATCTGGCTGTTCACCATAGTAAAATCGCGTAGGATCAGGTCATCTTCGGTGTCGCTGTCAGCCAGAAGCAGATAGCCCTTGTCCGGTTCAAAATGAAGTCTGTAATTGTAAAGCTCCTGCCTGCGGGCATCTGAAATCGGATAACCGGAGCTTGCATCATCAGGCAGTGACAGATACACATCGCGGTGATGGTCGAGTGCGTCATAGGCTTCGTGGTTCTTGGCAATGTCACGCTCAAAGGCTTCTTCTGCTTCACGTTGCACATCGCGGGCAAGCTCCGCCGCTTCCTGCAAAAACATCCCGATCTGCTGCCAGCTATACGAAACGCTGAACGGGTGCGCGGAATCCGGCTCGGCGGTCACGGTGACACCATCGGTATCTTTTTTGACGGCGAATGTCGCCGCATCAAAGGTTTCACGGTCGGAAATGCTGTATCTGCTCTCGTCGATGAAGTCCTGCGCGACCGAAGCAGCGTCCTCGCGCTCATCGAGAATCCGGTGTGCGATTTCATCCATTTCATCACGGGCAACCAGACGGTCAACGAACATCGGCATATTTGCCTCTTCCATGATATACCGTGCAGGCGCAGACAGCTGCAATGCAGGCTCCGGCAAAATGACTGCATCAATCCGTGCCGCTGTTTCATCCGTCAGCAGCGGGTGATTACGAAGCTTCTTCAGCTGCGCGGTATAGGTGTCGCGTTCCCGGTCGTTCAGATGTTCCACTTCCTGCAGATAATACAGTGCATTGTCCACAGCATCGTCAATGTCTGCGGCGGTAATATATTCTCCGCGCTCGATCATGCGGCGAATCTCTTTCGCTGCCTGTGCCCATGTGTAGCTGTAATTACCTTTTTTGTCCGCAGAAATAATATGAATGCCCTTGCCGTCATAGCCGACGTCAGGCATATCCGGACCGCTGTGACCGCCGATTCCGTATTTATCCCGCAGGTAACGGGCAAACTCCTTATC
>JAEELE010000089.1 GCA_016288755.1 Oscillospiraceae bacterium
GGCGGAGTGGATCTCACCCTGTCTGTAATTGTACATCGCATCAATCATTTGTATTCGTCCTTTCGGTTTTATTGTTGTAAAACCAACCGTCCAAACATAACCCAAATAATCGTTGCTAAGGTGTTGCTTACGGCACGCCGATCACGAATTCAATCACCGACGTATATGTGATGCAGCAGTATCTGCAAAGCGGAGAGCTCGCCATGCTCGATCTGCAGAGCTTTGACAGCTGGGTCGGCATGTTTGCGGAGCAGGTGACGGAATTTGAAATTGACGTAGACACGAGCAGCTACCGTCTGGCGACCCGGTTTTCACGATTCCACAATCTGCCGGAGCTGACATCGCTGCTCGCCTCCGTCGCGGATTTTCACGAGGCGGATGCGAGCGCCGGCATTCCTGATCACGACGGCTATTGCGACGCGGTCATCGGCAAAACGCCGGAGTTTGCAGACTATCTGCAGCGCATCTCCGAGCGCGCCGACGATGTGCGGCACGGGCGCGTCCGGCGCACGGAGGACAACATGCTGAAAATCACCGGCGACGGCAGAAAAGCCGCGCTCGACATGCGGCTGGTCGATGCAAAGCTCCCCTTCACAGTGCAGTCGAAGGTCTTCCGCTGTGCCGAACATGCCGCGGCGATCTTCCGCCGGACGATGCCCGCGCAGAGCACACAGCTCATTTTCTGCGATGTTTCCACGCCGAAGGCAGGGTTCAACATCTATGACGAATTGAAGCGCCTGCTGACCGGCTTCGGTGTCCCCGCTGCACAGATCGCGTATATTCACGATGCGGAAACCGAAGCACAGCGCGCATCCCTCTTTGCGAAAATGCGCCGCGGCGACATCCGCATTCTGATCGGCTCAACCTTCAAGCTCGGGCTCGGTGTCAACATTCAGGACAGGCTGATTGCCCTGCACCACATTGATGTGCCGTGGCGCCCCGCAGACATGACACAGCGCGAGGGCCGCATTCTCCGGCAGGGCAACATGAATCAAAAGGTCGAGATCTATCGCTATATCACCGAGGGCAGCTTTGATGCCTATTCGTGGCAGCTTCTCGAAACGAAGCAGCGCTTTATCAACGATCTGCTCTCGGGCTCGCTGACTGCACGCAGCGGCAGCGATATCGAGGACACCGTGCTCAGCTACGCCGAGGTCAAGGCGCTGGCGGTCGGCAACCCGCTCGTGAAAAAGCGTGTGGAGATCGCGACCGAGCTGCAAAGATATCAGGCACTGCAGCGCAAGGCGGTCGACACGCGCATGCGCATCGAAAAGGAGCTCTCCGGGCTCCCCGCGCAGATCGCGCATCAGCAGTCGGTGATCGACGACTGCCGCGACGATATCGCGTTTTATCAGCAGTGGCGTGCGGAAAATCCGCCGGAAAGCGACAAGAACAAGGCGGCAGAGCAGCGCCGGGAGATGCGCGGTATGCTGCAGCGTGCACTGCGGGCGCATGAGCTGCAGCCGCTCGAAAAAGAGCTGATGACCTACCGCGGCTTCCGCATCATTCTGCCGTCGAATATGTCCTTCCGGAAGCCGTTTGTCTGGGCGGAGCGGCGCGCGCGGTACTATATCGAGCTCGGCGACACCGAAAAGGGCAACCTGATCCGCATTGACAACCGGCTGGACACACTGGAGGACTATCTCGAAAAGCTCGAGGAATCGCTGCGGGCAAATCTGCAGAGACAGGCTGATCTGGCGGCAGAGCTCAAAAAGGACGAGGGCTACAGCGAGCAGATCGCGCATTACCGCAGCGAGCTCGAAAAAATCGACAGGAAACTGGGGGTTATCTGATATGAATGAGATCAAAGCAGGCAATATTCCGCTGCTGACAGTCGGTGAGGCAGTCGGTCAACTCACACGCGCCTACAGCACAGTGATCAACGACGGTCTGCCCGTGCGGACCGTGCCCTCCGTGATGCTCTGGGGTCCGCCCGGCGTCGGTAAATCGCAGGCGGTGCGGCAGATCGCCGACGAGATTGGACACAGCACGAGAAAGACCGTGCGTGTCACCGATGTGCGACTGCTGCTCTTCAACCCGATCGACCTGCGCGGAATCCCGACGGCAAACGCAGACAAGACACTTGCGATCTGGCTCAGACCTCAGATATTCCAGATGGATGCAGATGACAGGATTGTCAATATTCTGTTTCTGGATGAAATCTCTGCGGCACCTCAGTCAGTTCAGGCGGCGGCATATCAGATCACACTTGACCGCACCGTCGGCGAGCACAGGCTGCCCGAAAACTGCATCGTCATTGCGGCAGGCAACCGCGTGACCGACAAGTCCGTCGCCTACAAGATGCCGAAGGCGCTGGCAAACCGTCTGCTGCACATTGAAATTGATGTCAGCTTTGCATCGTGGAGAGAATGGGCGATCCGCAAGAGCATTCACGAAAAGGTGATCGGCTTTCTGTCCTTCCGTCAGAGCTATCTGTCACAGTTCAACGCGAACGCGGACGATCTCGCATTCCCGACGCCGCGTTCGTGGGAGATGGTCAGCAATCTGCTCAGCAGCGTCAGCGGTGATGTTGATGCAATGTATCCGCTGATCGCGGGCGTGATCGGTTCGGGCGCGGCGGTGGAATTCCGCACATGGGCAAAGGTTTACCGTGAGCTGCCCGATATCGCCGATATCTTTGACGGGAAAATGCCGCCTCTGCCGAAAAGCGGGGATGTACTCTACGCACTGATCTCCTCTATGACCGCCTACGCACGCGCACATAAGGATGAACTTGACCGCATTGCAAATTCCATCCGGTATGCCGACAGAATGCCGCCGGATTTCTCAGCGGTGCTGATGCGCGATTACATGTTTCTCACGCCGGATTACAAGCAGACATTGATGAAAATACCGGATTTTTCACGATGGCTCAGTACGAAAGGGAGTCTCATGAATGGTTCTATCTGACGAACAAAAGCGCGCCTATGCGAAACGGCTCTTACTCACGCGGATGTGGATCCTGCTGAAACAGGGCTTTTACGGTCTTATGCTGATGCACATGAGGTTTTCACTCGACGACACGGTCGAAACCGCCGCGACGGACGGCGAGCAAATCTTGTTTTCGCCCGCCTTTCTGGACGAGCTGAGCGATTCTGAGCTCGAATTCATCCTGATGCACGAGATCATGCACATTGTCCTGGAGCACTGTTCACGCACCGGCGACCGCGACAGCGAGCTCTTCAACATCGCGTGCGATATCGTGGTCAACTCCAATATTCTGCAGTCGAACGGGATGAATATACAGTCAATCACGCTGCGTGCATACGGCGAGTCGATGCACAAGGCGCCGGACGGCAAAGAGGGATTCGAATACACCGCCGAGCAGGTCTACGACATGCTGATGAAGCAGGCGAAGCGGAAGAGCGGCGGCAGGAATACACGGAAGCAGGACGGCGGGAGCGGACGATCAGCTCTGCCGGACGGTCAGATGCCAGGCTCCGGAAACAGCGGTTCCGGTGCACAGCAGGGCGGCGGTGGCTTTCACGACGACCATTCCAAGTGGGGACAGACGGATGAACGCACACGCAATCTCCGGCGCGATATCTGGCGAAAGCGGCTCAGCGATGCCTGCGAGGCAATTTCCGTCCGTGAGTCCTCTAAGGATTGCGGCGGAATTCCGATTGGTGCGCAGCGGCTGCTCCAAAAGCTGCATCATCCGCGGACGGACTGGCGCACGGTTTTGCAGGATTTTGTGCAGGAGGAGATCACGGACTATTCCTTTATGCCGCCCGACCGCCGCATGGACGACTGTCCGTTCTTTCTGCCGGATTTCAACGAAAAGGACGATTTCGCCGCGGATATCCTCTTCATGATTGACACCTCCGGCAGCATGTCCGACGACATGATCGCAGCGGCATATTCCGAGATCAAGGGCGCGATCGATCAGTTCAACGGCAGGCTCGCGGGTTGGCTGGGATTTTTCGATGCCGAGGTCGTTCCGCCGAAGCCCTTTGCAGACGAGGAAGAATTCCGCGCGATCCGTCCCGAGGGCGGCGGCGGTACGCGGTTTGACATCATCTTTGATTATGTGCGCGAGCAAATGCAGGAACAGCTTCCCGTGAGCATCATCATCCTGACGGACGGCTATGCTCCGTTCCCCGAGGAATCCGAGGCAATAGGCATTCCCGTGCTTTGGCTGCTCAACAACAATGAGGTCAAGCCGCCGTGGGGCAGAGTCGCGAGGATACAGGCAGACACTGAATAAGGGAATCCCCCACACATGGATGATGCGGCAGCGCTTTCACGGATTTATATGAATTTTATAGTATACTTACAGCGGAGGGGCGAAGGTGCTCCTCCGCTGTATTGGTTTCCTGTAAAAAGCAGCTGTTATTTCATCAGCGCTTCAGCATAAGAAGCGAAGTGACGGAACAACGCCTCACTGCATACTCCGAACCTGACCTCCGCCATCCTCCCTCCTACTTTTTGATTTACCGCAGATTTCCCGACAGGCTGAGATGCTACCTTTCGAGATATCTTCTTTTTTGAGTTTTTTTCATAAACCCCTTGACAAAGCGGCACGCTCCTGCTATAATTGTATACATAGAGGTTATACAATTCAGACTTTCCGGGTAGTTGCAAATACGCGGAAAGCCTTAACCCCACAAGGAGTGTACACTTATCATGAATATCAACATCAGCAATGCAAACGGTGAACCGATCTATCTGCAGATCGCAAACCAGATCAAGACGCTGATACTGGAGGGAAAGCTCAAGGAGGGCGACGCGCTGCCCTCGATGCGCATTCTCGCAACCGAGCTCCGGATCAGCTTCATGACGACCAAGCGTGCCTATGAGGAGCTGGAACGCGACGGCTTTATCGAAAGCTACACGGGCAGAGGCTCATTCGTCAGGGCGCAGAACCTCGAGATCTATCGGGAGGAACAGATCAAGCGCATCGAAGCTCTGCTGACGGAAGCGATCGACACCGCACAGAAAGCGGGCATCACGATGCAGGAGCTTCACGAGCTGCTTGACCTCATCAACAGCGCAGAGTAACGGGAGGAAAAACCATGACCGACTATGAAAACGCGATCGAAATCAAAAGCGTGACCAAGCGCTATGACGGCTTCACGCTCGACAGCATCAGCTTTGATGTGCCGAAGGGCTGCATCATGGGCTTTATCGGGCAGAACGGCGCAGGCAAGACCACGACCATCCGCAGCCTGCTGCATATCACCGATATTGACGGCGGCGAAATCCGTCTGCTCGGACTGGACCATATCAAAGACGAAACTGCGATCAAAAAGCGGATCGCCGTCGTATTTGACGAGCTGCCGTTCCACGATGTGTTCAACGCAAGAGACATGGCGCGCATCTTCGAGGGGATGTACCCCGAATGGGACAATGCCGTCTATATGCAGTATCTTGAGCGGTTTCAGCTGCCGACGGCCAAGCAAATCGGGAACTTTTCAAAGGGCATGAAGATGAAGCTGCAGATCGCCTGTGCACTGTCACACAATGCAGAGCTGCTTGTCATGGACGAGGCGACGACCGGACTGGATCCCGTCGTGCGTGATGAGATTCTGCACATCTTCATGGAATATCTGCAAAACGGCGAGCGGTCGATCCTGATGTCCTCGCATATCACCTCAGACCTTGAAAAGATCGCGGATATGGTGACCTTTATCGACCGGGGAAAAATACTGCTGACGGGCTGCAAGGATGAGATCATCGAGCGCCACGGCATTCTTAAATGCGATAAGGATAAATTGGGAGAGATCGACGCGGAGGATACTGTCAGCATCCGCCTGAACAGCTTCGGCGCGGAGGTCATGGTGAATGACCGCGAAAATGCAAGCTACAAGTACCGCGGCTGCGTGATCGACCCGGCAAGCCTTGACGATATTATGCTCTATTATGTGCACCGTGACCGGAAGGAGTGGTCGTGATGACTGCACTGTACCGTTCTCTGCGCTTTCGGGAGCTGACGCTTCTGAGGCGGACGCTGAAGCTGCGGACCGTTCTGCTGGCGGGCTTTCTGCTGATGATGTGCCTGACAGTGACGCAGATGTCCGCATTCGGTTCGGTTTCAGACGACGATCTCAGCGGAATGTTCTTCGGCACGCTGATTGCGGCATTTCTGGGCGGCTTTCTCACCAATGCCGAATACGATGCGGACAAGGCGGATGAAGCCGCGGGCTGGAAGCGCTGCCGTCTGGTACTCCCCTATTCCGGTGCAGATCATGCAGCGGTGCGCTATCAGATCAAAACAGGCATCATGCTCATTTACGGCGCATGTCTCCTGCTGTACGGCATGATCGTCTCTGCGGCGTGTCATGTACCGTTCACCGGCGCAACCGTCAACTGCTATCTGCTGACGCTGTGTCTGCTGGAGGTCTCGAGCATTTTGCGGCGCGCTGCCGCAGCGGTGCTCGGGTCACATCAGAGGCTGAAACGGCTGCTCCTGCTCGCCGGGGCACTGCTTGCCGCGATCTGGCTCCCGGGGGCGCTGGGCGCACTGCTGCGGGAGGAGCGCACGCTGCCGGGCAATTCCGACCCGATCACTTATCTCGCTTCGCATATCGGCGCGTTTTATGTGACGCTGCTGACCTTTGCGGTGCTGTGCGGTCTGCTGTATCTCGGCAAAAAGGTCACGGCACTGGAATTTGACAGGAGGGAATCGTAATGAAGCTGTACCGATCGCTTGTTTACCGGGAATTGAAGCTGACGCGCAAGCGCTTTCTTCTGATGCTGATTTTGTTTCTTCTGCTTGCATTGCTCATGCTGACACCGATCATGCTCGACGGCTTTTCCGCTCCTGCTGAAGGTGAGGAATCACCTGTGGAAACGATACTGCTTCTCGTTGGCACCGTTACCCTGACGGGCGGCTTTTTGGCAGGCACAAACAACGGCTTGCAGAAAGCGGATATCAGCGCAGGCTGGAAACGGTATTCCTTTATTCTGCCGCCGACTGCAAGACAGCAGGCACTGTCCGATCTGCTGACAAAGCTGTGCTATATCCTGTTCTTCGGGCTGCTGTCAGCGGCATTTGCATGGATATACAGCGCTGCAGCGGATTATAACAGCTTTGGAATCATGGTGAATATCTATCTCGGAGCAGTCTGTGCCGTGATGCTGATAGACATTGCATACAGCTATATCATGATGTTTGCGAATGATAAAAAACAGCTCCGCATATTCGGCGTGATCGCGTTTTTCGGCGCCGGAATCATCCTTCGTGCCGTCGGCTTGTTTACAGACGGAAAACCAGCGGAACAGTCCGCGGAGGACGGCGTCCTGATCTCGGAAGAAGCGTTCAACAGCTTCTTTGCTGCGTTAAGCTCGGGAAAAACAACACTTTGTGCTGCAGCGGCATTCGCTGTGATTTGTGCGCTATACTTCCTTGTGATGTGGCGGTCGCACGAAAGGAGAGAGCCGTAATGACTGGACTTGTCTACAAGGAATGGAAGCAGAACCGCTGGCTGATTCTCTCTATGATACTCTGCGGCTTTGCGCCTCTGCTTGTGCTGCTGCTGATGCGCGGAGAGATACCGGATGCGAGCGATGCAGCGCTGCGGATCGTCGGAATGATCGCGGGCTTTCTGGCAGCAGGCGCGCTGCAGATGCTTGTCCTGCGCGGCGATGACCGCAAGCTGTGGGGCTACTGGATCACCGCGACGGCAGACGGCTGCAAGGGCTTTCTCCGCGTGAAGTATGAGATGATATTTGCAATGACCGTATTGCTTCTGTTCACGCTGCAATGTGCGGACAGAGGGTACTGCGCCGCTGCCGCAGATATGGGAATGACAGAGGTCGGAGAGATCAGCGGGATTGCCGTTCTGCTGTGCTTTTTGCAGATACTTCTCCGTGCGATTGACATTCCGTTTGTCTATCGCTTCGGCAGCAGGAGAGGCAGCCTCGTGAAAATGATATGTATGATCGTGCTTGTGATCATTCTGCTGGCACTGCTGATTCTGAATGCAGACCGTCTGGACACGGTCATTGATACCTGCAATAAGGTGTTCAGCGTGCAGAACAGCTCGCTGATCCTGTCGGTCGGTCTGGTGGGATGTCTTGCGCTGTATTATCTTTCCTACCGCATCACCTGCAGACTGTATCTGAAAGGGGTGGAGCAGTATGACCGCTAAAAAAGAGAATGCAAAACGGCTCGTTATCTATCTGCTGATCGTTTTTGCGTTCATGCTGCTTTTTATTCTTTGCGCAAAGCCCATGCATGACTCGAATACGGCAAACAACGTCATATGTATGATATATTCGTTTTCGCCGGCACTTGCAAGCCTGATCACAAGAGTTGTTACCAAAGAGGGATTCCGTGATATGAAGCTGCATCTGCACGTCGCAGGCAATATCAGGTATTATCTGCTTGCATTCATACTTCCTCTGATATGTCTTTCTGCGATGTTTCTGCTCCCTGTCATTATCAGCGGTCATGCTGACTGGCTCGGCGGATTCACTTTCAGCAACGTTCTCTCAAACGCACTTCTGCTTTTTGCTCTGTCCGCTGTGCAGTCGATCGGTCTGCTCGGCGAGGAGCTTGGCTGGCGTGGGTATATGAATCAGAACATGGAGCCGCTTGCGGGTACACCCGGCACTTGTCTGATTGGCGGTATCGTATGGGGACTGTGGCATCTGCCGATGGATATAGGAGGTTATCTGAACGGAAACGGAACACTCTCAGAAGCGCTCGGCATGACCCTCGGAAGGCTCGTGATGCTGACCTGCTTCGGCGCGTTCCTGATGTGGCTGACAAAAAAGACTGACAGCGTATTTCCTGCGGTGATCGCGCATTTTATGTACAATGAAAGTCAGGGGGCTGTGGCTGAGCTCTTGAATCAGGGCAATATCCCGGAAGATGCTTCTCTGCCGTTATGGACAGATGCCGTGAGATATGCCCCCATGCTTCTCACAGCCGTGATTTTTACGGTGCTGCTTCTGCACGATCAGAACAAAGCGCGCAAAACCGCATAGCACTCAGAACGCGCTCGGCGAAAAGGCTGAGCGCGTTTCATGATAATCGCCCCCTATTTGATTGCTCCCCCACTCTCTCCTGAAGGAAATGATGCGCCCGACCCATTGCATTTCCCATGATAATATGCGATAACCGGGCAGTGCCCGGCTTCGTTTTGACGCCCCGGCAGCGCAGCAGAACCCCGACGTTCGTATCACCCATTGCATTTTCGGAGAATCTATGCTATGATAGGCATACAAGAAGCGGATATTCCCGGAGAGAAACAGTCCGGGTTTTGATAATCGGCAAAGCGTCAGGCGGGAGGAAACACGATGAAAAAGAGATTTGCTGCACTGCTCGGCGCGGTGCTGCTGCTGAATGCGCTCAGCATTCCGGTCCCTGCATCGGCGCAGACGATCAGCAGCGACACCAAGCAGTATTACAGCGACTGTGAAAGCAGCCTATCTGCGCAAGGACCCGTATGTCAGCTACGAGGACCGGTACTATGTGTTCTACGGTGAAAAGGAATACGCGCAGGCGCATTCAACCGTCGAAGTGACCGTTTCCGAAGCACACGGCTACGGAATGCTGATCGCCGCGCTGATGTCGACTGTGACAGCGAGGCAAAGGACATTTTCGACGGCATGTACCGCTATTATCTGGCGCATCCGAGCCATATCGCGCCGCATCTGATGGCGTGGCAGCAGAGCGACAACGGCAAGGAGCTGTTTGATTCCAACGGCGCGGATTCCGCGACGGACGGCGACCTTGGTCACCGATGACGGCTGCTGGCGCGTGCCGGAAACCGCGGCAGAAAAAACCGACGGCGATGTGAACGGTGACGGCGAGCTTGGCGTTGCAGATGCCGTTCTGCTCGTGAAGTGGCTGCTGGCTGTTCCGGAAACGCATCTTGCGGACTGGAAAGCAGCCGATCTCAACAGCGACAACAAGCTGGATGCAGATGATCTCAGCCTGATGAAACAGGCATTGCTCATGCAGAACAACGCCTGATGAAACGGAGATCGCGCAGACCGAACAAAACAGAGCGCGCGCATTTGTTTCGCAGCAATGACAGAAAGCAAGACCTTTCCGGCAGGCTTTGAAACAGAACCGGCAGATACTTTGATCGAGAAAAGCAGACTGCGTATCCGTGCGCAGCCTGCTTCTTTTTACGGTTTTTCAATCACCGCGATTGCACTGGGCATTCTCTCATCCGCCGCGGCTTTCGTTGTGATACTTTTCTGTGCAGAGAAATGCGTTTTGCTGTCCGGGGGTGTTCCCCGAAGGAAAACCGCATAACTGTCTCTTCGGAGCAGAAAAAGCAATTTGCATATGCTAAAATGATATGAAAGGAGCCTGCGCTCCGGAATTTCAAAAGAGGTGATCTGTATGAGCCGTTTACCGTGGAAAAAGATCGGTTTGTTTGCAGGCGGCGTGCTGTTCGGCACAGCAGGCATCCGGATTCTGAGCAGCAAGGATGCAAAAAAGTGCTACACGAACGCGACCGCCGCGGTGCTTCGTGCAAAGGACAGCGTGATGGAAACCGTCACGGCGGTTCGTGAAAACTGCGATGACATTCTCAGCGACGCAAAGGAGATCAACGCAGAGCGCGCGGCTGCCGATCAAGAGGCTGTCATTGCGGATGCAGCAGAACCGGCCGAATAATCAGAAGCAGACCGCTCCGGCGGTCTGTTTTGTTCAGAGGTGAGAATATGCAATGCAAGATATTACATGAATCAAAAGGGCGTATCCGCGTTCACTTATGTCAGAAATACATGACGCTGCATCAGGCGGATATGGCGGAATATGCGCTGTCTGCAGTCAGCGGCATCACAAAGGTACAGGTGTTTGACCGCACCTGCGATGTGATCCTCAGCTATCGCTGTGAGCGGAAAAATGTGCTGAATGCACTGGCGCATTTTTGCTATAATCAGGAGGCAGAGGCGCTAGTGCCGGCGCAGACGGGCAGAGCACTGAGCCGTGAATACGAGGAAAAGCTGGAATCTGCCATCATGCGGCGCGTGCTGCACAAATTTCTGCTGCCGCTGCCGTTCCGCCGCGTGATCTCCGTTTTCAAGGCGCTGAAATATCTCCGCAGAGGTCTGCAATGCCTGCTGCGCGGCAAGCTCGAGGTTGAGGTGCTCGATGCGGTCGCAATCACAGTATCCATGCTGCGCGGCGATTTCAATACAGCAGGAAGCGTGATGTTCCTGCTGAAAATCGGCGATATTCTCGATGAATGGACGCATAAGAAATCGGTCGACGATCTTGCAAGGACGATGTCGCTCGGCGTCGAACAGGTCTGGATGCAGACAGAGGACGGGCAGGAGCTGCTCGTGCCGGTTTCGCAGATTCAGAAGGGCGACCGCGTGATCGTGCGCACGGGCTCGATGATCCCGCTGGACGGCAAGGTGATTTCCGGCGACGCAATGGTCAATCAGGCGTCGATGACCGGCGAATCCGTGCCGGTTCACAAATCAGAGGGCGCATATGTCTACGCCGGAACGGTCGTTGAGGACGGCGAATGCACGGTGCAGGTCGAGAACACCGCAGGCAGCGGACGGTATGACCGCATCGTGAAAATGATTGAGGAATCGGAGCAGATGAAATCCTCGGCGGAGAGCAAGGCGGCAAATCTCGCGGACAAGCTGGTCCCGTGGTGCTTTGGCGGCACGCTGCTGACCTATCTGCTGACGCGCAATGCAACAAAGGCAGTGTCGATCCTCATGGTCGATTTCTCCTGTGCATTGAAGCTCGCCATGCCGATTTCGGTGCTGTCAGCGATGCGGCAGTGCGCGGAGGCGGGCATCACGGTCAAGGGCGGCAAATTCCTCGAAGCAGTTGCCGATGCAGATACCGTCGTTTTCGACAAGACCGGCACACTGACGCATTCGCAGCCGCGTGTCGCACAGATCATTCCGTTCGGCGGGCGCGATGAAGCGGAAATGCTCCGGCTTGCCGCCTGTCTGGAGGAGCATTATCCGCACTCGATCGCAAATGCGGTCGTGGCAGAAGCAGCACGGCGCGGTCTGCTGCATGAGGAGCGGCATTCCAAGGTCGAATATGTCGTCGCGCACGGCATTTCCAGTATGATTGACGGTGCGCGCGTGGTGATCGGCAGTCATCATTTTGTGGTGGAGGACGAAGCGTGCAGGATTCCGGACGAGCGAATCTTCCGGCATCTGCCGAAGGAGTATTCGCATCTGTATCTGGCAATCGGCGGCGAAATTGCGGCGGTCATCTGCATTGAGGACCCGCTGCGCGATGAAGCGAAAGCCGTCATTCAGACGCTGCACGAGCTTGGTATATCCAATATCGTGATGATGACCGGCGACAATGAACGCACCGCAAAATCCGTTGCGGAAAAGGTCGGTGTGGATAACTATTATTCGGAGGTTTTGCCAGAGGACAAGGCGGCATTTATCCGCGCGGAGCATGAAGCCGGGCGGCGTGTCATCATGATCGGCGACGGCGTGAACGATTCTCCTGCGCTCAGCGAATCTGACGCGGGCATAGCCATCAGCACGGGCGCGGCAATCGCAAGAGAAATTGCGGATATCACGATTTCTGCCAACGATCTCTATGCGCTGACCGATCTGAAACGGCTCAGTGATGCACTGATGCAGCGGATTCACCGGAATTACCGCACGATCATCGGATTCAATCTCGGGCTGATCCTGCTCGGTGCTGCCGGGATTCTCCCGCCTGCGGCATCTGCTTTGCTGCACAATGCCTCGACGCTTGCAATCGGTCTGAAAAGCATGACGAATCTGCCGGTTTCCGAATTGTCCTGCAGCTGAAAAATACTAGGGTGTGTTGACACTATAATAATGTGCGGATTTTTGAGATGATTTTGTTCCGTTCAAGGAAAAAATCCGCAGGCGGGCTGTCGCATGTTTGCAGGCAAACTGCGCAGTTCCGCTATGCGGAACATGCACCCGGCAAGGATTTTAACGACGAACGGGGCAAAATCAGCCAAAAAGACGTGCGTCAGGCTTCGTGTCAACACACCCTAATAAAGAAAAAGCAGACTGCGTAATCGGTGCGCAGCCTGCTTCTTTTTGGTTTTTCAATCACCGCGATTGTGCTGGGCATCCACCCCTCAGCCGCGGCTTTCGTTGTGACTCTTTTCTGTTCGGAAAAGAATCAAAATGCTTCAGAAACACTGTCCGGCTGCCCCAACAGGGGGAGACGGTTTTTCAATACCCGCGGATTCTCAGTCAGGATATCGCAGCTGATTCTTATTGTATGCGACCAGCCAGTCATGGTCCGTTCTGGGAGTATCCGCAATATCCGCCTCAAAACGCTCATACTCGTTTCCTTCTAACCAGCTCTTCCAGGAAACATTGTCCTTCAGCGTCTGCTTGACGGTTTCAAACACATCACTGTCAAACGCAGTCTGTCCCGCCGTCCATGCGAGCACACCTTCAAATTCTCCGTACATCAGGTATTCCTCCGCTGAGCCGAATTCATGGAACCAGTGCAGTGAGGTCGGCTCCAGGTGATAATGCGGCTCATCAAAGAAATTTCCTGCCTCATCATAATGCGCGGTCCATTCGTAAATATCCTTGACAATATACCGGTACCGCATTTCGTACCGGTCGCCGCTTCTGGCGATCACCGCAACAACGGAAGCAGCTGCTTCGCCAACGGCATTGATCCAGTCTTTATTCAGATAATTGAAAAACGTGCAGCCAGTATAACCGGAGTCCGGCAGAATCTGATAGAACGGACGCACACTGAATTCCTGACAGGAAAGACCGCCGTCACTGGAGCCCCGGTCAACATTGCATGCAGATTTCATCTGAGAATCGCTTTTGGTCGCAAGGACAATCTGCTTGCCGTCATTCAGCGTCTGCTCCGCACATTTCATCACCCACGTCAGATTCGAGTGCAGATGATCCAGATTATTCTCGGAGCACGAGATCATTTCACAGATATCCTCGGCAGAATATGTAACGGTTTTTCCGTCTCCGAAGAAATAATGCGTTAATGCGGCAGAGGCGTGGTCAATGCTGTTGGTAGCTGTGGTTTCACGAAGCGGATTCGGTCCCCAGTTAAACTTGCCTGTCAGACCCAATGCGATCTTGCCCACATCGTCTATACCGTGAAAAATATTGAGCAGATTTTCAAAGGGCATATTGTGCATGGAAAAAGCCAGAGTCCCCATCAGAACTTCAAGATTATCCGGAATGACCGGAACCTCCTTTAACGCATGACAGCTCTGACTTCTTGCGTAGCGCAGATCCACAAAGTCAACATGCGGGTCAAAGGGTCAGCTCCGTGAGCGCAGAATCTCCGAAGAACATGCTGCTCATATCTGTCACGTTTTCGGTGTGAAAGCCGCTGAGGTCCAGCGTCACGAACGAGGAACAGTAGGACAGCATTCCCCTCATGCTCGTGACGGATGCTGTCTGCAAGACGGAGAAATCCAACGCGGTGAGCCCCTGACATGAGCTGAACATAAAACCCATGTCTGTGACCGCAGAGGTATCCCACCCGCTGATATCCAGCGTTTTCATATAGTCGCAGTGGTTGAACAGGCAGTACATATTCGTCACGCCGGAGGTGTCCGCGCCGGAAAGCATCATGCTTGCGGCATAGAAATGGTCAAACAGTTCGGAGCAGTCCGCAGGGAAAACAGCGCCGGATTCCCCGACAACGACCGACTTAACTGCTTTGTTGTTTGCGTATGCCCGCACCTGTGCCTTGTCGATGGCACCGTTCAGAGTCAGCTGCCCGGTTTCCTCGTCAAAGGTGCAGCAGGATGCGGTATCAGCGGCGGATGCCTGCTAAAACGGAATCGGCTGCGGAATCTGTGCGCTGCCCGATAAGCAAACGCCTGCAAATGTAGCCGCTATCGCATATCGGAAAATGTGTTTTTCATGATAGACCTCCGATTCAGAATTTGGACGGCTGTGTTTACTTTATGATAGCATATTATTGCGAAAAACGCAATGCGTGATCGAACGTCGGGCTGAACGCGGTTTTCAGATTTCCCCGGTTTCAGCGAAAATCATAGAATCGTTCTGCCCGCTCAGTCTGTCAGCGCGGATGCAAACTATTTCGCATTTCCCGCCGATTTTGTGAAGTATGTGGATTTTTACTTGAAAGACTGTTTTTTTTCGCAGGATTATGATAAAATAGAAATGCTTTTTTTCGTTTTCCGGGATGCTCCCGCATCATGAACACAGAATAAAGGATGCGTCTATGGTCAAAAATGAATTGCGGATCAGATTCCTCAAATACATCTTTTTTAATATTCTCAGCACACTCGGTGTGTCAGTCTATATCCTCGCAGACACCTATTTCATTTCCAAGGGCATGGGCGCAGACGGTCTGACCGCGCTGAACCTCTGCCTGCCGGTTTTCAATTTCATCAACGGCTTCGGTCTGATGCTCGGCATGGGCGGCGGCAGCATCTTCTCCATGCTCTACTGCAAGGTCGAGCGCTCGGAAACCGATCGTGTCTACACCAACGCCTTCTGGACGGCGCTTGCGGTCTCCGCCTGCTTTATGCTGATCGGCGGCTGCTTCTCCGGACCGCTGACCGCGCTGCTCGGCGCTGACAGCTCGGTGTTCGCGCTCGCGCAGAGCTATCTGAAGATCGTGCTGCTCTTCTCGCCGGTCTTTCTGCTGAACAATCTGCTTGTCTGCTTTCTCCGGAACGACTGCGCGCCGCGGCTTGCAATGGCAGGCGTCGTCGGCAGCAGCCTTGCCAATATCATCCTCGATTATGTGTTCATCTTCGAGCTGAACTGGGGCATGAAGGGCGCTGCGCTGGCGACATGCATCTCACCGATCATCAGCATGGCGATCATGAGCTTCCATTTCATCACGCGCTGGAATGCGTTTCAGCTGCGCATCGTGCGCCCCTCCTTCACGATGATCCGCAGCATTCTGTCGCTCGGTCTGCACGCCTTCGTCACGGAATGCTCCGGCGGCATTGTCATCATCGCCTTCAATTATGTGATCTACCGGCTGTGCGGCAACACAGGCATTGCTGCCTACGGTGTCGTCGCCAATCTGGCGATCGTGTTCACGGCGATCTTCACGGGTCTTTCGAGCGGAGTACAGCCGCTGATGTGCGAATGCCACCGCGAGCACGACGACAGAGCCACCGGATATCTGCTGCGGCTTTCGCTGCGTGCGGCGCTATTTCTGGCGGTGCTGGCATATCTCGGTGTCTATCTGAACACCGCGGGTCTGACATCGCTGTTCAACAGTCAGCACGATGCACAGCTCGAGGACATCGCAGAGCAGGGCCTCCGGCTCTATTTCCTGTTCATGCCGTTCATGGGCATCAACACGGTTTTTTCGGTGTATTTCACCTCCTGCGAAAAGCCTCTGCCCTCGCAGGTGCTCTCGCTGCTGCGCGGGATTCTGCTGGTGCTTCCGCTTGCGTTTGTGTTTCTGCGGCTGCGCTCGATGAACGGCATCTGGCTGACCGTGCCGATCGCCGAGCTGCTGACCGCCTGCACCGCGGTGACTGTCTGGCTCTGCATGGCAAGACGCAGCAGTTTTTATGTATACCGCTATGTGCCCAAGCAGAACACCCGTATGATGCAGCGCTTTACCGGAAATGCCAAGGATTACCGCCGCTGGTGATGCAGCATACAACCATAAAAGACCGGAGTCTTTGCGGCTCCGGTCTTTTCGCTTTCAGTGTGAAATGCCTGATTCGTTCAGCGCAGATTGGCAAGCATTTGAAGCAGCACCGCTGAGTCATCCGCGGTCAGACCCGCTTTTCCGTCGAGCTCCGCATTGCGCTTTCCCTCAGCCGTGACTGTGATCTCACTGTCCTCCGCGAGGAACCGCGCCAGCATCACCGCGTCTGCGATGTTGACTGTACCGCTGCAGTCGGTGTCGCCCCTCAGCACGTTCTCCGCTCCGCTGACCTCCGTGCCCGGGCGTGCACTGCCGTCATAGATGTAATAATGCGCGGGCGCTTCGTTCGTGTTCCGGTCAACGCCGAGTGCCTCCGCGGCTTCGGGCGTCAGCTCCAGCGCACTGAGATACCCCTCGTCGAGCTGCCCCTCTTGTGCCAATTCGCGCAGCTCCCCGAGCGAAGCGCCGATCGCCGAAAAGACACTGTCTTCTGCGGTCCAGCCTCCGGCAGCATTCCGGTGATAACGCACATCTGCAGTGATCGTGCGCGCGAGCTGCTTCTGCCCGTCGAGAACCGGAAGCGTGACATCAAAGCACACGATATCGGCATCGGGGTGATCTGCTAATACCGCACCCTGCTCCCACATCTGACGGCTGTCAATGTAGCGTCCGTCGATCCATGTATCCTGATAATAGCCGAGACTGCCGCCGAAATAGACGCTGTTACCCGCGCCGAATGCGTCGCACGCCTCATAGCCGCGGTCATCCGCCTTGTAGAAATAGGTGAATCCGCCGATCTGTGCCCATGCGCCGCGATAGCCGACCGTTTCGGCGATTCCGCTCCATGTGAGTGCGTCCCCGCGCGGGATATCATCGGGCATTGCCGCCGCAGCATACTGCTTTTGCAGCCGCAGGAGCGATTCCAGCGAGATTCCCGCAAGGTCGTCGTCATCCAGCGTGAACCTGTGCGTCAGCAGCTCCTCGGTGATGCCCTGTCCTTCGGTGCTCCCCTGCCCGCCGTAGGTCTTGGATATGCCTTCGTAGGTCACCGCGATGCGGGAGTGATTGTTGTTGCTCCATTTCCACTTTGCGTTCAGATTCATGCGCCGTGCAACCATCCCCATTTTCTCGGGGAATCCGACCGAATCAAAGCGAAACGGATACAGGAACGTCGCGAGCAGTGCGCAGTTGTTTCTGCGCTCATAGGGGCTGTAGATGTAATACAGCTGATCGGAATGCATCGCACGGCTCACGCGCCAATACTCCGAAGTACGGATGAGCTCGCCGCGGATATCGCAGCCGCTGTAGAGACAGACCGACGAAAAGCCCTTCTGCACTGCGTCCATTCTCTCAAAGAAATCATCGCTCTTTGCATAGGTGCTGATCAGATAATCCGTGTCGTCACAGAGCTTCGGGAGCTCGATCGGCATGCCGCAGTCGTACCACTCCGCCTCCGTGCCATCCAGCGCAATGTTATACTGCAGGCTCACCTCGCCGCCGTCCGTCTCAAAGCTCTCGAAGATATAGCCGCCGCTGACGCGCAGGGTCTCGGGATCGTCGTAGTCGACATCCGCAAAGCGCGTCTGGGTATAGCGGATCAGGGCATGCCCGAATGTATAGGAGGACGAGCGGTCAATAAAGCGGAATGCCTGCGGGTCGGGGTATGTGGTTTTCACGAGAAAAAACTGATTGAAGCCGTCCAGCAGCGGTATGATCTCAAAGGTGTATTTCTCCGGCGGGTCAGCATCGGAAAGCTCCCGGAACTGCCTTCCGGCGGTGTATGCGTAGTGCTCCGCAAACGAGCCCGAATAGCCGAAAATCACCGCATAGGGCGGGAGCGTATCGTTTTCCGGGGCGATCACACAGAAAACATTGCGGATCGAAATGGATTTGACGTTCCGGCAATTCGCAAACGCACAGTTCTTGATCTCTGCAAGACAATCGGGCAGCGTGACATGCTCCAGACAATAGCAGCCGTCAAAGACCGATTCCTCCAGCACGGTGATGCTGTCCGGAATGACAACGGCAGTCAGCGCGTTGCAGTAGGAAAAGGCGCGCGCACCGATCTCTGTCACGCTCTCCGGAATCGTGACTGCCTGAAGAGCGTAGCAGCAGCTGAAAGCATCCTCCGCGATGCGTGTCACATTCCCGGGAATGATGACCTCTCTGACATCCCCGCTGCCGCTGAAAGCGCCCGGACCGATCACGGAAACACCGTCCCTGACCGTGACGATGCCCGTGCACAGCTTCGCGTCGATCAGCACGCCGTTGACCGTGACCTGCGGATCCATCTCGCGCGCCGCATCCATCCACGGCGTATAGTCAAAAGCCCATCTGCCGATATCGGTCAGCGAGGACGGGAAGGACACCGTTTCCAGCTGTGTGCAGTTGAACGCGGCTTCACCGATTGCTGTGATTCCCGCATGCAGCGTGACGCTTTTCAGGCTGATGCACGAATTGAAGGCATAATCCGGAATCACTGTGAGGCTTTCGGGAATTGTGACCTCCGTCAGACCGCAGCAGGCGCTGAACGCCCCGCTGCCCAGTCCCGTGAGATGCTCCGGCAGCGTGATCTCCGTCAGCGATTCACAGTTGCAGAAGGCTTCATGACCGATCTCTGTCAAGCCTGCGGGCAGTGAAACGGATTCCAGCTTCCAGCAGTCCGAAAAGGCAAAGGCTCCGAGATATTCCACCGAATCGGGCAGGGATACACTGCGCAGCGCCCCGCATTCCGAAAAGGCATTGTTTCCGACCGAAAGCAGTCCATCCGGCAGCACGACCGTCTCGATCTGATCTTTGTATGCGCTCCACGGTGCCTCGGTGCCGTACTGAAAATCAAACATCATGCCGCTGCCTGTGACCGTCAGCACCGCGGTGCTTTCGTCATAGCTCCAAATCAGCTCGTCGCCGCAGCGCGCATTGACGGGCTTTTCCTCCGCCGCCGCGGGCAGTGCGCCAAACGGCAGAGATGCCAATGCCGTCACTGCGGCTGCCAGCAGACTGAATCCCTTTTTCTTCATGCCGTTTTCCTTTCCGGCATACAGCCGTTTTCTGTCGGCTTCGCATCGCAGTGCGGAACCGCTTTTGGCATTATTATAGCATAAGAAGCGTGCATTCTCAAGAACGCCCCGCCGCATTTGTCGGAATGCACAAATCAAAGTGCGGTTTCCTGTGCAGTATGCCGTTTTCCTGCGACGCAGGCATATCTGACGTGGGAGGTCTTTTCGCCTATGATGCGAAGTGAGATACAGAACAGGAACCACCGGCATGAGACTGTCCTTAAAACAAAAAGACCGTCCTCATCAAAGAACGGTCAAAACAGCAATGTGAAGGGAGGAATTACAGCCCTTCGTTTTTGTATTCAACAGATGTACGGATCGCCTTGATCATCTTTTTCAAAATATCATCTCCTTTACGCCGGATTGAACTTGTCCTTGCCCTGCCTGCATCTCGGACATTTCCAGTCATCGGGCAGGTCCTCGAACGGGACACCGTCATGCTCCGCAGGATCGTACACATAACCGCAGACCGAGCAGACATATTTGCCTGTTGCTTGTCTTTGGGAGAAATCAACCTCAGCAAGAACAGTCGGCACAGGATTATCCAAGTCCATGATCCGCTTTGCTTCAAGGTTCTCATATCCCTGCGGCGTATGTGTACCGCAGTATACAGTCGGATTGTTCCTGACGAATTCGCGCACACGGTCAAGCGTTTCGCGGGCAGCAGATAAGTCGTCATAAACAACGGACAGCTTGTTCTCATAAAGCGCTTCGTCAACATAAGTAATGTCACCGTGGAGCATATAGAACAGTCCGTCATTCTCAGCAATGATGATGCTGTTGCCGTTGGTATGTCCCTTTGCCTTGATGAGGTAAACGCCCTCGGCGATCTTCTGACTTTCGGGGAAATTATGATACGCACCGTCGGTGAACTCCACGGGAACGATATTGTCAAGCCCCTGCAATTCCACTGCACCGATCTCGTCACGGTTCACATAGATCTTCGCGTTCGGGAAGGACTTCAATTCCCCC
This sequence comes from Oscillospiraceae bacterium, assembly GCA_016288755.1. Classification (GTDB taxonomy): domain Bacteria; phylum Bacillota; class Clostridia; order Oscillospirales; family Ruminococcaceae; genus Firm-04. Next base: position 20,554 of record JAEELE010000089.1, read on the forward strand.
GAGTGGTCGTTGTGCCTGTGCGTCAGCAGTATTTTCGTGACCTGTTCGGGCTTGTAGCCGAGCGCCGCAAACGCCTCCATATAGCTGCAGATATCCTTGCCGGTAAAGATCGGTGAATTTTCATCCGGCACTTCTTCGGGCGTTCCTGCCGGAAGACCTGTATCGACCAGAATGACTTCATCACCTGTGTCGATCAGATAGTTCTGCAAACTGCCGCGATAGCGGATATTCCTGTCATAGTCCTCAGCACCGTCCTCACCGCCCATCACGAAGGGCTGCGTATAAAATCCGTCTTTTCTGAATTTGACTGCTTTGATTTCCATGAAAGCACTTTCACGCGGATTTTTCAGCGTTGCTTTGACCGCTTCCGAAACGACAGCTTCAACACCCTTTGTCAAGTAGGCCTGCAAATCGAAATACTCTTCCATGTCATCACCCGACTGTCTTTTTGGCAAACGCTTTTACGGCTTTGATGTCCTCACTGTCCGGCTTGCCCTTGTGCATGACCTTGAAGCTGCCTTTGCAGTGAAATTCATCATCGGAAACAGGCACGCCCGATTGCCCGCACTGCTTTTTGATCTGCGGATATGATGATTGAATCAATGCTGCTGTACTGACGTTCACGACCTTGCCGATCCTGCCCTTGTTGTCAATGATAAACTGCCTGACTTTGCTGTCAACGCCCGCCCAATACACGGAATTGCAAAGGAAGAGGATATCGACCCTTTCCGCCAGCGGAGAAGAGATTTCCTCGGCTTCTGTCCCAATTTCCTGCGCGATCGCATCCGCGAGTTTTTTTGAGTTGCCCGTTTTTGTATAATATCTGACAGCCGCTTTCATACCGCACCTCCGATCTGTATTACAGCAAAGGCTGCCGATGTCAGACCGACAGCCTTTTCCTGTTACTTTTCAGCTGGCTCCCACTTGCATCTCACGGGAGAAACGATCGAGCCGTCCTTCTTCATCTCAGCCATTGCCTTGTCAACGACCTTTCTGTCAAGACCGGTCAGCTCGGCGATTTTGCCTGCATTCAGCGGCTCGCCTGCCTGTTTCATCGCTTCGAGAATCTGTTCCTTTTCTGACATTTTCATTACCTCCGTTATATGATGATTTCTTCCTTGTTATGCTCGTTCGGGGAAGCGTTGATCAGCCTTTCGGGCGTGATGATGACCGCGCACTTTAGCTGCATAGCCCCCTTGAAGGTGTCCTTTGTGAGCTGACTGTAATGCGCATAGGCTTCGCCCTCGTACACAAGCGCCGCTGTTCCCTTGATCTGGTAAGCTTCCCCTGTCACCGGATTGGCACAGGCAACAGCGACTTTGCCGTTTGCCTTGATATTCTCCAGCGTTGTTTCAAGGTAACTATTCAGTCGTCTATATTGTGCTTTTGGCATTGCTAGCACACAGTATATAGTGAAATTTTGATAAGCAAGTCGTTTAGTCACACACAAAACAGTCCTTCTTTTTGTATATCATTGGTTTTATCTGTTTATGAAC
>JAEELE010000090.1 GCA_016288755.1 Oscillospiraceae bacterium
AAACAGAAAGCCTGCCTGCTCGACTATCTCCGCTCCAATGCGGACCGGCATGTCACCGCGGGAGAGCTCCTGCACGCCCTCGCTGACCGCGGTACGCCGCTCGGCGCGGCAACCGTCTACCGGCAGCTCGAGCGGCTCGAATCCGAGGGGCTTGTCCGGCGCTATACCATCGACGACCGCGGCTCCGCCTGCTGGCAGTATGCCGGCGGTTCGGCGGAGTGCCAGACCCACTTTCACCTGAAATGCACCGCCTGCGGCACGCTCTTCCACCTCGACTGCGAGCACCTGAACGAGATCGCAGCCCATGTCGCCGCCGACCACGGCTTTCAGATCGACCCGGGGCGCACCGTCTTCTACGGGCTCTGCGCGGATTGCAGCGCCGGAACTGAGAAATAAGAAATGACCCCGCAACGAAATGAATATTGAGAGGACAAACAACCACATGAAGCTCTGCAGACAAATCGCTGCTGCCGGTCTGGCGGCACTGCTCGCACTCGCCTGCTGCACCGGCTGCGGCGGCGCACGGAAATCCGACAGATTCGAGATCGTCACGACGGTCTACGCGGTCTATGACATGGCAAAGCAGCTCACGGCGGAGTTTGACCGCCCCGTCGAGGTCAGACTGCTGCTGACGCCGGGCGGCGAGAGCCATTCCTACGAGCCCTCCCCGGCAGACGCCGCTGCCATTCAGCGCTGCGGGCTCTTCGCCTATATCGGCGGGAGCTCGGAGCAGTGGGCGGACAAAATGATCGCCGCGAGCCGCACCGACAAAGACAATCTGCGGCTGTTCGATTCGGTGCAGGCGCTTGCGGAGGAGACCGTCGAGGGCATGGAGGCGGAGGAGCCCGACTTCGCGCACGACCACGATCACGACGGCATCGAGCCGGACGAGCACATCTGGACATCGCCGCGCAATGCCGATGCCATGCTCTCCGCGCTGCACGGGGCGGTCAACAAGGCTGTGCCGACCGAAGCTGCGCACTGCAATGAAGCATACGAGCGGCTGCACGCAGCGTTTCAGGAGCTGGACAGCCGCGCACTGGAGATCGTGCAGAACCAGAAGCGCGACACGATCATTGTCGCCGACCGCTTTCCCTTCCGCTATCTGACGCACGACTACGGCTGGAACTACTACGCCGCATTTGCGGGCTGCTCGAGCGATACCGACGCCTCCGCCGCGACGCTCTCCTTCCTCATCAAAAAGGTGCAGGAGCTTCATATCGGCACGGTGTTCTATCTCGAAAACTCGACGCAGAAGATCTCCGACGCCGTCTGTCAGGCGACGGGCGCGAAGGCAGTCATGCTGCAGTCGGGCAACAATGTCTCCGCGGCGGATTTCAACGCGGGCAAGCATTATCAGGATATCATGGCAGAAAACCTCAACGCAATAGAGGGGGCGCTCAGCTGATGGCATATATCACCTGCAAAGACCTGACGCTGCGCTATGAAGCGCTGACCGTGCAGGAGCATCTGAGCTTCACGGTCGAAAAGGGCGACTATCTGTGCATCGTCGGGGAGAACGGCTCAGGCAAATCGACGCTGGTGAAGTGTCTGCTCGGGCTCAAAAGCGCCGACGCCGGCACACTTTCGCTCGGCGACGGATTAAAGCGCAATGAGATCGGCTATCTGCCGCAGCAGAGCCAGATCCAGCGAAGCTTTCCCGCATCGGTCGAGGAGGTCGTGCGGTCGGGCTGTCTGAACAGTCACGGCATCCACCCCTTCTACACGAAGGCGGACAAGGCGAGAGCCGCCGAGCAGATGGCGCGGCTCAACATCACAGCTCTTGCCGACCGCTGCTACCGGGAGCTCTCCGGCGGACAGCAGCAGCGTGTTCTGCTGGCGCGGGCACTGTGCGCGACCGGCAAGCTGCTTCTGCTCGACGAGCCGCTGACCGGGCTTGACCCGTTGGTCGCCTCGGAGCTCTACGGCATTCTGCGGCATATTCACGAGGATCACGGCATCACGGTCGTCATGGTCACGCACGACGTCGAAAACGCGGTGCGCTATGCCTCGAGCATCCTGCACATCGGGAAGGACGAGAGCTTTTTCGGCTCGGTCGCGGCATACCGCGAGAGCCCGGTCGGACAGCGCTTTCTCGGGGAGCGGCTGCAGCAGGAGCACTGCAACGACTGCGAGCCGCGCTTTCCGCATATCCCGATCGACACGGAAGGGAGCGTGCAGGCATGAATTCGCTTTCCGAAATCCTCACGCCCGAGTTTCTCTCGGTCATTCTGCTGCCCGCACTGATCGCCGGCATCGCGGTCAGCCTGTGCGCCAGTCTGCTCGGCGTCAGCCTTGTGCTCAAGCGCTGCTCGATGATCGGCGACGGGCTTTCGCATGTCGGCTACGGCACACTCTGCATCGCGATCGCGCTGGGCTGGGCGCCCATGCAGGTGACGATCCCGGTCGTCATTCTCGCGGCATATATCCTGCTGCGGCTCTCGGAGAACAGCCGTCTCGGCGGCGACACGGCGATCGCGCTGTTCTCGACCTCTGCGCTCGCGCTGGGAATTTTTGCGTCGTCGAAGGCGAACCTGACGACCGACGTCAGCCATTATATGTTCGGCAGCATTCTCGCGATGACAAAGGGCGACGTGATCTTCAGCGCCGTGCTGAGCGTGTGCGTGCTGCTGACCTATCTGCTCTTCTACGACAAAATCTTCGCGGTGACCTTCGATGAGAGCTTTGCCCGCGCAACGGGTCTGAACGTGCGGTTTTACAATCTGCTGATCGCGGTGCTGACGGCGGTGACGGTGGTGCTCGGCATGATGATGATGGGCGCGCTGCTGATCTCGAGCCTGATGATCTTCCCGGCGGTGACGGCGATGCGCCTGTGCAAGCGCTTCCGGACGGTCGTGCTGACGGCGGTCGCGGTGTCGGTGAGCTGCTTCCTGATCGGGCTGCTGCTCTCGCTGCTGACCGATACGGCAGTCGGCGCAAGCGTGATTCTCGTCAATCTTGCGGTGTTCGCCGTTTCCAGCCTGATTGCGGGGATTCGCAGCCGGACCGGAAGGAAAAAGTGAACAGGCAGGAGCCCGCTGTTCGGGGTTCGGAGCGGTTCCGCGATTCTTTCCCCTTCTCCCGGTCTCATCCGTTGGTGACTGTGAGGTAGAGCAGCATGCCCCAGAGCGACAGGCTGCGCACCTGCGCGGACAGAAATACTGCCGCGAGCAGCAGCGCCGTGCAGCTGCTGACCGCCCTGACCGTCGGGGCAATGCGCTCGGGACGGCTGTGCATCAGCCGCTGTGAGAGCAGCTCTGCAAGCAGTGCACCGCCGTCGGTGCCGGAAAAGGGCAGGAGATTGAGCAGCCCCAGCGAGAGATTCGCACCGGCTGCACCCTCACGCCCGACCGCGTAAAATGCCGCTGCTGCGAGGAAATTCATGCACGGACCCGCCAGCAGCACCGCACAGAGCGCTTTGGTCGGGCAGACCGCAGCGCCGCGCATCCGCAGGCAGAGCCCTGCCGCCGAGACCCGCAGCGACTGCGGCTTCTGATGCACCAGACGCATCGCGAGCAGATGGGCGCACTCGTGGAGCAGACAGGCGGCGAGCGTCTGCATGAACACGCCGTGCGGCAGCCGCACCGAGAGCCACGCAAGCCATGCGGGTGCCGTAAAGTCGAGCAGCAGCGTGATATCACGGAGCGTGATTGCAAGCATAGACGCCTCCCTCATCAAACATGATGCATTCCGTTGATTCTATGCGCAAAGTCCCCGACGATATGCGGGGAATTTAGCAGAATCGCCGAAAAAAACTGTCCGGGGCGCAGACTTTTCCGTCTGCGCCCCCTTTACTTTTTGTGCCGGATATGGTATAATGTAGAGAAACAGACCGGTGCGGAACCGGCGCAGAAGGAGGCAGCCTCATCTATGGGAAAGATCATCGCAGTGGCAAACCAGAAGGGCGGTGTCGGCAAGTCGACCACGGTCGTCAACCTCGCCGCATATCTGGGTATGCGCGGAAAAAAGGTGCTCTGTGTCGACACCGACTCGCAGGGCAACACCACCACCGGGCTCGGTGTGCAGAAAAAGACGCTGAAATGCTCCTGCTACAATGTCCTGATCGGCTCCGCACGCATTCAGGATGCGCTGCTGGAAACGGAATTTGAGGGCGTCAGCCTTGTGCCGGCGGTCGCGGACCTCGCGGGTGCGGAGATCGAGCTGATCGAGCTGGAAAACCGTGTCAGCCGCCTGAAGGCAGCGCTGATGACCTGCCGCACCGATTACGACTACATCTTCATCGACTGCCCGCCGTCGCTGAGCCTGATCACGCTGAACAGCCTTGTCGCGGCAGATACGGTGATGATCCCGATGACCGCGGAATTCCTCGCGCTGGAGGGGCTTGCGCAGCTCTGGTCGACCGTGCGGCTCATCCGCAGCAAATACAATCCGTCGCTGCATCTGGAGGGCATTCTCTTCACGATGTACGACGCGCGGCTCAACCTCTCGGCAGAGGTGGTCGCGGAGGTGGAAAAATTCTTCCCCGGGCAGATCTTCGAGACGAAAATCCCGCGCAATGTGCGGCTTTCGGAAGCACCGAGCCACGGAAAGCCCGTGTTCTATTATGACCGCAGCTCGAAGGGCGCCGACGCCTATGAGCTGCTCGCGCACGAGCTCCTCGACGAGCCGCTTGTGCTCGACAAAAAGCCCAGAGGGTTTATTTTCAGCAAAAAATAACATCATAAGGACGCATTGCCGTCCTCCGCAGAAAAAAGGGGAGGTTTGAAGCCGATGGCAAGAGCCAGGGGCGGGCTCGGCAGCGGGCTGGAATCGCTGCTGGAGCAGAACACCGCCGAATCCGGTGCGGGCGTGCAGACGCTCCGCATCTCAGAGATCGAACAGAACCGCAGTCAGCCGCGCAAGCGCTTTGACGAGGACGCCATCACCGAGCTCGCCGAATCCATTCAGCAGCACGGCATGATCCAGCCGATCGTTGTGCGCCCCGTCGGCGAGAACCGCTGGCAGATCGTTGCCGGGGAACGCCGATGGCGCGCCGCAAAGCGCATCGGGCTTTCCGAGGTGCCGGTCATCATCCGCAATCTGACCGAGGCGGAGGCGAGCCAGATTGCACTGGTCGAGAACCTCCAGCGCGAAAACCTCAACCCGATCGAGGAGGCACGCGGCTATCAGACGCTGATGCAGCAGTTTGAGATGACGCAGGAGGAGGTCGCAAGGATCGTCGGACGCTCGCGACCGGCAGTTGCCAATGCGCTGCGCCTGCTGAATCTGCCCGTGCCCGTGCAGGATATGCTCGAAAAGGGCAGACTGACCGTCGGGCATGCAAAGGCGCTCGCAGCGATCCGGGACCCCGAGCTGCAGCTCACGCTCGCGGCAAGGGCGGCGGAGGACCGCATCACCGTGCGGGAGATCGAGCAGCTCGCGCAGAAGCAGGACAAGCCGCAGGAGACGCCGCAGACGCAGCGCACCCCGGAGCAGATATACTTTGAAGAGGTGGAGATCAGCCTCGGAGAGCGTCTCGGCAGAAAGGTCCGTGTGCAGAACGGACGCAAAAAGGGGACGATCGTGCTGGAATACTACGGCAAGGAGGACCTGCAGGCGCTTTGTAAGCTGCTGGCGGGCGAATGATTACGGTCGGTTCACATGAGGCATCACGCTCATGTGTTTGGAATCAGGACGGAAAGGATGAAGAAAATGATTCAGAACGCGAACAAATTTGCAAAGGAAGGGCTCACCTTCGACGATGTTCTGCTGATCCCGGCGCAGTCCGAGGTCACGCCGAACATGATCGATCTGCGGACAAGACTGGCACGCAATATCTATCTCAACACACCGATCATGACCTCTGCGATGGACACGGTCACCGAATCGAAAATGGCGATCGCAATCGCGCGTGAGGGCGGCATCGGCATTATCCACAAGAATATGACGGTCGAGCAGCAGTGCGACGAGGTCGACAAGGTCAAGCGCTCCGAGAACGGCGTCATTGTCAACCCCTTCTCGCTGACCGAGGACCGCTTTGTCTATGACGCGGACGAGCTCATGGGCAAATACAAGATCTCCGGCGTGCCGATCGTGGATAAGGAAGGGCATCTGGTCGGCATCATCACCAACCGCGACATGCGCTTCCTGACCGATTTCAGCCTGCGCATCCGCGACGTGATGACGAAGGACCATCTGGTCACCGCGCCCGTGGGCACGACGCTCGAGCAGGCACAGGAGATCCTGCGCTCGCACAAGATCGAAAAGCTCCCGATCGTCGATGCAGACGGCATTCTCCGCGGTCTCATCACGATCAAGGATATCGAAAAATCCGTCAAGTATCCGAATTCCGCGCGTGACGACACAGGGCGTCTGCTCTGCGGCGCCGCGATCGGCGTGACGAAGGACCTGCTCGACCGCGCAGGGCATCTGATCGACGCAAAAGCCGACGTGCTCGTGCTCGACAGCGCACACGGTCACAGCAAGAACATCATGAACGCGATCCGCTCCATCAAGGCGGAATTCCCGGACACCCCGCTGATCGCCGGCAATATCGCGACGGCAGAGGCGGCTGAGGCACTGATCGAGGCAGGCGCGGACGCCATTAAGGTCGGCATCGGTCCGGGCTCGATCTGCACGACCCGTGTGGTCGCGGGCATCGGCGTGCCGCAGATCACTGCGGTCTATGACGCCGCATGTGTCGCGGAAAAATACAACATCCCGGTCATCGCCGACGGCGGCATCAAGTATTCTGGCGACATCGTCAAGGCGCTGGCTGCCGGCGCGAATCTCGTCATGCTCGGCTCGCTCTTCGCAGGCTGCGAGGAGGCGCCCGGCGCGACCGAGATCTATCAGGGCAGACAGTTCAAGGTCTACCGCGGCATGGGCTCGCTCGGCGCCATGGAGTGCGGCTCCAAGGACCGCTACTTCCAGGAGGGCGCAAAGAAGCTCGTCCCGGAGGGCGTCGAGGGTCGTGTGCCCTACAAGGGGCTCGTCGCCGAGACCGTGTTCCAGCTCTGCGGCGGCATCCGCTCGGGCATGGGCTACTGCGGCTGCCCGGATATCCCGACGCTGCATGAGCGCGCACAGTTTGTCCGCATCACCGGTGCCGGTCTGAAGGAGAGCCATCCGCACGATATCTATATCACAAAGGAAGCACCGAATTACTCGGCACAGATTTAATAAGAATGCGAAATGCTTCCGCTTCCGGCTGACAGCACAGACGGACAGAAGGGCGCAGCAGCAGGCGCCCGTGAAAGGTTGGTGGCAAGCGATGCGAGAGGGGCTGTTCCGTTCGGGGAGCAGCAGCGCACGCTTCCGATAATTTGAGAGGGGGTTTTTCTTATGAAAACCAAAAAGCTCGCCGCAGCGATCTCGGCAGCCGTTCTGGCGGCGACCGCGGTCCCGTCCGGCGCAGCGGCACCCGCAGCAGCCGCAGGCACCTACAATTACGCCGAGGCGCTGCAAAAATCCATGTTCTTCTATGAGGTACAGCAGTCCGGCACACTGCCGGAGTGGAACAATATCTCATGGAGAGCAGATTCCATGGTCGACGAGGACGGCAAGGACACCGACAAGGTCCCCGGCGGCTGGTACGACGCAGGCGACCACTTCAAGTTCACGCTGACGAACGCCTATTCCGTTTCGATCATGGCGTGGGGCTACATGGAGTACGAGGCTGCGGTCAAGAAAGCAGGGCTTGACGAGCTCTACAAGAACAACATGAAGTTCGCGATGGATTATGTCAAGGCATGCGATCTCGGCGGCGGCGAAACGATCGGCACGATCGGCGACAACGACGACCACGTCGTCTGGTGCTCCTGCGAGGTCTATCTGCGCAAGCATCACCTGAAGACCGGCAACTGGACCCGCGACTACGACACGATCAAGAACTCCACGGTCGCGGCGCTCTCTGCGGCGGCTCTCGCACAGGGCTACATGATCTTCGGCGACGAGAGCTATCTGACGCACGCCAAGGACCTCTTCGCGGGCGCGGACAAGATCCGCGACAGCAAGGATATCGGCGGCATGTCCGGCATGTACAACACCTCCACATGGGTGGATGACTGCATGTATGCAGCCTGCTGGCTCTACAAGGCAACCGGCGACGAGAGCTATCTGCAAAAGATCGAAAGCGACTACATCCCGAAATTCCCGCTCGAGAACCAGTCCACTGACTGGAAATACACATGGGGTCTGGCATGGGATGACACCACACAGGCGGCTGCGCTGCTCTATGCGCAGATCACCGGCAAGGATGAGTGGAAATCACACATCGAAAAGCACATCCGCTACTGGATGGGCGACACCTCCGACGGCATCAAGAAATTCGAGGGCAATATCACGGCGGACGGTCTGTCCTATCTGACCAACTGGGGCTGCCTGCGTCACGCCTGCAACACCGCATGGCTGGCAAAGCTCGCCTGCGATACGATCCTGAAGAACGATTCCGACGCAGCAAAATACAACACATGGGCAGATTCGCAGGTCAACTACTGCTTCGGCGACAACGCGATCAAGATGTGCTATGTGCTGGGCATGGGCGACAAGAACCCGAAGGCAGTCCACCACAGAACCGCCTCCGGCATCCACGACGACCACTGGAACGAGCTCGGCAAGACCACCGGCGGCGCCGAGGGCTGGCAGACCGAATATGCGCACACCGTCTACGGCGCACTGATCGGCGGTCCGGACAGCTCCGGCAACTACGATGTCGATAAGATCGGTGTCGGCGATTATCAGTATTCCGAGATCGCGATCGACTACAACGCGGGCTTTACCGCAGTGCTCTGCGCGATGATCGACGAAAACGGCGGCACGCCGCTCGCGGATTTCCCGCCCGTCGAGACTCCGACATGGGCAGAGTGGGAGGTCGCAGCCGTGCTCAACGGCAAGGGCGACACCTACACCGAGATCAAGATGTGGGCAATGAACCACACCGCATGGCCCGCAAGAGTGCAGAAGGACATTGAGGTCCGCTACTACTTCGACATCACCGAGGTGCTGGAGTCCGGTCTGACCGTCGACGACATCAAGGTCGAGGGCAAGTCCCAGCAGTACGGTGCAGGCGAGCAGGGCTACGCGACCGTCACCGGGCCGCATCTCCTCAAGGGCAATATCTACTACGCCTCCATCAAGTTCGAGGACGGCAGAGCGATCATGCCGACCGGACAGTCCGAGCACCGCGACGAGGTGCAGTTCCGCGTGTCGATCCCGGACGGCTCCGGCGGCAAGTGGGACCCCGCGAATGACCCGTCCTATGAAGGCGTCGGCGCAACCGACAGCCTGAAGGACCCGGCTGCGCTCAACGAGAACTTCACGATGTATGCCAACGGCGCACAGGTCTGGGGCACCGACCCGAACGGCGTCAAGGGCTATTCCGGCGCAGACCTCGGCGAATCCTCCAATCAGCCGCACAGCGATACCCCGACCGACACGACCACCACGCCCGAGCCTGACACGACTACCGTGCCCGGTCCGCAGGGAGAGACCGTCTGGGGCGACGCGGACTGCAACGGCGACACCAATGTTGCGGACTGCGTGCTGCTGGCGCGCTTCTGCGCAGAGGACAAGGAGGTCACTGTTTCGGCAGCGGGCAAGGCGAATGCCAACTGCTACAATGTTGACAATTCCTCCACGCTCAACACCGACGACATCAGCGTCATCCTTGAGTATCTCGCAGGTCTGATTCAGATGAGCGACATGCCGAGAACCACCGCATGATCCACCAAACGGATAATTCCGCCCCCGTTCTGCAAATCGGAACGGGGGCGGATCTCTTATATGTGTTATAACGAAAAATCAATATGATTTCCTCTTGCAATCAGCTGCAAAGCATGATATAATAGATACAGGCGCGCAAAAAAGAGGCGCCGCATGATATTATATAGGGGAGGAAACTGATCATGAAAGCCAAACAGAAAACCGCAGCCGTCCTGCTGAGCGGAATGCTCGCCATGACCTCTGCACCGCTCACCGCACTGCCTGCGGGTGCCGCCGAGGGCGATATCCTCGTCACCGACTTCGAGGACGGAGACGTCTCCGCCTTCTCCAAGCGAGGCGACACCGATACCTCCGTCATCGGCATCTCCGAGGAGGGCGCCTATTCCGGCACCAAGTGCATGGCGGTCACCGAACGCACCAAAAACTGGAACGGTCCCTCGCTCGCACTCGAATCGGTCGGCTGCAAGCCCGGCGTACAGTATCTCGTCTCGGCAATGGTCAAGGCGCAGTGGTACTGTGAATGTATGCTCAGCATGCAGTATACCGACGCGGACGGCGAGGCGCATTACAACAACCTGACCAAGGTCACCAGTCAGGGCGAGTGGGTCCAGATCCCGCAGACAAAATTCAGCTTCTCCGAGGACATGAGTGATGTCCAGATCTATATCGAGGGCAACAGCGCAGAGGTCGCGCTGTATGTGGATGACTTCGCGCTGACCGAGGCGCCGGTCTATCCGATCGAGCAGGATATTCCCGGTCTGAAGGACGTCTACGCGGCTGATTTCAGGATCGGCTGCGCGACGACTGCCGGTGAGCTTGCGCCGAAATCAACAAAGGACCTGATCAAAAAGCACTTCAATTCCGTTACGCTCGGCAATGAACTGAAGCCCGAGAACATGCTCGACCAGAAGGCGACGCAGGCATATCTCGAGGAGACCGGCGACAACACCAAGCCGATCGTCAAGCTCAACGGCTCCGCCAAGATCATCCTCAATTTCTGCCGCGACAACAACATCCCCGTCCGCGGGCATGTGCTCGTGTGGCACTCCCAGACCCCGGGCTGGTTCTTCAAGGACAACTACACGCTCGAGGGCGACTGGGTCGACAAGGAGACCATGACCAAGCGCATGGAGGCGTACATCAAGGGCGTGTTTGAGGCGCTCGAGGCGGAGTATTCCGACGTCAACTTCTACGCATGGGACGTCGTCAACGAGGCTTGGACCGACGGCGGTCAGCCCCGCACCGGCGGCACCTACGATGAAAACCGCGAGTCCTCCGGCTGGGTGCAGATCTGGGGTGACAATTCCTTCATCGAGGACGCCTTCACCTTTGCGCGCAAATACGCGCCGAAGGGCTGCAAGCTCTATTACAACGACTTCAACGAGTACATGCAGTCCAAGCGCGATGCGATCATCAAGATGGCGCTCGACCTCAAGGAAAAGGGTCTGATCGACGGCATCGGTCTGCAGTCGCACCTGAATGTCACCAACAACGGCGGCTCTGACCCGTTCCCGTCCGTGCAGGTCTACGCAAGCGCGCTGAACAAATACTGCGAGACCGGTCTGGATATCCAGATCACCGAGCTCGACGCGACCTACAACACGACCGTCGCAAACGGCGAGGAGCTGCAGGCGCAGTATTACAGCGATATCATGGATGCGATCGTCGCGAACAAGGACAGCATCTCCGCAGTGGTCTTCTGGGGCACGACCGATGACCAGAGCTGGCGCGCAGACCGTCTGCCGCTGCTCTTCAATGAGGACTACACCGCAAAGCCCTGCTTCTATTCGATCATCGACGGCATCGACTACACCGTGCCGCCCGCGACGACGACCGTATCGACTGAGACGACCACGACGCTGCCGACCGGCGCACTGCTGCGCGGCGACGTCGACTGCAACGGCGACGTGAATGTCGCGGACGCGGTCCTGCTGGCGCGCTTCAACGCCGAGGACAAGGAGATCACGGTCTCGGCGAAGGGCAAGCAGAATGCCGACGTCAATTCAGACAGCAATACCGATACCGAGGACCTGACGAGAATTCTCGAATATCTCGCAGGCATCCTCCCGTCACTGTAACAAACAACGACCCCCGCAGTCACAAAGGCTGCGGGGGTCGTTGTTTGATTTTGCGGGGGCGCTGCCCCCGCGCTCCCACCCTGGCGAAGCGATGGGGTACTGCCCCTTTGGAATCCCGTTTTGTGTGAATTTTACGCTGAATCATAATGGGATTTTTAAGGGGCAGCTTCCTCAGCCGTTTGCGCGAAAAGCGCCGGGCGACACGCCGCATTCGCGCTTGAACTGCCGGGCGAAATGCTCGTAGCTGCGGTAGCCGCACTGCATGCCGATGTCGTGCACCGACATATCGGTCGTGCGCAGGAGCATCTGTGCATAGCGGATGCGGGCGGTGATGACATCCTGCATGAAGGTCACGCCGAACTGCGCCTTGTAGTGCGCGTGGAACGAGGAGATGCTCATGCGCGTCTGGTGGGCACCCCAGTTGACCGACCACTCCCAGAAGGGGTTCGCATAGACGGCATTGCGCACGGTCAGCAGCATCTCATAGCGCGAGCCGGGCGCAACGGTCTGATTCTCCCGAATCTGCTCGCTGACCTTGTTGCAGATCAGCTCGAAATAGCAGCGGACAGAATCTGCGCTGTGCAGCCGCTGCGCGCTGTTTTCGTCGGCGATCGCGCGGATGCAGTAGCTGTAAAACTCGGTGTGGCGCAGCGAGACCGGCTCTGCAAACGGGATGCCCTTTGCGCGGAGCTGCGTCTCCTCGTCGCCCTCAAAGAGAAAATGCATCCAGTCATTCGCAAAGGGCTGCTGCGGCACACAGCGATAGAACTGCGGCATCCCCTTCGGGTAGAGGAAAAACGAATTGCGCGGGACGAACACATCGCTGCCGTTCAGCGTGAAGATCGCGTCGGTCTTGAGGATCAGCAGCAGATTGTCGCCGCTCCCCTCCGGGCGGTCAATGAAGAAATCCGCGTCGTGGCGGTGGTCAAAGCCGACATTGTTCAGGATCATAAGCACCCTCCCATCCATACAGGCTGTTATCTGCAGTATACACCGCGGGCGCGGGTTTGTCAAGCCCCTGGGGCAACGCGGCAGATTTTCCGAAACATCTTGACATTATTCGCCATTTATGGTACAATAATACAGCATTCTGAAACAGAAAGGAAGAGGCTGTATGATTAGCCTGCTGGTTTTTCTCGCGGTGATGATCCTGATCCCGGTCGCGCTGGACGGCATTTTCTCGGCAAGAAGCGGCAATACGGACCGGGGCGGCAGGATCATCTCCGGTCTGATCACCATTGCGATCCTGTTCAGTGTGATCATGACATTCATGGGCAGCAGTCAGGAGGGCGGGTTTATCAGCGACGGCATCCCGTTTGTGCCCTTGATGGATACGCAGACCACGATCCTCTCGATCTTCAAATCGGACCTCGCCACCTTTGTCGCGGAGACCGCGGAGCTGATGTCGCTGATCCTGATCATCTCCTATCTCGACCGCATCTGGCGTTTTGACACCACCGATAACCGCCACACCAGTCTGTCCCTCGTCATTATCTCGCGGCTGCTGCTTGTGCTGACGGGCATTGTGCTGAACTGCTTTCTGGTCTCTCTGGCGAAGGAAAATCCGATCTATCAGACCATTCTGACCTGCCTGCAGTGTATGCTCGCCGGCACCGCGATCGTGCTGACCCCGACCATGCTGATCGGGCAGATCTTCGGTGTGAGCCCCGATAACCCGGTGCTCTCCTACATCATGCAGGAGCTCCCGAACACCGCGATCGGCACAGCCGTGCGCAATGCGGTCTCCAGATCGGCAGTGCTGCTCTTCGGCGTGATGCTCTACGAATCGCAGTACGGTCCGCTCTCCGGGCTGGTCGAAAAGGGCATTTCGCTCGCCTATTCCGTCGCAATGATCGCCGGTGTCGTCATCATCCTGTCTTACCTGCTCACCAGAGCGATCTCCCGCTGAACCCCAAAGCCTCTGCCGTTACGGCGGGGGCTTTTTCTGTGCGCAGAGCACAATCCGACATAACAATTCCGATTCCGCACATTGACACGCGTGCCAAAATGATTATACTGGAAATAGAGCTTTTGTCGATTCTGACTGTGCGCATGTACCCGTGATGCGCGCGGGCAGAGCCGCAGAGCCGAAAGAAATATATATGTATTGTGGGGAAGAAATCTGATGAAAGACAAATTTGCAAAGCGTGCGCTGTCCGCACTGCTGAGCGCTGCGCTGCTCGCCCAAGGCAGTGCGGCGGTTCTGCCGCAGACAGCCGCTGCCGCGGAGACGCAGTATCTCTGCGGCGACCTCGACCTCGACGCAAAGCTCACGGCGAAGGACCTCACGCTGATGAAGCGTCTGCTCCTGAACGGCGACACCGACCGCGTGCGGAATGCACTGACCGACGTGAGCGCAAACGGCACCGCCGACATTGCCGATGCCGTTCTGATGGCGCAGTATCTCACGGCGCAGATCAGAGAATTTCCGTCCGGCGCCTTCTGCACCGTCTCCGACGAAGAGCCGGATGCCCCCGGCGAAAAACCCGGCAATGACCCCGGCGGCGACCCGCTGCAGACCGACGACAGCAGCTTCATCGCTGCGGCAATCAGGGAGCACGGCGCCTCTCTGCCGACAGCCGGCAAAGCCTGCCTCGTCGTGTTCTATGTCGACTTCCCGGACTGCCGCTATGACTACACACCCTCCGAGGATGAGCTGAATCAGATCTCCTTCGGTGCGGCGAATGCCTCCAGCCCCTGCTATCCGTTCGAGAGCTTTTCCGCCTTCTACGGCAGAGCCTCCAAGGGCAATATGCAGCTGACGGGGCAGGTCTTCCGCTACACGGCAAAGGAGAATCAGTCGGTCTACGACGACAACAAGGTCAAAATCGCCGAGGAGTGCTACGATGCCTTCAGAGACAGCGTCGACTTCGCGCAGTTTGACGGCGACGGCGACGGCAGAATCGACGCGACGCTCTTCACTGTACCGACTAGGGCGGGCGACAAACACTGGTGGCCCTGCGCGGGCGCATTCGGCGACCCGAATTACCGCGTCGACGGCAAGGCGGTCGGGCACATCATCACCGGCAATGCGCAGATCGGCTCGACCACCGATTACGTCAACTACATCAGCAGCTACTGCCACGAAATGGGGCACTGCACCGGTCTGCCGGACTACTACCTGTTCACGACGAACGATTCGGAGGGTATGCACGGCGCGGCAGGCATCGAGCTGATGGACACCGACGCGGGCACCGATTTCGGCGCGTTCTCCAAGCTGATGCTAGGCTTCTACCGCGAAAATCAGGTGCAGGTCTACGACGCAAACCAGGGCGCACAGACCTTTAAGCTGCAAAATGCCCAGACCGATGCGGGCAACTGCGTCATCATTCCCTGTCAGGGCGTGCTCGGCGAGCACTATTTCTCGGAATTCTTCATTCTGGAATATGCCTCGCAGGAGGGCAACAACAGCAGCGTGCCGTGGTGGCAGAAGAAGGGCGCAGGCGTGCGCGTCTATCACATCGACGCGACGACCGAATACGGCTGGAACACCTATTTCCGCTATGCCAGCGGCGCGGAGGCGACCAACCGCGACACCGGGCGGCGGCTCATCCGCATCATCGACGACACCGACACCGATAATTTCTATCATGCGGGCGACGTGATCGACAGCAATATTTCGGGTTTCCGATGGTATGACAGCAATGCGCAGCAGACCGTTGACCCCGGCATCAGCATCACGGTCGACTCGTTTGAGAACGACGTCTACACCGTGACGGTCTCGCCGAAATAACGGCGTTCAGACCCTGCGCAGAAACCGAAAAGAGAATACGATTCAAGAAGAAAAAGGGATTATAAAAGGGACTATAAAAGGGATCGCTCCGGCAGCGTTGGGGGAAACGCGCTGCCGGAGCATTTTCACATCGTGCCGCCCGACGGCGCCTTGACAGAAACGCCCCGCACCGGGTTTTTCGGTGCGGGGGCGGTGTGTTCAGAGGGCTGCTTTCAGGAGCTTGTTGCTGACACGGAGCGACACCAGCAGATAATAGGCATCATCTGCGGGTGATAGAGCGGTCTCGTCGATCGCATTGATCCACGCCGTCCACTCATTCAGCTTCTGCATCATCTGCATGTAGTCGTTCATCATGCTGAGCATATCGCCCGTGCCGGAGGTGTATTTCTTCATGAAGGCGATGTAGTCATCGTAGAACGCCTCATAGGCATCCATTTCCTTCTTGAATGCAGGTGTCACAAGCGAATAATCGCCGTTTGCAACAGCCTGCTGCGGGTCAGGCGTCGTCTGCGCTTCTGACGTTGTGGTCTGTGCAGCGGTGGTGGTCTGTTCGGTCGTTGTGACTTTCTCGGTCGTTGTGGTCCGGGCTTCGGTTGTCCCGGTCTCGGGCGGGTCTGTCTCATCCGGGACGGACACCGACGTTTTCTCCGTTTCCGCAGCGGCGGATTCCTGCTTTTGCTGCCCCTCCGCTCCGCACGCGCAGAGCATCAGCGAGAGCAGCAGGCAGAGACATGCACAAAATCTCTTCATAATAGCTCCCTTCCTGCGGCAAAGCCCGTTTTCCGGGCGGGCTTTCAGCCGATCTGTGATTTGCGGCGCTCGCACCAGATGCGGATGCATTCCGCGGCATAGGCGGCAGTGCCCTCGCCGCTGTGCGCATCGACGTCCCTTGCGGCGGCGCCCTCCGAGGCGAAAATGCGGGCGATCAGCAGATAGAGCTTCAGACCGATCGGCGCGAAATAATCGCAGATCACGCGGAAGAACGCCCCCGCAGCCGCCTGCGCCTCCTCGCTGTCGGGCGGGGTGCCGCGCAAAGCCGCAAAGATCCCGAGCGACTCGTTGAAGCAGGCAAAGCCCTCTGTGCGCAGCCTGCCGATCTGTTCGCTGCCGAGCCGAAGCGCCCGGAAGAGGTCCCAGTCCTCCTCGGCAAAGGCTTCGGGCTCCGCCATATACATTGCGGCTTCGTCCGGCAGCAGACCGGTGAAGCGCACCGCCGCCGCAATGCCCGCGAGCTTTTCGGCATGTCTTGCCCGCTGACGCTGCACCTGCTCCTGCTTCGCGAGCAGCTTTTCCGGGTCAAAATCCGGGTCTGCGAGTGCTTGCCGGATCTCCCGGATGCTGAAATCAAAGCGCCGCAGCAGCAGGATATTCCGCAGGCGCTCAAGATCGGCGCGGCTGTACATCCGGTAGCCCGACTCGGTGCGCCGCGGCGTGACCAGCCCCTTTTTCTCGTAGTAGCGCAGGCGCGATTCCGCAATGCCGAGCACATGTGCCGCCTCACTGACGGTCAGATCGCGTTCGATGTCCTTTTGCTCCATAATGCCCTCCTTTCGCTGCAATCAGTATAGGGTATAAACCAAGTTGAAGGTCAAGCACGCCGCGCAAATTTCGGCAGCGTGCACAATCGGAAGGACCGCTTTTTGTGCATGTTATCTCTATTATAAACGCTTTGCGCCCACCCTGTCAAGCGGGCGCGGAGCCCGCGCTGGCAATTCCCTCCGTGCGGGGCAGCCCCCGTCGGCGGCTCGGGACGGCGGGCGGCATCTGCACGTCGATGTGACCCTTGACGGCGCGACGGGAGAATATGCATATTTTCTGCGCACCGATGCGGAGATCGCCGCCGCGCACACGGTCAGTCAATGCCTGCAGATTCCGGCTTGTCCGTGAACAAATTTGCATGGTAAAACGGCGAATTTTCCGTTCTGAGCGGGGCGGCGATTGTGCAGAACGCTGAAAACCGAGTGAAAAAATCGCAAAAGCCTTGCATTTTTGCGAAAAATGTGGTATTCTATCTCATGTAAGAATGATGGATAAGGAAAGACCGGAAACCCCTTCCGGTCTTTCTTTATGGGAGCGATTTTTCGCGCCGCCGTCAAATCCATTCCGCAGGGAGCATAACAATATGAAGCTGAAGAAATTCGGCGGGACCGAGAGCCGCATCTATGAGCTTGTGAAGCCCATTGCAGATGAACTCGGGCTGATCGTCTGGGATGTCCGCTTTGAGAAGGAGGGCGCGCTGTGGTATCTGCGCGTGCTGCTCGACCACCCGGAGCGTTCCGTCAATATCACCGACTGCGAAAATGTCACCCGCCCGCTCAGCAAGCTGCTCGACGAGCTCGACCCGATCCCGCAGAGCTATACGCTGGAGGTCGGCTCCGCAGGGCTTGAGCGGGAGCTGATCCGCGAAACGCACTTTGACGCCTGCGAGGGCTCGAAGGTGCGCGTGCGGCTGATCCGTCCGCTTGCGGACGGCAGAAAGGAGCTCACGGGCATCCTGCAGAGCTGCGGCCGCGAGCAGATCACCGTGGAGACCGACGGCGGCACCGCCGAGGTGCTGCCGCTCGCAGGCGTTGCCTTCTGCCGGCTTGCCGATCTCGATGAGGATGAGATCCGCAGGGCTGCGCAGAGCGATACACAGTAACCGTTTATTCGCTGCGCGACCCGCAGCATTTTGAGAGGAGAACATGTCATGAACGATGGCTTCTTTGAGGCACTGTCCGCGCTGGGCAGCGAGAACAGTGTCGAGCAGGCGATTCTGGTGGAGCACATCTCCGCCGCCATGCTCAAGGCAGCACAGAAGGCTTATCCGTATGCGGAGGACGACGACATCCGCGTCGAGATCGATCCGGCAGCGCGGCGCTTCGATATCTACATGAAGAAGAGCGTCGTCGAGGGGCAGCCCAAGACCGACTACGAGGTCAGCTTTGAGGAAGCAAGGCTCTTTGACCCCGACTGCGAGCTCGGCGATCTGGTCGAGGTGCTGATCGACCCGGTGCGCTTCGGCAGAAGCATCGCACAGTTCGCCAAGCAGAGCATCCGCGGCGACCTGCGTGCGATCAACCGCCGCCAGCTCCTCGACAAATTCGAGGACAAGGAGCACCAGATCATCACCGTCAAGGTCACACAGATCGACCCGAACCGCGGCACCGTCACGGTCGAATACGACCGCACCGAGCTCTATCTCTCCCGCAATGAGCAGATGTACACCGAGGTGTACCAGGAGGACGGCAAGCCCGTCAAGGTCTATGAGACCTTCACCGAGGGGCAGCTGATCAAGGTCTATGTCACCACGATCGCAAACCGCGACCGCAAGCCGGTCGTGCGCATCTCCAGAGTCGACCGCGGCTTCGTCGAGCGCCTGCTCGAGGCGGCTGTCCCCGAGATCGCGGACGGCACGGTCGTCATCCGCGGCAGCTCCCGCGAGGTCGGCTACCGCTCGAAGATCGCCGTCGAATCGACCGACCCGAATGTCAAGGCGCTCGGCGCCTGCATCGGCAACAACATCTACCGCGTCAACAATGTCATCAAGGAGCTCAACGGCGAGAAGATCGACGTGATCCTCTATTCCGACGACCCCGTGCAGTACATCATCAATGCACTGGCGCCGGCAACCGTGCTCTCCGTCACGATCGAGCCGCCGCTCGGGGAGAAGGATTCCCCGAAGGCAAATGTCATCGTGCCCGACGACATGCTGTCGCTGGCAATCGGCAGACGCGGCGAGAACGCCAAGCTCGCGGCAAAGCTGACCGGCTATAAGATCGACATCAAGCCCGAGCACCCGAAGGAGGAGCTGCCCGACGAGGACGAGCTGCCCGATTCCTCCGGGGAGGAGCTGACCGAAGAGCTGCCCGGTTTCCCGGGGGAGGATGCTGCGGACAGCGCCCCGGCGGACACGCCCGCTGACGAATAAGCCGGACGCTCTGGGGAGGTGCTCTGCATGACACCGAAGAAAATCCCGATGCGGATGTGCACCGGCTGCGGCGAAATGAAGCCCAAGCGCGAGCTGATCCGCGTGGTCAAGGCGCCCGACGGCAGCATTTCGCTCGATGCGACCGGCAAGAAATCCGGGCGCGGCGCCTATGTCTGCCCGCAGTCGGAATGCCTCAGAAAGGCACGCAAGGCAAGGCGGCTCGAAAAGTCGTTCGCCTGCAGGATCTCCGACGAGGTCTACGACGCGCTCGAGGCTGCGATGGCGCAGACGGAGGGTTCTGCCGATGCCTGACGCCGCACAGAGCCGCGTGCTCTCCCTGATGACCGTCTGCCGGAGAGCCGGCAAGCTGCTGCTGGGCTTTGATGCCGTCTGCGAGGGCACAGCCGCCGGCAGCGTGAACTGCATTTTGCTCGCGCAGGACTGCGCACCCAGAACGGAAAAGGAGATCCGGTATCACTGCCCGGAGACCCCTGTGCGCAGACTCGCAGAGAATATGGATGTGCTGCAAATGTATTTCCGCAAGCGCACGGCAGTGTTCGGCGTCTGCGGCGAGGGCTTTGCAAAAAAGCTCCTCACGCTGCTCCCCGAGCAGGACAGCACAGCCGAATGAATCATGATTGGAACAGCCCGCCGGTGCATCCCGAGGGGCTGCAACGGAACCGGGCGCTGCCCGCATGTAACCAAAGGGGGTATATTGCCTATGCCAACAATGAAGGTCAAGCTGAGTGATTTTGCCGGTGATCTGGGTCTGCCGGCGCAGGAGCTGATCGACTGCCTCAAAAAGCTCGATGACAAGGTTCGGAAAACGAGCACACCGCTGACGGACGTCGAGATGAACTTCCTGCTGGAGTTCTATACACAGGCGCATCAGGTCGCGAATTTTGATGCATACTATGCGGACCGCTCCTCGGAGGAGCCGCAGCAGGAGGTCAAAAAGCCGACCCGCACGCCCCATGCCACCAAAAAGCCCGAGAAGATCGAAAAGCCTGAGAAAGCCGAAAAGCCCGCAAAGGCAAAGCAGAAGCCGAAGGCTGCCGAAAAGCCCGCGCCCGCACCGGAAAAGCCTGCCGTGAAGCCCGCGGAAAAGCCCGCGCCCGCACCGGAAAAGCCGGTCGAGAAGCCTGCCGAGAAGCCCGCGTCCGCACCGGAAAAGCCGGTCGAGAAGCCTGCGGAAAAGCCTGCGGAAAAGCCCGCAGAGAAGCCCGCAGAGAAGCCCGCAGAGAAGCCCGCCGAGACCGCGCCGGCAGTTCCCGAGCGCCATGTGCTGACGCCCGAGGAGACCGAAAAGCGCGCAAGAGAGCGCATGGCGCAGTATGAAAAGCAGCAGGCGGAAAAGGCTGCCAAGAGGGCGAAGCAGCAGCGCGACGCAAAGCCCGCCGAGCCCGCAAAGCAGCAGAAGCCTGCACAGCAGCAGAAGTCTGCACAGCAGCAGAAGCCGGCACAGCCCGTCCGGCAGCCGCAGAAGCCTGCCGAGCCGGCGAAGGCACAGCAGCAGCAGTCTGCACCGGCACAGCCGAAAAAGCAGCCTGCACAGCCGCCGCAGCCGCGTCAGCCCAAGGCGCCCAAGAAGCCCGCAAAGGCACAGGAGCGCGGCGAGAGAGCCGTCATCCAGATGGAGTTTGCAGAATCCACCGATGTGCAGCCGAGCCAGCAGCGCCACACCGTCGATACCCGCGGCACCTATGTCGATCTCGACCGCTACAACGAGCGCTATGAGCAGATCGCACCGCAGGGCAGAGGCGGCAAGCACGATATGGGCGCCGCCAAGAAGCAGAAGATCACCCAGCAGTCCAAGCAGAGAAAGCAGCAGGCGAAGTCCAATAAGGGCAAGGAGACCGAAGCCGAGAAGCTGCGCCGTCTCGCGCTGGAGCGCGCCAGAAAGCAGCAGCTCAAGGTCATGATCCCCGATACGATCGTGGTCAGCGAGCTCGCCACGCGCCTGAAGGTGCAGGTCAATGACGTCATCAAAAAGCTGATGATGCTCGGCGTCATGGCATCCATCAATCAGGAGATCGACTTCGACACCGCGTCGCTCGTCGCAGAGGAGCTCGGCGCAAAGGTCGAGCACGAGGTCATCGTCACGATCGAGGAGCGCCTGATCACCGACGAGGCAGACCCCGAGGATGCACTCGAGGAGCGCTGCCCGGTCGTCGTCGTCATGGGTCACGTCGACCACGGCAAGACCTCCATTCTCGACCGCATCCGCCACGCACATGTCACCGACACCGAGGCGGGCGGCATCACGCAGCACATCGGCGCGTATCAGGTCACCCATGAGGGCAAGACCATCACCTTCCTCGACACCCCGGGTCACGAGGCTTTCACCTCGATGCGTGCCCGCGGTGCGAATATCACCGATATCGCAATTCTCGTTGTCGCTGCCGATGACGGCATCATGCCGCAGACGGTCGAGTCGATCAACCACGCAAAGGCAGCAGGCGTCTCCATCATCGTTGCGATCAACAAGATGGATAAGGAGGGCGCAAACCCCGAGCGCGTCAAGCAGCAGCTCACCGAATATGAGCTCGTCTGCGAGGAGTGGGGCGGTGACACGATCTGCGTGCCCGTCTCCGCAAAGACCGGCGAGGGCATCGAGGATCTGCTCGAGAACATTCTGCTCGTCGCTGAGGTGCGCGAGCTGAAGGCGAACCCGCACCGTCTGGCAAAGGGCACCGTCATCGAGGCACGTCTTGACAAGGGCAGAGGTCCGATCGCGACGATCCTTGTGCAGAACGGCACGCTCCACACCGGCGATGTCATCATCGCGGGCACGGCGGTCGGCAGAGTGCGCGTCATGACGAATTACAAGGGCAAGGTCGTCAAGGAGGCAGGACCCTCCGTGCCGGTCGAGATCACCGGTCTGGCAGAGGTGCCGAGTGCCGGCGATATCTTCAACGCCGTCGAGGATGAGCGCCTTGCAAAGGAGCTCGTCGAGCAGAGAAAGCACGAGGCGAAGGAGGAGCAGTTCAAGGCTTACCGCAAGGTCACGCTCGACAACCTCTTCTCGCAGATCGCCGAGGGCGAAATGAAGGAACTCGCGATCATCGTCAAGGCAGATGTGCAGGGCTCGGTCGAGGCGGTCACGCAGTCGCTCGAGAAGCTCACGAACGACGAGGTCCGCGTCAGAGTCATTCACGGTGCCGTCGGTGCCGTTTCCGAGAGCGACGTCATGCTCGCCTCCGCGTCGAATGCGATCATCGTCGGCTTCAATGTCCGCCCGATGCCCGGTGCTGCCGATGCCGCCGCAAGAGACGGCGTCGATATCCGCCTCTACCGCATCATCTACGACGCGATCGAGGAGATCACCACGGCAATGAAGGGCATGCTCGCGCCGAAATTCCGCGAGGTGCAGATGGCGCGCATCGAGGTGCGTCAGGTCTATCATATCTCCAGCGTCGGCGCGGTCGCCGGCTGCTATGTGCTCGACGGCAAGGTGTCGCGGCAGTGCAGGATCCGCGTTGTGCGTGACGGCATCGTCGTTGCGGAGGACCAGATCGACTCGCTGCGCCGCTTCAAGGACGACGTCAAGGAGGTCGCCTCCGGCTATGAGTGCGGCATCTCGCTTGAGCGCTTTGCCGATATCAAGGAGGGCGATATCCTCGAGGCATTCATCATCGAGGAATACCGCGAGGAGTGATATCAAACAATGCGCCGCGCTCTGTCAAAGCGGTGCGGCGCAATGAATCTGAAAAAGGAGGCTGTCATCATGGATCTGCAGAGAATGAGCAATGCGGATATGATCCAATACTGCAACGAGGCGCTTGCGTGGGAGGATTTCGGTCCGATCGACATCATGTTCTTCGACACCGTCAAGCGGATTCTGCTGGGGGAGATCAGCGTCACCGAGGAGGAAACAGACGGCATCTTCGATGAGGAAGGCTTCTTCAACGAAACGGAAACCACAGGCGATTATTACAATCCCGACCCCGACGGCTCCGGCACGATCACGTTCTGATCCGTGCTCCCGGAAAAAGGAGGGCAACCAAATGGCCAGCTTTAAGATCGTGCGCGTGCAGGAGGATATCCTGCGCGAGCTGACTGCAATTCTCCGCGAGGAGCTCAAGGACCCGCGCCTTTCCTCCGCACTGACGGTCGTCCGTGCGGAGCTCTCGGGCGATATGGGGCACTGCAAGGTCTATATCTCCAGCCTCAAGGGCATGGAGGACGCAAAGACCGCCTGCGGTGTGCTGAAAACTGCGGGGGGCTTCATCCGCAGCGAGCTGTTCAGCCGGCTCAAGCTCCGCAAGTCTCCGCAGCTCCACTTCATCCCCGACGATTCGATCGAATACGCAGCCGATATCAGCGGCAAGCTCCACGCGCTGGGGCTCTCCGGCGGAGTCGGCGCAGAGGCGGCGGAGCCGGGCGAGCCGGAGGACGCAGAAGAAGAATAAACCGAACACAGGAGGCGGAACATGACAGAGAGCTGTAAGATCATCGGGTGCGGTGAGGCGTTTTCGCTGCTGCATCAGCTCCGCGATGTGAATATTCTGATCCACCGCTCCCCCGACGGCGACTGCATCGGCGGCGGCTATGCACTGTATCACATCCTGCGGCAGCTCGGGATCCGATCGCGCGTGACCTGCGCCGACCCGATCCCGCCGCAGTTTCACGATATCACAGACGGCGTGACCTTCGAGGACTTCACGCCTGCCTGTCATGTCTCGGTCGATGTCGCGGACAGAAAGCTCTTCGGCGATCTGCCCGATCCGGACAGAAATGCCAATATTCTGCTCTGCATCGACCACCACATCTCCAATACCAGATATGCAAGAAATCTCCACTGGGACCCGGAGGCTTCTGCGGCGTGCGAGGTGCTGTTCCGGTTCATCCGGGCGCAGAAGCTCACACTGACGCGGGAGCTCGCGGTCTGCCTGTATATCGGCATGGCGACCGACACCGGCTGCTTCCAGTATTCCAACGCGGGTGCGGGCTGCTTCGAGGCTGTCGCGGAGATCAAGCGCGCCTTCCCCGATCTGCCCTACGCGCGCATCAACCGCGAGATGTTCGTGCTGAAGACGCCCGGGCGCATCGCGCTCGACGCGAACCTCATGCAGAATATCCGCTTTGCCGCCGACGGCAGGGTCGCGCTGATCTTCGCCTCGGCTGAGCTGCTCAGCCGCCTGCAGGTCACCGACGACGACACCGACGGCATCGCCAATCTGCCGATGCAGGTGCGCGGCGTCGAGATCGGCATTACCGTCAAGCAGAAGGAGGACGGCAGCTACCGCATCTCGCTGCGTGCGGGCGATCACGTCGACGTCTCCGCAATGGCAAAGCGCTACGACGGCGGCGGACATGTCAAGGCAGCCGGGCTGACGATTCACAGCGGCATGCCCGAAGCGGTCTGCGCGGAGCTGCTGGAGACTGCAAAGGAATTTCTGACAGCAGGGCAGGCACAATGACAGACAGCGGCATTCTCGTGATGAACAAGCCGCAGGGCTTTACCTCCTTCGATGTGATCGGCAAGCTCCGCGGCATCCTGAAAATGAAGCGGCTCGGGCACACCGGCACGCTCGACCCGATGGCGACCGGCGTCCTGCCGGTGCTGGTCGGCAAAGCGACCCGAGCATGCGATATCCTGCCGGACGAGACAAAATGCTACCGCGCGGGGTTTCAGCTCGGCACGGTGACCGATACACAGGACAACACAGGACGCATTCTTGAGACCCATCCGGTCTCGGTGACGGCTGAGCAGGTCAGGGACGTCATTGCCGGGATGACCGGCGATCTCATGCAGGTGCCGCCGATGTATTCGGCAGTGCAGGTGAACGGCAGGCGGCTCTATGAGCTCGCGCGCGCCGGCAAGGAGGTCGAGCGCCCGGCGAGGCGCGTGCATGTCGGCAGCTTCACGCTGACGGCATTTGACGAAGCGACCGGCGCGGGCGAGGCGGAGATCCGCTGCGGCAAGGGCACCTATGTACGCACGCTGCTGCACGACATGGGACAGACGCTCGGCTGCGGCTGCATGATGACCGCGCTGACCAGAACCGAGGCTTGCGGCTTTCTGCTCGCACAGGCTTACACCTTTGAACAGGTGCAGCAGGCGGCGGATGCCGGTGAGACCGAACAGCTGCTGATCCCGACGGACGCGCTCTTTCAGACGCTGCCCGCCCTGCAGCTTGACCGAATCCAGACCGGGCATTATATCAACGGGGTGCGGCTCCCGCTCAGACAGCTCCCGCAGACCGCAGAACGCGCAGATTCGGTTTTCCGCGTCTACGCGGCGGACGGGTGCTTTCTCGGCATTGCGCGCGCCGACCGGCAGGATCAATGCCTGCGGATCATGAAAAATTTATGAGGTGATCGGAATGAAACCACAAGGGGATATGGAGAGCCGGCAGACCGTCGCTGCGCTCGGCGTATTCGACGGGGTGCATCTCGGACACAGACGTGTGCTGGCACAGGGCGTCGCGATGGGCAGCTGCAATGTCGTGACCTTTGCCGAGGAGACCATGCCCGAAAAGCAGGGCAGGAGCATGCGTTATATCTACCACGACGAGCAAAAGCGCCGCCTGCTGACGACCTGCGGCGCCGATGCCGTCTTTGCGCTGCCCTTCGGCGAGCTGCGCGGCATGGACGGCGAGACCTTCTGCCGTGAGATTCTGCGCGACCGGCTCGAGACCGAAATGGTCGTCTGCGGCGAGAATTTCCGCTTCGGCAGACGCGCCGCCTGCGGTCCGGAGGAGCTCATCCGCTTCGGCAAAAAATTCGGCTTCGGCGTCAAGCTCATCAACAAGGTGGTCGACGGGGAAAACCTGCCGGTGTCCTCGCGGCACATCCGGTTTCTGCTCGAGAGCGGGCAGATCACGGCTGCCAACCGGCTGCTCGGCGCGGATTATCAGCTGCTGCTGCATGTCGTGACGGGCAGGGCACTCGGGCGTGAGCTCGGCGTACCGACCGCAAACCAGCATTTTGCGCCGTGGCAGATCGTGCCGCATTACGGCGTCTATGCGTCCTTTGCGGAGATCAACGACATCTGGGTGCCCGCGATCACGAATATCGGCATCCGTCCGACCGTGACCGGCGGTCCGTCGGAGCCCGTCGCAGAGACGCATCTGATCGACTGGAGCGGCGAGCTCGTCGGCACGCTGCTGCCCGTGACGCTCGTGAAATTCCTGCGCCCCGAAAAGCGCTTTGACACCATCGAGGATCTGACGCTGCAGATTCGCCGCGATATCAATACGCGCAAGCGTCTGCTGCCTGCCGAGGGAAAACTTTCGCAGGACTGACACCTTATTATCACACGGAGTGTATACAATAAAATACGGTTTTCCGGCATTTTCCCCGGGAGCCGCTATTTCACCGAAGCGGCGGCGCATCTGCCGCTGCGGAAAGGGATGAATCATCACAATGATTGAAGTGCGGAATCTGACCAAGCATTACGGCGACAAGCACGCCGTCAATGACATCAGCTTTACCGTGGAGGACGGCGAGATCCTCGGATTCCTGGGGCCGAACGGCGCGGGAAAATCGACCACGATGAACATGCTGACCGGCTACATCTCCTCGACCTCGGGGCAGGCGCTGATCAACGGCGTCGATATTCTCGAGGACCCGATCAAGGCAAAGTCGTTCATCGGCTATCTGCCCGAGCTCCCGCCGCTCTATCTTGACATGACCGTCAAGGGCTATCTCAACTATATCTACGACCTGAAAAAGTGCAAGCTGCCCCGCCGGGCGCATCTGCGCGAGGTCATGGACCTGACGCAGATCACCGAGGTGCAGGGGCGCCTGATCAAGAACCTCTCGAAGGGCTACAAGCAGCGTGTCGGACTGGCACAGGCACTGATCGGCAACCCGCCCGTGCTCATTCTCGATGAGCCGACCGTCGGCATGGACCCGAGACAGATCCAGGAGATCCTCATGCTGATCAAGAAGCTCGGCAAGAATCACTCGGTCATTCTGTCGTCGCATATCCTCAGTGAGATTCAGGCGACCTGCGACCGCATCATCATCATCAATCACGGCGTGGTCGCTGCGCACGACACCACCGACAACCTCGCAAAGAATGTCTCGACCGATCACCGCATCATCGCCCGCATCGAGGGTCCGCGGCAGGAGATCGTCAAGGCACTGCGCAATATTGCGGGCATCCGCTACTGCCGCGCCGACATGGAGCGCGAGCCGGGCGTCTTTGAATATGAGCTGGAGGCAGCGCCGGGCTACGATATCCGCCGCGCGCTCTTCGATATCGTCTGCGAGAATCACTGGTATCTGCTCTCGCTGGGCTCCGCCGAGATGACGCTGGAGGACGTGTTCCTCAAGATCACGATGGGCGAGGGCATTGTGCTTGACAGTGCACAGACTGCGAAGGGAGGCAAGGCGTAATGGGCGCGATCTACAGACGCGAGCTCGGTGCGTATTTCACATCGTCCATCGCATATATTTTTCTGGCAGCCTTCTGGATGCTGTCGGGGTGGTTCTTCTTCGCGGGGAGCCTCTCACAGGGCACGACCGATATGTCCTATATGTTCCAGAGCATGTTTTCCATTCTCGTGTTTCTCATCCCGATCCTGACGATGCGTCTCTTCTCTGAGGAGAAGAAGCAGAAGACCGAGCAGGGGCTCCTGACGGCGCCGGTCAGCCTCGGCGAGATCGTCTTCGGCAAATATTTTTCCGCACTGACGCTCTACACGATCGGCATTCTGATGCCCTTTGTCTACGGTCTGATCCTCTCGGCGTTCGGGCAGGTCGAGTGGGGTATTCTGTTCGCGAATTTCCTCGCGCTGTTCCTGCTCGGCACGGCGTTCATCGCTGTCGGCACGCTGATCTCGGCGCTGACGGAAAATCAGGTCGCGGCTGCCGTGCTCGGCATCGCGGCGCTGCTCGTCATCCAGATGATCGACAGCCTCGTCAGCTATATCAACATCACATGGCTGGCAGATGCCGTCAAATCGCTGTCCTTCTGGACAAGATATTACGCTGTGACCTGCGGTCTGTTCAATGTCTCGACCGTGATCTTCTATCTGAGCGCAGCATTCATTTTCAACTATCTGACGATCCGCGTGTTTGAGCGCAGACGCTGGAGCTAAGGGAGGGATTCACAGTGGCAAAGAAGAATAAGCAGAATCCGCTCGACGCTGAAGCGAAGAAGCAGATCAACAAGGCGGACGCGATTGCAGAGAGCGCATCCGCGAAGATCGAGGAGACTGAGGATGCTGTGGTCGAGGAGATCGGCGATGCTGCCGAAAAGGCGGAGGAGACGCTCGCAGAGGCAGCGGAAGAGCTGACCGGCGCAGCAGACGAGATCGAAGAAGCAGCGGACGACCTGACTGACGGTTCCGGCGAAGAGGAAGCAGAGAGCTTTGCGGAATCCGAGGCGAAGGCGGAGAAGGCTGCGGAGAAAAAGAAGCAGCCGAAGCGCACGCGCACCCCCGAGGAGGAAAAGGAGCGCGCGCTGAACAAGGTCAACCGGCGCAAGAAGCTCAAATACGGCACACTGGCAACGGTCATCACGGCAGTGGTGCTCGCGAGCGTCGTGATCGCGAATGTGATCATCAACGTGCTGGACAGCCGCTACAACTGGAACATCGACCTGACCTCGAGCGGTCTCTACGAGATCGACGAGCAGACGGTCAGCTACCTCAACAAGATCAACAGCGATATTCAGATCGCGGTCATGTCCGACGAGCAGAATTTTGACAACGACCCCAAGCTCAAGGTCGTTGAGGAGACGCTCAACCGCTTCAAGGCGGAATCGAACGGGCATATCTCGGTCGAATATATCGACATGACCAAGCACCCCGAGGCGGTCAGCCGCTATTCGCAGGGCTACGACGGCGATTTCAGCGCCTACGACACGGTCGTCAAGTGCGGCGATCTGGTGCGCGTGGTCGGCATCGACAGCATGATCAAGACCGACCAGACGCCGAACTACATGACCATGAGCTACGACTACAGCTACACCTTCGTCGGTGAGCAGTCGCTGATCTCCGCGATCATGGGCGTCACCGATCTGAACCCGATCAAGGTCGGCGTCATCAACAAGACCTCCGGGCAGCAGATCTACTACGACTACGATGCAATGGCATTCAACAGCATGAAGACGCTGCTGGAGAAGAACAACTATGTGGTCACCGAGCTCGATCTCGCGACCGACTCTTTCACCGCAGCGGAATATGATCTGGTCGTGCTCTGCGCGCCCTACAATGACCCCTCTGATGCACAGATCAAGAAGCTGACCGACTACCTCTACAACGACGGTCAGTACAACGCCGATCTGGTCTATTTCGGCAGCTTCAACCAGCAGTCTACCCCGAATCTCGACGCATTCCTCGAGCTGTGGGGTCTGAAATTCGGCAGCGCGGTCGTCATGGAGGGCAACTCCGCCGCATCGCAGGTTGTCACGACGGTCTTCGGTCAGATCACCGACGTGCCGGTCACGGCGGTCTCCGACAACGCGCTCAACAGCTCCGTGACAGCCTCCAAGCTGCCGGTCGTCGTGCCGTTCGCACGCCCGATCGAGCCGCTCTTCACCGACCCGAACAACGGCAGAGAGACGCAGGCGCTGCTCACGACCCCGAATACCTCGTATCTGCGCCCGCTCAACATTCCCGCAGAGGAATTCAACAAAGCAGATGCCGAAAAGGGCAGCTATGCGCTCGCGGTCATCGCGGACAATGAGGTGATCGTCGACAATTCGGCGCACACCAGCCGCATCGCCGCTTTTGGTACCCCGTGGATCCTCGACCCGAATGTCGCGGAGTCCAAATCCTACGCCAACGCCGATTACTTCATCTCCGTGATGAACCAGATGACCGGCAAGGAGGGCGTGCTCACGATCGCGGAGAAGTCGCTCAACACCACCAGCGTTTCGATCACGACGGCGCAGGCAAAGGCGATCCGCACCGTGACGGTTTTCGTGCTGCCGCTTCTGGTCGCAGTCGCCGGCTTCGTGGTCTATATAAGGAGAAAGAATCTATGAACAAGCGCATCAAGGGCATTGTGCTGGGAAGCAGCGTGCTCGTGCTGCTCGTCGGCGGGCTTGTGTTCCTCAAGCTGACCGACAAGCCCGCGGAAAGCTCCTCCGAGGAGGAGCATGTCCACGGCAGGCTGCTCTGGGATGTTGCAAACAATGAGGATATCGCGAAGGTCACGGTCAAAAAGCCCGACGGCGAGAGCTTCTCGGCGACCCGCAAAAAGGAAAAGACCATGACGACCGACTATCAGACGCAGCAGCAGTATGAGACCGAGGTCGCGAACTACTATCTCGACGGCTACGAGGATGTGCCGATGGACACCACGGGCATCCGCCTGCTGGCGACCCGCTCCTACTCGGTCAACGCGGCAGCGACCGTGCAGGAAAATCCGAGCGACGCCGATCTGAGCAAATACGGGCTCGACAAGCCGACCGAGGTCACCTTCGAGGTCGACAACGCCGACAATGTGCACTTCTGGATCGGCAGCCGGACCCCGCAGAACGGCTACTACTATCTGCGCGTCGAGGGCGACAGCACCGTCTACACGGTCGAAGCATTCAGCGCAGAGCCTTTCCTGAAAAATGCGTCGGACTTCCTCGGGACGCAGGTCACGCAGGCACAGGCGGATGACGACGAGACAAAGGTCGAGTCCGTCCGCGTGGAGCGCAAGGACCTGCCCTACGACATCTATCTGATCTTCGACCCCTACTACGAGGAGAATTCCAACAACGGCATGATGGCACTGCATGTCATGCAGGAGCCGATCTACTGCCTGCTCAACGTCGAAAAGTCGACGGCGATCACGCACGGTCTCTACGGTCTGACCGCATCGAAGGTCGTGCAGGCACACCCCACCGCCGCCGATCTGACCGGCTACGGCTTTGACGACCCGTTCGCGACCGTCACGGTGAAAACCGACGACGGCAAGACGCAGGTATTCCGCCTCGGCAACACCTTTGAGGAGGGCGAGGACGCGGACAAAAAGACCTATTACTACGGCTATCTCGACAGCGTCAACTGTGTCTACGGCTTCTCGCCCGACGATATTTCGTATGACGATGTGCAGGCGGACAGCATCACCGCAAAGACGGTCGTCGACTTCTATGTCTGGGATATCGGCAAGCTGACCTATCAGGCGGGCGACTTGAAGCTCGCATTCGAGGGCATCGGCTCCGACCAGCAGGATTATGTCCTGAAGCTCAACGGCGAAGAGACCGACACCGAGCGCTACCGCCTGCTCTACACCTATCTGCTGAAAACCGCTGCGGAGGACCTCGTGATCGAGGAGGTCGCGCCGACCGGCGACCCGCTGTGCAGCATCAAGATCGAGCGGCAGGACGGCAAGCGCGGCACCGAGGTCGCATTCTACGACGCCGGCGGCATGAAGGCATATGTCATGATCGACGGGCAGGTGCGCTACCGCTGCAGAATGTCCTATGTCACGACGCTGATCGAAAACCTGAAGATCTACAACGACACTGACAAAGCATTCACGATGACGTGGTAACACAGAAAAGGGAGGAATCACCATGAGCGAGGCTTATTTCACCTACAAATCGAGACCGGTCGTGCGCTGCGGCAAAACGATCTATTACGGGTCTATGGCGGAGCCCTATGTTGTGATGATGAACATCGGCAGCGAGGAGCAGTCCGGGGAGATCAGGGTCGCGACTTCGGTCAGCTGCTTTCTGATGAAGACCGCAAAGAACCTCAGCCCGATGGAAGCGATCAAGAGCCGTGCGGAGCGCTCGTCGCTCTTCGACGCACTGACGCTCGCCGACGCATGGCTGAACCGTGAGTCGAAAAACTGAGCGATCAGTGCTCAGAACTGCATAAAAATGGAACCGGCGTTCAGTCATGAACGCCGGTTCTTTTGTGTGGTACCCTCAAACCCTATCTTCCCCCCTTTTGAAGGGGTTGTTGCTGTTCAAAACGGGTGTTTGTACCCTCAAACCGCCATTATTGATTCCAGCTTTCGAGCTCGCGGTAGAGACCGAGGTAGAGCTCGGCAGACTGTGCCCAGCTGAAATCGGCAGCCATCGCCTGCTTCTGAATCTGCTCCCAGAAGGGCTTGTTCTCATAGGCGCCCTTTGCGCGCAGGCATGCACCGAGCATATCATGCGCGTTGTAGGTCTTGAAGGTGAAGCCGGTGCCCTCCTCGCCGCCTGCGTCCTTCACAGAATCGCGCAGACCGCCTGTCTCGCGGACGATCGGCATCGTGCCGTAGCGCATCGCGTACATCTGTGCCAGACCGCACGGCTCGCTCTGCGACGGCATCAGGAACATGTCGCAGCCCGCATAAATGCGCCGCGCCAGCGTCGGGACAAACCCGAGCGTCACGCTGACCGCCTGCGGATAGCGCCATGCCATCTCCTTGAAGAAGTCCTCATAGACGCGCTCGCCGCTGCCGAGAATCGCGAAGTGGAAGCCGTCGTGCACCATTTCCTCGAAGACATAGCGAATGAGGTCGATGCCCTTGTGCGCAACAAAGCGCGTGCAGATGCCGATCAGCGGCTGATCGTCCTCGGGGAGACCGAGCTCCTGCTGCAGCGCCCGCTTGCAGGCGAGCTTGCCCGAAAGGTCGTCGATGCTGTAATGCTGATACGGCTCGGAAAGCGCCTCATCCGTTTCCGGGTTATAGCTCTCGGTGTCGATGCCGTTGAGGAAGCCGGTCAGCTTATACTGCTTGTTGGCGAGTGCACGGTCGAGCCCGTGCGAATACCACGGGTCGAGAATCTCCCATGCATAGCTCGGCGAGACCGTCGTGATCTTGTCGGCGGTTTCGATCGCGCCCTTCATCATGTTGACATTCCCGTCGTATTCGAGCAGATTGGCGTGATAGAGCGGGATGCCCATGAGTTCATTGAGCACCTCCTTGCCGTATTTGCCCTGATATGCGATGTTGTGGATGGTAAACACGGTGCGGATGTTGTCGAAGCCCTCCTGATACTTGTAGAAGATCTGGTAGTATACAGGGGTCAGCGCGGTCTGCCAGTCGTTGCAGTTGATGACGACGGGCTTGAAGTTGATCACGCGGAGCATCTCGAGGATCGCGCGGCTGAAGAACACAAACCGCTCGCAGTCGTCATAGAAGCCGTAGATGCCGTCGCGCTTGAAGTAATACTCGTTGTCGATGAAATAATAGGTCACGCCCTGATGCACCGCCGAGAAGATGCCGCAATACTGCTTTCTCCATGCGACATCGACGGTGATCGAGGTGATGAAGGTCATGTTCCTGCGCGCCTCCTCACCGATGCACTTGTAGAGCGGGATGACGACGCGGCAGTCATGCCCCTTCGCGTTGAGCGCGAGCGGCAGTGCGCCCGCAACATCGGCGAGTCCGCCGGATGCGACATAAGGTCTTGCTTCGCTTGCTGCATATAAAATATTCATATTATCCCTCCGATTTCTGAGCGTGATTCAGCCGAATGCGCCGCAGAGCGTCTCAGATCTCTGCGCCCTTGCCGATGAACAGCGGATAGCCTGCGGAGCCGGTGAGCTGACGCTCGTCGGCGATCTGCACATTTTTGTCGGTGATGACATTGCGGATGGAGCAGCGCGCACCGATCACGGTGTCCTGCGTGATGATGCTGTCGCGCACCACGGAGCCTTTGCCGATGCGCACGCCGCGGAAGAGTACGCAGTTCTCGACCTTTCCCTCGATGATGCAGCCGTCCGCGATCAGCGAATTCTTGATGTGGGACTCCAGACCGAAGCGCACAGGGGCGTTATCCTTGGTCTTGGTGAAGATCGGCGCAGCCTTGCGGAAGAGTGCGTCGCGCTTCGCCGCGTCGAGCAGATCGAGATTCGCGTTGAAAAAGCTCGCGAGCGAATCGATCTTGGAGTAGTAGCCGGTGTGCTCGTAGGCGAGAATCTTATAGTTCGCGCTGCGGTCGAGCAGGATATGCTTGCGCAGGCTGGTGCGGTTGCGGCTCATGGACTCCTTCACGATGCGGCGGAGGAAATCCTTGCTCATGACGAACATATCGAGCCCGAGATTGCAGCTGCCGGTCATGGGCGGGTCGATCATCACATCGTTGACAAAGCCGTCGCCGCCGATGCCGAAGATCGTCGCAGCCGCGCCGGTCAGATGATCGTAGTAGCCCTTTGCGTAGACCGCGGTGATATCCGCGCCCGAGGCGATGTGCACCTCAACTGCCGGGCGGTAGTCGATGTTCGTGACGATATCGCAGTTGGTGAGCACGACATACTCCGCGGAGGAATGCTCGACAAAGCTCCATGCATTGCCCAGTGCATCCAGTCTGCCGTGATACATGCTCGAGCCGGTGTGGCTGTAGGGCGGGAGCAGGTGCAGACCGCCCTTCTTGCGGGCGAGGTCCCACTCTCTGCCGGAGCCGACATGGTCCAGCAGGGAGCCGTAATTGCGCTTGGTGATCACGCCGACCTGCGAGATGCCGGAATTGACGAAATTGGACAGCGGAAAGTCGATCAGCCGGTATCTGCCGCCGAACGGCACAGAGCCCATTGTGCGGAGCTTTGTGAGGTCATAAATTGCTTCGTCGTGGATGCTGGCAAAGACCAGACCCAGTACATTCTGATTCGTTCCCATTTTGTATTACCTCCCTTTGCTCCGTCAGATCGACTCCGAGAGGATCTGCTTGGGCAGAACCTCCTTGCCGGCGCTGATCGTGATATTGTGACCGGTGACGGCAATGCTCCATTCCTTGCCCTCGCCGTGATACTCCTCGGGGCTTCTGCCGATGTGTGCGCCCTCGCCGACGACACAGTCCTCGCCGACGATCGCATATTCGACGGTGGCGCCCTTTTTGATCACGGTGCCGGGCATGACGATGCTGTAGCGCACGGTCGCGCCCTCCTCCACGGTGACGCCGCCGAAGATGACGGAGGTGTCGACCTTGCCGTGAATGACGGAGCCCTCGGTGATCATTGCATTTTCGATCTCCGCGGTCTCACCGATATACTGCGGCGGCAGGTTATTGTGCCGCGAATAGATGCGCCATTCCTTGTCGTAGAGGTCCAGCGGCTGGCTCGGTGCGAGCAGGTCCATGTTCGCATCCCAGAGCGAATCGAGCGTGCCGACATCCTTCCAGTAGCCCTCGAAGGTGTAGGCGAAGAGCCGCTCGCCGTTGTTGAGCATCGACGGGATGATATCCTTGCCGAAGTCCTTCGAGCCGGTGTTGGCGTTCTCATTCTCGATCAGATATTTCTTGAGCTTTGCCCATGTGAAGACGTAAATGCCCATCGAAGCGAGCGTGGAGCGCGGCTCCTTCGGCTTCTCCTCGAAGTCGGTGACGCGCATCTGGTCGTCGCAGATCATGATGCCCATGCGCGAGGCTTCGGAGCGCGGCACATCGAGCACCGCGATCGTCAGGTCGGCTTTCATCTTCTTGTGATAGTCGACCATCTTGGCATAGTCCATCTTGTAGATATGGTCACCGCCGAGCACGACGACATATTCGGGGTCGTAGCGCTCGATGAAGCTGATGTTCTGATAGATCGCGTTTGCAGTGCCCTCATACCACGAGGCGCCGGAATTGCTCTCATAGGGCGGAAGCACATGCACGCCGCCGTTCATCTTGTCGAGATCCCACGGCTGCCCGTTGCCGATATAATCGTTGAGCACGAGCGGCTGATACTGCGTCAGCACGCCGACCGTGTCGATGCCGGAGTTGGTGCAGTTGGAAAGCGGGAAGTCGATCAGGCGGTATTTTCCGCCGAACGGCACCGCAGGCTTTGCCATGTCATGTGTCAGCGCATAGAGACGGCTGCCCTGTCCGCCTGCCAGCAGCATCGCAACGACTTCTTTTTTGATATACATATTCAATACGCCTCCTTCGCGTTATGCTTCCTTGCTGTCATTCCCGGGATTCTTCGGCTTTCTGCCGCGCTTCTTCGGCACTTCCTCCGCCGCTGCGGGAGCGGGCGCTGCCTCGGTCTTCGGCTTTCTGCCGCGCTTCTTCGGCGCTTCCTCCGCCGCTGCGGGAGCGGGATCTGCCTCAGCCTTCGGCTTTCTGCCGCGTTTCTTCGGCGCTTCCTCCGCCGCTGCGGGAGCGGGCGCTGCCTCAGCCTTCGGCTTTCTGCCGCGCTTCTTCGGAACTTCCTCCGCCGCTGCGGGAGCGGGCGCTGCCTCAGCCTTCGGCTTTCTGCCGCGCTTCTTCGGGGCTTCCTCCGTCACTGCGGGAGCAGGAGCTGCCTCGACCTTCGGCTTTTCCTCCGCGGATGCGGGCTTCTCTGCCGTCTTTGCCTTGCGGGTGCGCTTGGGCTGCAGCTTATAATACTGCACGGAGAGCGGCGGGAGCGTCAGCACGACCGAATTGTCCAGCCCGTGCATGAAGACCTCTTCGGACACGACCTTCTTCTCCGCTGCGCCGGAGCCGCCGAATTCCTTTGCGTCGGAATCGAACACCAGCGTGTAGGTGCCCGCATACGGGATGCCGATGCGGTAATTCTCGCGCTTGACCGGCACGAAGTTGCAGACGACGATCACCTCGCCGCCGGCGTCGTCGATGCGGCGGAACGCGATGACCGACTGCTTGTAGTCATCGTTGGAGATCCAGTTGAAGCCCTGCCACGAGTCGTCATTCTGCCAGAGCGCCGGGGTGCTGAGATAGAATTTATTGAGTGCCTTGGAGAATTCGAGCAGGTTTCTGTGGTTCGGGTAATCGAGCATGAACCACTCGAGCTCGCCCTTGTAGTCCCACTCTCTGCGCTGCCCGAATTCCTGCCCCATGAAGAGCAGCTTTTTGCCGGGGTGCGCGAACATATAGCACAGGAATGCGCGGTAGGAGGCGAATTTGTCGCCCTCGAGACCGGGCATTTTCTCGATCATCGAGCATTTTCCGTGCACGATCTCATCGTGCGAGATCGGCAGGACATAGTTTTCGGAGAAGCAGTAGTAGAACGAGAAGGTGATCTTGTCGTGATTGAACGCGCGGTAGAGCGGGTCCATCGACATATAGCTCAGCATATCGTTCATCCAGCCCATGTTCCACTTGAAGTTGAAGCCCAGTCCGCCGATATCGGTCGGCTTGGTGACAAGCGGCCATGCGGTGGATTCCTCCGCGATCATCAGCACATCGGGGTGCCGCGCAAAGACTGCCTCATTGAGCTGCCGCAGGAATGCGACTGCCTCGAGATTTTCTCTGCCGCCGTTGGCATTGGGACGCCACTCGCCGTTTCTGCGGTCGTAGTCGAGATAGAGCATCGAGGCGACGGCGTCGACGCGCAGACCGTCAATGTGGTATTCGTCGAGCCACCAGCAGGCCGAGGAGATCAGGAACGAGCAGACCTCCGGGCGGCCGTAGTCGAAGACTCTGGTGCCCCAGCCCTTGTGCTCCTGCTTGAGCGGATCGGTGTATTCGTAGAGGCAGGCGCCGTCGAATTCGTAGAGCCCCTGCTCATCCTTCGGGAAGTGTGCCGGAACCCAGTCGAGAATGACGCCGATGCCCGCCTGATGGAACATGTCGATCATCTGACGGAAGTCGTCCGGCGTGCCGAAGCGCGAGGTCGGGGCAAAATACCCGGTGACCTGATAGCCCCATGAGCCGTCGAACGGATACTCCGTCAGCGGCATGAATTCGATGTGCGTGTAGGAGAGCGACCGCATATACGGGATGATCTGCTTGGCGAATTCCACATAGGAGAGCGGGTTGCCGTCCGGATAGGTGCGCCACGATGCAAAATGCACCTCGTAGATGTTCATCGGGCTCTTGTAGACATTCTTCTTCGCCTTTGCGGCATACCATGCTTCATCGTGCCACTGATAGCTGCTCTCGAAGAGCTTGGTCGCGTTCTGCGGCGCGGTCTCGTAGTGCATGCCGTAGGGGTCATTCTTCAGCAGCAGCTTGCCCGCCTGCGTCAGAATACTGTATTTATAGAGCGAATACGGCGGCAGTGCGGGAATCACAGTCTCCCAGACGCCGTCGGCGATCTTGAGCATCGGGTTTGCGTTGTGATTCCACTCGTTGAAGTCGCCGACAACAGAGACATTGACGGCGTTGGGCGCCCAGACGCGGAACACGGTGACGGCTTCCCCGTCGCGCACTGCACTGTGTGCGCCGAAGAAGCGCTGTGCATCATAATTTTTGCCCTGATAGAACAGGTGCAGCGGAAACGCATTCGGGTTCTGCGCGGTAACTTCTGCTGTGTTCATGCTTTTCTCCCATGACCCGGCGGCAGTCCGGAAAACCGGCGCCGGATCCGTCCTTTCTTTCAAATTGTGCGATTGTGGCTCAATATATACAGCGGAATTTGGCTCGTTTTTCCCGGCGGGAGCGCAGACAAACTGCGACAGTTCGCCGTATATACATTTTACCATAAATCAAAAAAAGTATCAAGCATTTCTTGTGCAATCAAATAAAATTCGGGAATCTGCCCTTATTTGAAGAATATTTTTGTGCAACATGACAAAAATCCGGCAAAAAAGCGACAGACATGAGAATGCGCGCGTGCGCGGGGCAGAAAGATATCAGGTCAGGGGGAGGAAGGAGCAGGTGAATGCGGAATAAAAGGCAGGACATAAAATATCGGAACAACTCCTCACTCTTCACTTCTCATTTCTAACTTCTAATTGCGCATTTCAACTGCTGCTGCGAGAACGGTCACGTCGTCGCGCGGGACGCCTCTGGCATCGCGCTGCGCCTTGGCACAGACCGCGTGCGCCAGCGCCTGCAGATCGCCGCCTGCCCGCAGCCGTTCCCGGATGTAGGGATAGAGCGTGTCGTCGAGCCCGTCGGAGAGCAGAAAGAGCATGTCGCCGTCCTCGAGCTTGAGCACGGTCGTGTAGGGCTCTGCCTTCGGGAGAATGCCGATCGGATTGGTCGCCGCCTGAAAGAGCGTCACGCGGTCGCCCCGCCGGATCAGCGTCGGACCCGCGCCGTATTTATAGAGCGTGACGGCGGCGGTGTCGGTGCAGATCTTCGCGACATCGAGCGTGGCAAAGCGCTCCTCGCCCGATTTCGTCAGCATGATCGCATTGATCATTTTCGCCGCTGCCTCGCAGTCGACGCCCGACTGCACAAGGCTGCGGAAATTCGAGATCACGATGCGCGAATCGACTGCCGCACAGCGTCCCGAGCCCATGCCGTCGGAGATGACCAGATAGACAGAGCCGTCGGCGTCGGTGAAGCTGTCCCAGCAGTCGCCGCAGGGCTCGTCCTCGTGCACCGCGCACTGTGCCGCCGCCGAGCTGACCGCATAGCCGCCCGCAGTTTGCAGGATCAGACGGCGCTCGTCGCCGGCATGCTCCGTGCCGCAGACCGTCAGGGATTTGTGCAGCGCGTCGGAGAGCACCTCACAGAGCAGCTCCTGATCGGGCTCGGGCTCGGCGGGCAGATAGAGCTCGATCAGCAGCCGCCTGCCCCCTGCGGAGGACACCGCAGCCGCCCGGCAGGGGATATGCAGCTTTGCGAGCGCTGCCGTGACCGTCCGGGTCAGATCGCGGTGCAGCTGCCGGCGGGTCTGCGTACCGGCGCGGCGGATCAGGTCCTCGGTAATGCGCATCTGCGCAAAAAGCATCGCCTGCGATTCATGCAGGCGCGCACTGACAATGCGGGATTCGGTGTTGCGGCGCTTGATCCGCGCAAATTCTCCGGTGATGCGCTCGGGCTTGAGGCAGTTGACCGGCGGGGTCAGCGGCGCGGAGAGCTCCGCATCCGCCATTGCCTGAAAGCATGCCTGCGTGTCGCTCAGACCGGTCTCCCAGCAGGTCGAACGGCTGCGGCACCTGCTGCAGATCGCCTCGCGCACGCGCACGGAGGTGCTCCGGGGCATGTCCGTCCGGGCGAGCATGTTGGCAATGCGCTCGGAGGTGCCGCGCACCCCGGCGATCGACTGCGAGAGGAAGTCCATGCGCGCGCCGGTCAGCGCGGCGAGCTCGGTGTCGGCATCGGCAAAGAGCAGCAGCCTGTCCGCCAGTGACACCGCCGGAACAAGCAGATAGATCAGTCCGCCGAGCAGCAGCCCGACCGTCATCTCTGCGGCTGCGGCGTGCCAGCCCGTCAGCAGGACGCCCAGCGCCGCACAGCCCTGTAATACCGCGAAGGAGAGCGCATTGCGCCTGCCGCTGCAAAGCCCCGCCGCGAGCCCGGCAGGCGGCAGAACGGCTGCAAGCCCGGCGGAATCCGCGTCACAGATCAGCACGGCACAGGCAAGGAGCGTCCCGCAG
Source organism: Oscillospiraceae bacterium (assembly GCA_016288755.1). Taxonomy (GTDB): domain Bacteria; phylum Bacillota; class Clostridia; order Oscillospirales; family Ruminococcaceae; genus Firm-04. The sequence goes on from JAEELE010000090.1 coordinate 40,472, forward strand.
AGCACGCCCCCGGATGCGCGGTAGCGCCTTGCGGCAGTGAGCAGCGCAAAGCCCGCCAGCAGCATCCCGAAATTGAGCATGACCAGCTTCAGCGAGCACAGCGCCGATGTAAACAGCACAAAGCACACCGCCGCTGGCACCGCATCGCGCCCGGAGAGCCGCAGCGGGAGCCCCTCCGCAAAGAGTGCCGCCGCAGCAGCGGCACAGTAGGCAGCGCCCGCAGCGGCAGCCGCCCCCGCAAGACCCGTCAGCCAGCCGGTGCGGCGGATCAGCCCGCCGAGCCCGAAGACCGCCGTCGCGGCAAGGCTGCACCCGCCCGCGATCATCGCGGCGATGCGCGGGGTGCAGCGTTCGCCGGAGAACCACCGCAGCAGCACGGTCAGCGCCATTGCACAGACCGGCGCGGGCGCTGCCGACAGCATGCCCGTGAGCGCATATGTAAAAATGCTCCCGGCGAGCACCGCAAGCCCGCAGAGCGGCTCAAGCGCGGCGGCAAGTGCCGTCCCGAGGGGGAGTGCGATGCCGTTGAAGCGGGCTTCGGTGAGCAGACAGGCAGCGGCGGCACAGCCGACCAGTCCGGCGGCGTGCAGAAGCTGCGTGCGGCTGCGGGAGTATTTTTTGGGTCTCATGGCAGATCATTCCTTTTTTGTGTGCATTTGCGCGATCGACCGCGTACAGAATCATTATACCAGAGTGCCCGCGCAGTTTCTGTCGAACCGCGGTTGCATTCTCCTGTTTTTTGTGGTATCATGCTGTCAGGCGCGTAACCTTTCTGCCGCAAATATCGACTGTATGATTGAAGGGGGTGACCGGTATGGACGACAGCACGATCATACGGATGCTGCATGCCCGCGACGAGGCGGCGCTGCACGCGATCCGCGAAGCCTACGGCGGGCTCTGTCAGCAGCTTTGCATGCGGCTGCTCGGCAGCAAGGACGACGCCGACGAGTGCATGAACGATCTGCTCATGGAGGTCTGGCGCTGCATTCCGCCGCAGAATCCAAAAAGCCTGCGCGCGTTTCTCATCGCGGTCACGCGGCGCATTGCGATCGACCGCCTGCGCGCGGAGAACCGTCTCAAGCGCGGCGGTTCGCAATTTGCAGCCGCCCTCGACGAGCTCGCAGAGGTGCTCCCCGCGCCCGACTGCGTCGAGGAAGCCGCCGATGCAAACGCACTCACTGCCGCCGTCAACGCCTTTCTGCGCGGCATTACCCCTGCCGCGCGTCAGCTCTTCATGCAGCGGTATTTTCT
>JAEELE010000009.1 GCA_016288755.1 Oscillospiraceae bacterium
GGAGAGACCTATGCGATCAAGCTTATAGCAGATACTGCACACAAGCTGAGAAAAGATTATCCCAATATTCATTACAGCTTTTTCAGCGGCAACGGTACTGATGTTATGGAAAAACTCGAACACGGGCTGATGGATTTCGGGCTGATATTCGGGAATGTAGACCGAACCAAATACGAAGCCATAGAGATACCTTTGCACGATACATGGGGCGTACTGATGCGCCGTGACGAGCCGCTTGCGAAGAAGGAAACAGTTACAGTTGCAGATATTGCAGGACTTGATCTGATCATTCCACGCCAGCCGAATCACAGCACAATGCTCTCTGAGCTGATCGCAGAGCAGGCACCTGATGCGAATATCGTTGCTGAGTATAACCTCATCTACAACGCTTCTGTCATGGTAAATGAAGGCATCGGCAGTGCTATCTCACTGGATAAACTGATTAACGTCAGCGGTGACAGCCGCCTGTGCTTCCGACCTTTTGAACCGCGCATGGAGGCAGTCAGCTATTTCATCTGGAAACGGTATCCTGTTTTCACAAAGGCTGCAAGCAAATTTCTGGAGCAGTTCAAAAAAGATTTGCTTGATCTATAGGCAAACAATAACGGAGATGATTTTGGAACGGTATACCGTATGAGCATGAATAAACATAAAATGCTGTCCCGAGGCGAACGAAAACAGTCTCAGTGCTATCCTTGCACCCTAATTCATCCCTAAATTATGGAACAATTCACAATAAGCGTTCTATTCCCCAGAATCAATCATATTTCAACTTTGGGGAATAGAATCACAACCCGAAGTCCCTTTTCACCGCATAATCGACACTTCTGTCCTCAGCTTTCTCTCGGAAACTCCTGCCGTTGGCTTCGTTGAACAGGGTGCGCAGTTTGCTGCGCAAACGTGCGACATCCATAGTGGCTCCCATGCAGCGATGTGTGGGAGCTTTTTATTTTTGTGATACATTTGCGGCTGCAATACCATAACGCCTGCGCGGGCTCCGCGCCCGGTCTCGCGCCAAATCGGGAACCGTGCACAGAATGCACCCAATCAAAAAGCAAGCTGCCGTTCTGACAGCTTGCTTGATTGCACATTTTGATTTCTGTGATCCGGCGGCTCTGTTTCCGGCGCGGATGCGTTCAGTGATCTTTATTCATATGCGTCAAAATGCTCCTTCAGCGATTTGTAGATATCATCCTCACCCTCGGCAAGAATGCTGTCAAGCGCCGCCTTGTAGATCGCGGTATTGTACAGCGGCTCGATATCATAATCCGTTGTGTATCCGAGATCAACGATCGTCTGCTTCAGCGTCAGCGTGCCCTTCTTGTCAGGGTCGGGGCTGGAAACGCTGTAGCCGCCGTAGACCTCCGTCTCAATGAATGCCTCGTCAATGTCGATGTACTTTTTGACGTCGGCGACCGTCTTTTCGTGATCGCTCTGCGTGAAGTGATAGGCTTTCAGGAACGCGCGCTCCAGTGCGGTATAGGTGTTCGGATTTGCCTTGACCGACGCCGTGGATGCGACCTGACGGCAGCACGGCTGATTCTCCAGCGCCTTTTCGTGTGCGCAGTAGTAAACGACCTTGTAGCCCTGCGATTTTGCAAGCGACGCATACGGCGAATAGACCGAAGCTGCGTCGATCGTCTGATTGGAGAGTGCCGCATAGGCATCCTTTTGGCTGTCGAAGTAGACGATGTTGACCTTGTCCTCGCCCTCGCCGATCTCAATGCCGGCATTCTTCAGCAGAATCTGCAGCTCGGCATCCTGCACGGAATTCTTGACGGATGCGACATTTCTGCCCTTGAGCACCTCGACGCCCGCCTCGTCCCTGTCGGCATATTCCGACTTGATGACATAGCCGTGACCGTTCGTCATCGCGCCGCCGATGATCGTCACATCATGCCCCTGACTCTGGAAGGTCAGTGTCGGGACGGAGCCGATAAACGCAAGATCAAGCTTGCCGGATTCCAGACCGTTGACCAGCTCGCCCGCACTGGAGAACTGCGTCAGCGTGACGGTTAAGCCCTCCTCCGTAAAGTAGCCCTCCTCCTGTGCGACAAATGCGAGCAGATGCGCGGTCGAATTGAGGTAGCCGAGCTCGAGGCTGTCCTTTTCCGGCGCGGCTGCTGCGTTTTTGCTGCCCGTTTCGGCTTCGGATGCGTTTTTGCTGCCCGTTTCGGCTTCGGATGCGTTTGCCGGTGTCTGCGAGGCGTCATGGGCATTTGAGTTATTCAGCGCGCCGCATCCGGTCAGCAGTGTGAGCGATGCGAAGACCGCTGCGATTTTCAGTTTGTGATTCATGATGATTCATTCACCTTTCGATTTGATTTGTTGATTTTGATTTCGTTCAGAGAGATGCGCAACATCGCATTCGCTCGCTGAATACTGTGATTCGCTTCATGTTGATCACTCCTTGCTTGGTATGGCATTATCATATCACAGCTTTCCCGTTTTGTCCAATACGGAAAACCGATTGTCGGTTATAGGCTGAGATGATACCCGCACCCGCGATACGATATAAAAGCGCTCTTTCATGAAACGTGTTTCAGTGTTCAATCGAAATTTGCGAGTTAGGAGGCAGGAGTGAGGAGTGAGGAGTTGTTCCGATCCGTTCTGCCGCTGATATGGGGCGAAGCCCATTCAAATCCATCCGCGCAAGCGGATATATTTCATTCAGCATTCCGCATTTTTAGCTCCGCCGACTTCCGATTTTTCATAGCACCAAAAATTATGAAAGGAGACTATAAAGCAGCATGAGCGCCCGGCGGTATTCCGGTCATAGCCTGAATCTATCGGAAGCGATTGTTTTTCCGTATTGGACAAATGCCGAGCGGCATGGTATGATATAGACAGTTCAAGCAAGGAGTGATTCAAATGAAAAGAAGACTGATGCTCACCGCACTGCTGGCACTGTCCGCGCTGCTGTGCGGCTGCAATGATCCGAATACCGCCGAAACAGAACCGTCCGCTGTGACGGGATCATCCGTTTCCGCACCGGCTGACTGCTGCGGCGGTGATATCCCCGACTGCTGCAAGGAAAAGGCGGAATCCGAAACGGACTGCTGCCAAGAAAAGGAAGCGGCAGATTGCTGCAAGGAAAAGGAAGAATCCGACTGCTGCAAAGAAGCATCAAAATCCGATTGCTGCAAGAATCACGATTCATAAACAGAGGTGTATCAAAATGACTGCAAATAAAATCGAGATCAGCCATCTCAGCGTCAATTATACCGAGCGCGGCAGGCAGTTCAACGCGCTGCACGATGTGTCGTTCGGTGTCGGCACGGGCGAATTCGTCAGCGTGATCGGCGCGAGCGGCTGCGGAAAATCCACGCTGCTGAGCGTACTGGAGGGGCTGTATCAGGCGGCAGAGGGCAGCGTGACGATCAACGGCACGCCCCTGCACGGGACCGGCAGGGAGCGCGGGGTCGTGTTCCAGCATTATTCGCTGTTTCCGTGGATGACCACGCGCAGCAATATCGCGTTCGGCATCAAGCAGGCACGGCATGAGCTCAGCCGCAGGGAACGCTATCAGATCGCTGACGAGTTTCTCGGCAAGGTCGGACTGGAGGGCTTCGGCAAGAAATATCCGTCGCAGCTTTCCGGCGGTATGCAGCAGCGTGCGGCGATCGCCCGCGCCCTTGCGATGAATACCGACATTCTGCTGATGGATGAGCCGTTCAGCGCGATCGACGCGAAAAACCGTGTCATTCTGCAGGAACTGCTGCTCTCGCTCTGGGAGGGTGACAGCCCCGAGCACCGCAAAACGGTCGTCTTTGTCACGCATGATATTGATGAGGCGATTCTGCTTTCCGATAAGATCGTCGTGCTGACCGCGCACCCCGGCACGGTCAATGAGATCGTGCGGGTGCCGTTTGACCGCCCGCGAAACCGCGCCGAGCTCATCAAAACCGATGAATACGGCAAATTCCGCAACCGTCTGCTCTCGCTGCTCTATCAGGATGTGGCAAACCGCATCGGCGGAGAGGAGGTCGTGATATGACACTGAAAAACCGTCTTCTGCGCGTGACGCATCTGCTGTTTGCCATACTGCTGCTGGTGCAGCTTCTGCCGGACAGATCGTCGAATGACGTGCACACCGGCGCACTGATCGCGTTTGCGGTCGGGCTGGAGATCCTCACGCTCGCGGGCTCGTTCCTCACCAAAAAGAAGGAGAGCCTCTCGCTGCTGCTGGATATCGTCGGGTTCATTTTTGCGATCCTGACGGTCTGGAGCCTTGCAACCACGAAATTCGATCTGCTCAATCCGCTGCTGTTCCCCGCACCGGGCAAGGTGTTTGCGCAGTTTGCGGAGGACAGAGAAAAAATCTTCATCAACATCAGAAGCTCGCTCGGCATCACGGTCAAGGGCTTTGTGCTCGCATCCGCGGTCGCGGTCCCGCTCGGACTGTTCCTCGGCTGGAACGCCCGTCTCGGCGGCGCTGCAACCTATATCTCCAAGTTTTTCAGCTCGATTCCGCCGATCGTCTACATTCCCTACGGCATCGCGCTGCTGCCGACCTTCAGATCGGTTTCGGTATTCGTCATTTTTCTGGCGACCTTCTGGCCGGTGTTTGCCGGCACGATGAGCGGTGTCATGCATGTCGATCAGCGCATCATTGATTCCGCGAAGGTGCTGAATGTGCCGAAGCCCGAGATGCTGTTTTCCGTGATTCTGCCCGCATCGCTGCCGCAGATCTTCCTCGGATGCAATCAGGGCCTCAGCGTGTCGTTCATCCTGCTGACCTCTGCGGAGATGATCGGCGCCCGCGACGGCATGGGCTATTATGTGAAATACTATTCCGATTTCGGCGACTACACCAGAACGATCACCGGTCTGCTGGTCATCGGCATCGTCGTGATCGCGGTGACATTCCTGTTCAATCAGCTCCAGAAGCGCCTTCTGAAATGGAAGCATTAAGCCCGGAGCCCGGCGGGCATTTTCCTCCGGGTACATTTGCGCGGAGCCTCCCAAGTCGCGTTGATGCACGGCGCTAAAGCGCCTTCTTATGGGTCAATTCTCCCAGCGGGGAGCCCCCGTGGGCATTTTTCTCCGGGTGCTTTTACGCGGAGCCTCCCAATTCACGTTATTGCACGGCGCTAAAGCACCTTCTTGGGGGTCGATACTTCCAGTGCTTGAAAAGAAGAAAGAATAAAGGTGTATCTGCCGGGCGCCGGGGAGTCCGCCGCAACGGACAGATACATGACAGCGCAAGACAAAAAACGCCCTCTGCATCACCGGTGCCCTGCTGCGGACACCGGGAATGCCGAAGGCGTTTTTGTCATTCGCAACGGAGGAAAGAAAACGGCTGTGACAGTCCTCAGTTGTCATATTTATCTATCGCGTGGATTCCGTTTTCTCTGATGTGCTTGATCAACGAAAGCATCTCATCTGTCTGCGCAAGATTTCCCTGCTGCATCGCTGTTTCTAATGCGTCTGCGATTTCCAGAGTCGGAAGAATCTGCATGGCTTCCAGCACAGCCTGAATCTCATTCGCGGATTTTGCCGCTTCGATCCACCGCTTCATCGGTCTGTAATTGCGCTGGATCACAGAGATTTTCAGCTCTTTGTCGATTTTCTCATTTTCGATCAGCCATGCAAACAGATCGTAGTCACAGATTCTTCCGAGTGCATAGATCGCCTGATCCTTGACGAGGGGAGATTGATCTTCCTCAAAAATCCTTTTGATCATCGGAATGTAGATATTTTTCATCGCTTCAATATCCTCCGGTGTCCGGTTTTCTTCGTAATAGCCGGCAATTCCGAGACAAATGGAAATGGATTTCTCTTCAGAAATCGAGCCGCTGTCCGAATTGACAAACTCCCGGATCAGCTGCATCGCGGTGTCTGAATCTTTGACAGTAATCCGCTGGATTGCGAAGGTTGCGGCTTTCCCGTCGTTGCTTCTGAATATTTCCGAAAGCTCTCCGACAGAAAAATCACAGTGCGCGGTGATGTATGTCTTTGTATGATCTGCGATCTCAGGGTCATGCAGCAAATCCATCATTTTGGACGGATCATATCCTTCGGCTGAATACATCGCCACAAATGCTTCATCAATGCCGGAAAGCGTTTCTTTTTTCCGGATCAGGCTGACAAGCTGTTCCTCTGAAAATTCGTCTGACCGTTCGATCAGCGCAGTATAGAGGGGCAGCAGCTTTTGTTTTTCCTGTATCTCCGGGAATTGCTTCTCCATACGGTTGATCCTGCGAATCAAGCGGCTTGTGCTGTACGTCTTCGCCTCCGCATACACAGCATCTTCGCTCTTGCTGAGCAGATGCCTGTCTGACATCCGCACGCAAAACGGCACAGAAGCTCCGATCACAGCCGCCAGAAGCACACCCGCAAGAATCATTCTCTTTTTCATGTTTCCCCCTCCGTTCTTATGGCTGGATCCTTCATCCCGATTCTATGCAATCATTATACAGTATCGCCGCCGATCTGTCAATATCCGTGCTGAGGATTTTTGCACCGGATATCCCGTCAGCGCGCCGATATATTGTGCATCCTGCCGATTATCGCCGCAGTCTATTGACAAATCACACGCACCGTGCTATAATGCATACATAACCGATAGGCAAAATAAAGATAAGGGAGAACCGCCATGAAAACGCTGTGCTGTATGATGTGCTGTCAGACTGAACCGAACAGAATACGAATGCCGCACACACACGCAGCAGCGAGGCGATGTTGACCGTCAGCCATATCCGTGCAGCGCGGAGTGCCGTGGAGCATTCTGTGCTATTTTTATGCCGTTCGGGAGGATGTATGGTTGAGCAGCAGGAGAGCGTGACCGCGAAGCTCTGCGCCTTTGCAAGAGCATGGCACGCGATTCACAACAGAGAGAAAATCTTTGACGATGACCTCGCCTTTGATCTCATGGGCAAGGAAGAATACGACGAAATGTACGACCTTGTGAGCCGCGGTCTGAGCGGACTTGCAAAGCCCTATTCGCGCGAGGATACGGAGCAGATCATCCGCGAATATCTCGCGCCGATCCCGCTGGCGCGCATTCATTTTGCGGAGAGCCGCCTGCATGATTTCGCCGCAAGGCACGGCAAAATCCAGTATGTGATCTGCGGCGCGGGCTCCGACACCTTTCTGTTCCGCAATGACGATCCGGATATTGAAATTTACGAGATCGACCACCCGGACACGCAGCGCTACAAGCAGGAGCGCATTGCGAAGCTCGAATGGATCATCCGGAAAAATGTGCATTTTGTGCCGGTCGATTTTGAACGCCAGCGCATGACGGATGAGCTGCTGAAGGCGGGCTTCGACCCGCAGAAAAAGAGCTTTTTCAGCATCCTCGGCGTGACCTATTATCTGACGCTGGATGTGTTCTCGGAAACGCTCTCCCAGATCGCGGAGCTGTCCGCGGCGGGCAGCGCGGTCGTGTTTGACTATCCGATGAAGACCGGCACATTTCCGGCGCGGGTGCACCGTCTCGAGCAGATCACCGCATCGCTCGGCGAGCACATGCGCGGCGGCTATGATTACGCGGAGGTCTCGCGTGCGCTCTATTCGCTCGGCTTCCAGATCGACACCTATCTGCCGCCGGAAAAGGTGCAGAAGCAGTATTTCGACGGAAGAGCAGACCGCATGCGGGCATTTGAAAATGTCAGCCTGATCTCGGCGACCTACACCGCAGGCTATAGCTTTGAATAAGGAGAAAACCATGAGCAGCTATCAAAAGATCGAATCCGCCCTGATCCACGGCGGTATTTCCTCAGACGAACGCACGGGCGCTGTCAATGTGCCGATCTATCAGACCTCGACCTATCAGCAGGACGGTCTCGGAAAAATGCGCGGGTACGAATATTCCCGCACCGGCAATCCGACCCGCGAGGCGCTCGAAAAGCTGATCGCGGAGCTGGAGGAGGGCTATGCCGGATTTGCGTTCGGCAGCGGCATGGCGGCGATCACGGCGGTCCTGAGCCTGCTGAACAGCGGCGACCGCGTGCTGATCTCCAGCAATGTCTACGGCGGAACCTTCCGCGTGCTCGACAAGGTGTTCAATCATTTCGGCATCACCTATACGATCGCGGACACCGCCGACCTCGTGAAATATGAATCGCAGATCACCGGTGATGCAAAAGCGGTCATCATCGAAAGCCCGGCAAATCCGCTGATGACCGTGACCGATATCCGCGGCGTCGCTGAGATCTCGCACAGGCACGGGCTGCTCGTGATCGTCGACAATACCTTCATGACGCCGTATCTGCAGAAGCCGCTGACGCTCGGCGCGGATATCGTCGTTCACAGCGCTACAAAGTATCTCGGCGGTCACAGCGATGTGGTCGCGGGGCTTGCCGTTGTCAACACGAAGGAGCTTGCCGGAAGGCTCGCGTTCATCCAGAATTCGACCGGCGGCGTGCTCGGTCCGTTCGATTCGTTTTTGCTGATCCGCGGCATCAAGACGCTCGCCGTGCGCATGGACAGACATGTGGAAAACGCGCAGAGGGCGGCGGAATTCCTCGCGCATCATCCGGCTGTGAAAACCGTGTACTATCCCGGTCTGCCGGATGCGCAGGGCTATGAGATCAACAAAGCGCAGGCGAAAAACGGCGGCGTGATGATCTCCTTTGAGCTGCACGAAAATTACAATATCAGCGTCTTTTTTGAAAGTCTGAGGCTCGTGATGCTCGCGGAATCGCTCGGCGGCGCGGAGTCGCTCGTGTGCCATCCGGCAACGATGACGCACGCATCCATTCCCGCGGATATCCGCAGACAGGTTGGCATCACCGACGGGCTGATTCGCCTCTCCGTCGGCATCGAGCATATCACGGACATTCTCGCCGATCTGGAGCAGGCGATCGCGGCGGCAAAGCAGTGAGGTGCGCGTATGAAATACTATGATTCGATGCAGGCGCTGATCGGCAATACGCCGCTGGTGCGCCTCGGGAATATTGTGCAGAAGCCGGATGTCAGTGTGTTTGCGAAGCTCGAGCTCTGGAACCCCTCCGGCAGCGTCAAGGACCGCACGGGGCTCTACATGGTGAAGGATGCGGAACGGCGCGGGCTGCTGAAACCGGGCGGCACGATCGTCGAGGCGACCGCCGGCAACACGGGGCTCGGAATCGCATTTGCGGCGCTCAACCGCGGTTACAGGATCATCTTTGTCGTGCCGACGAAATTCTCCGCGGAAAAGCAGGCGCTGATGCGTGCGCTCGGAGCGGAGGTCATCAATACGCCGCGTGAAAAGGGGATGCTCGGCGCCGTCGAAAAGGCAGAGGAGATCAAAGCAGGCATTCCCGGCTCAATTTCACTGGAGCAGTTCAAAAATCAGAGCAATCCGCTCGCGCACTATGAAACGACCGGCAGAGAGATCTATGAAGCACTGGACGGCAGCATCGACTATGTTGTCGCGGGCGCGGGCAGCGGCGGGACCTACACCGGCATCCTGCGCTATCTGAAGGAGCGGAACCCCGGCATCTGCGGCATTCTTGCCGACCCGGTCGGCTCGACGATGGGCGGCGGTGCACATTCCGATTACAATATCGAGGGCATCGGTAATGATTTCATCGCGGAGACGATGGATATGTCGCTGGTCGACGATGTGATCAAGGTCACTGATGAGGAGGCATTTGCAACGGCGCGTCTGCTTGCGAAAACAGAGGGCATCTTTGCGGGCTCGTCCTCCGGCGCGGCAATGGCGGCGGTCTTGAAGCTGACGGAGCGCGTGCAGCGCGGCAATATCGTCACGGTGTTCCCGGACCGCGGCGACCGCTATTTCAGCACGGGATTATATCTTTGAGGAGTGAACAGCCATGACCCTGCAGCAATTACGGTATGCGCTTGTGATCGCGGAAACCGGCTCGATGAACAAGGCGGCGGAGCAGCTCTATGTCTCGCAGCCCTCGCTGACATCCTCTGTGCAGGAGCTTGAAAAGGAAGCGGGTGTGCAGATCTTCAACCGCAGCGGGCGCGGCATGACCGTGACCAATGACGGCGCGGAGTTTCTGCGGTATGCGCAGCAGGTGGTCGGGCAGTTTGATGTGCTCGCGGAGAAATACATCGCAAGGGGCAGCGTCAAAAAGAAATTCGGCGTGTCCGCACAGCATTATTCGTTCGCGGTCAAGGCGTTTGTCGAAATGGTCAAGCGCTTTGATACGGCGCGCTACGAATTTGCGATCCGCGAGACGAAAACCGCGGAGGTCATCAGTGATGTTGCCGCAATGAAAAGCGAGATCGGCATTCTGTATCTCAACAATTTCAACCGCAAGGCGATCACAAAGCTGCTGCAGACGAATAATCTCGAGTTCACGCCGCTGACGAAATGCGCGCCGTTCGTGTATCTCTGGAAGGAGCATCCGCTTGCAAAGGAGAAGTCGATCACCTTTGCGCAGCTCGCGGATTATCCGTGCCTCGCCTTTGAGCAGGGCGACACCAGCTCGTTTTATTACGCGGAGGAGATTCTCAGCACGAGCGAATATCCGCGCACGATCAAGGCGAATGACCGCGCGACAATGCTCAACCTGATGGTCGGTCTGAACGGCTATACGCTCTGCTCCGGTATCATCTGCGAGGAACTGAACGGCAGCGAGTGCATCGCAGTGCCGTTTGAGGGCGATGAGGATGACGCAATGGAGATCGGCTATATCACGCTGAAAAAGACGCTCCGCAGCAAGGCGGGCACGATCTATATTGAGGAATTAAAACGCTATCTCGGCGTCAATGAATGAAAGGATGACTGCTATGAAAAACGGAAGCTCCGAAGGGCTGAAAAGGCTGACGCTCGCAGGCGCACTCGCGGCACTGACGACGGTGTTCACGCTGCTGATCCAGATTCCGTCCCCGACAAAGGGATACATCAACCTCGGCGATACGGTCGTCAATATCGCGGCGTGGGTGCTGGGTCCGCTGTACGGCGGCGCGGCTGCGGGCATCGGCTCCGCGCTCGCCGATCTCATCTCCGGCTACACGGTCTATGCGCCCGCGACGCTCATCATCAAGGCGGCGATGGCTGCTGCCGCGTTCTATGTCTATCACCGCGCTGCAAAGCAATGGAAGACCCTGCCGGCGCGCATTCTGTCTGCGATCGTCTCCGAAGCGGTCATGGTGACCGGATATGCCGTATTTGCAGGATTTCTGTACGGCTCTGCCGCGACGGCGCTGTTATCGATACCGGAAAACCTCGTGCAGGGCGCAGTCGGCGCGGCTGTTTCGGTCACGCTGTATGAGCTGATCCTGAAACGGATTCCAAAGCGGGTCCTCCCATAAACAAATGCGGCTGTACCGGTTTCGGTGCAGCCGTTTTTTATTGCTTTGGCAATAGGTTTTGTCTATCGTTCACAATCGCTTTTCCGTATTGGACAAATACAAACATCCGCAGTATAATGTAAATATACCAATCCGATAGGAGAATGAAGCGATGAAAGAAATTCTATGGCTCGGACGCGGCGGACAGGGCGCCTTTACGGCGGCAAAGCTGTTCGGCGCAGCATATATCTCAGACGCGCAGTCACAGTATGCGCTGGCATTTCCGTCCTTCGGACCGGAACGCCGCGGCGCACCGGTCAGAGCCTTCACAAAGCTCGACACCAAGCCCGTGCTCGACCGAAGTCAGACCGAACAGGCGGATTTCATCGTCATTCTCGATGATACGCTGTATGCGCCGGAGCTGCAAAATCTGCTGAAGCCCGACGGCAGGATCATCATCAATTCCAAAGCCCCGATTCCCGATACCTTCACATTTGACGGCGAAGCGGTCGCGGCGGAATTTCATCTGCCGACGGTCAATACGGTCATGCTCGGCATCGTGTCGGCACTGTCGGGATATATCACCGAGGCGCAGGCAGAAGCGGCGATCAGCGGCTATATGCCGGAAAAAATACAGGCGCGCAACATCGGCGCGGTGAAGCTTGCAAGAGAGGCGGTGCAGCAATGAAGCCGTATTTACGCGAAAAGAAAGCATTCTCCTTTGCGGATGTGCCGGAGAACACCTCGTTTGAGGCGGGGTATCTGGTCACCGTCAACAGCGGCTGGCGCAGCATCCGCCCGGTGATCGACACGGGGCGCTGTGTCGGCTGCGAGCAGTGCTATCTGTACTGTCCGGACGGCGTGATCTCGATTCAGAACGGCAAGGCTGTCATAGATTACGATTTCTGCAAGGGCTGCGGCATCTGCGCGAAGATCTGCAGGCTCGGCGCGATCGGAACGGAGGCGGAGCACAAATGAGCAAACGGTTTTTATCCGGCAATGAAGCATTTGCCGAGGGCATCCGCCTTGCAAAGCCCGACGTCATCTCCGCATATCCGATCACCCCGCAGACGATCGTCGTGGAGCGGCTTTCGGAGATGGTCGAGGACGGCAGCCTGAGATCGGAGTTCATTCATGTGGAATCCGAGCACTCGGCGCTGTCCTGCGCGATCGGAGCGAGCGCGGCGGGTGCGAGAGCCTTCACCGCGACCTCCTCGCAGGGGCTGCTCTACATGGCGGAATGTCTGTATTACGCATCCGGCGGGCGCTTCCCGATCGTGATGATGAATGCAGACCGCTCGACCGCGCTGCCGTGGAATATCTACGGTGACCAGCGCGACAGCCTCTCGCAGCTCGACAGCGGGTGGATTCAGGTCTATGCGGAAAACGCGCAGGAGGCGCTCGATCTGGCACTGATGAGCTGGAAAATCGCAGAGGACAAACGGGTTTCCACGCCGGTGATGGTCAATCTCGACGGCTTTGTGCTGACGCATACCTATGAAACCGTTGAGATTCCGGAGCAGGCGCAGGCGGACAGATTCCTGCCGCCCTATGTGACGGAAAACCGCATTGATTTTGCCGATCCGAAGAATCTGGCGTTCTCCGCAGGACCGGATACCAACTATATTTTCAAGTACAAGGCACACACCGGAATGCTCGCCGCAAAGCAGGTCGTCTCGGAAACCGAAAGCGCATTTGCGGAGTTGTTCGGCAGACAGTATTCCGGTCTGCTGGACAGCTACCGCACGGAGGATGCCGACTATATTCTCGTGACGCTCGGCAGCATTGCGGGGCTCTGCCGCGAGGCTGCCGACAGGCTGCGGGAACAGGGCATCAGAGCGGGCGTTGTGCGCATCCGCTATATGCGCCCGTTCCCGAATGATGAGATCGCCGCCGCGCTGAAACACGCAAAGGCGTTCGGTGTGCTCGAAAAGGACATTTCCTTCGGCAATGAGGGCACGGTCTATACGAATGTCAATTCCGCGCTGCAAAAGGCGGGCGTGCAGCTCCCGGGCTATGATTTCATCGGCGGACTCGGCGGACGGAACATTTCCGCGGGCGATATCGCACAGATTTTTGCGGATATCCAGAGCGGCACGGAACATGTCACATTTATCGGGATCGGAGGTGACGGCAATGGCAAATCCAACGGCTGAAAAGCTCTCGCGTGACGAATATTTCTACGGGCACAAGGCTTGTGCCGGATGCGGCGGCGCACTTGCCGTCCGTGCGGCGCTCAAGGTGCTCGGGCAGAATGCGGTTTCCGTGCTGCCGGCAGGATGTATGTCGGCGGTCGGGTTCAATTTCCCGCAGCTCTGCTTTTCCAACAACTCGATCATTTCGACCTTTGCGGGCACGGCATCCATGCTGACCGGCATCGAAGCGGGACTGCGCGCAAAGGGGTACAGCGATTTCACCGCAGTCGGCTTCGCGGGCGACGGCGGCACGGCGGATATCGGCATTCAGGCGCTGTCCGGCGCGATCGACCGCAACGACAACATCATCTACATCTGCTACGACAACGAAGCCTACATGAACACGGGCATCCAGAAGAGCGGTCTGACGCCCTTCGGCGCGCGCACGACCACAACGCCTGCCGGTGCGAATATCCACGGCAATCTCCGCCCGAAGAAGAATATGTTCGAGATCGCCGCGGCGCATGACATTCCCTATGCCGCGACCGCGAGCGTCGGCTATCTCACCGATTTCATCCGGAAGGTCGAGAAGGCGTCGCAGATCAAGGGGACGAAATACATCCATGTGATCGCGCCGTGCCCGACCGGCTGGGGCATCCAGCCCGATGAAACGGTCGAGATCGCAAAGGAGGTCGTCGACTGCGGGCTCTGGTATCTGGCGGAATACGAAAACGGCGAATTCACGCTCAATCACAGACCGAAGGACTTTTCCTCCGTCGAGGCATATCTGAAAAAGCAGGGGCGTTTCAGGCACCTTGATCTCGACGATATCAAGACGGTCATTGCATCCCGCGACAAAAAGTGGGAATTCATCGGAAAGAACTTCACTTATAGATAAAACCTATTGCAGTCAATCAATCTTCGGTATTGGACAAAACGGCGGTTTTGGTGTATCATATATACATACAAAACCTATAGATAATCAGGAGGATAAAACCAATGAGCAGAGATATCAACAGCAAATTCTGGGATGAGGAGCTCGAGACGCTCCCCCGTGCAGAGCTGGAAAAGCGGCAGCTTGCCGATTTACAGGAGATCGTGCAGTTCGCATACGATCACGCGCCGTATTACAAGCGCTCGTTTGACGAAGCCGGCGTGAAGCCGTCCGACATTCACGCGCTCTCCGATCTGCAGAAATTCCCGTTCATCAACAAGAAGACGCAGCGCGATACGCAGGGCGTCGGCTCCTTCCTCGGCGAGCTCGCAGCGGTGCCGGAGGAGGACGTGGTGTTCATCTCCACATCGTCCGGCTCGACCGGCGTCCCGACGATGAGCCCGTTCACGAAGAAGGACTTCGACGAATTTCAGGACACCGAATCCCGCTGGTTCTGGCAGATCGGCATGAGACCGAATGACCGCTATGTGCACGCGCTGAACTTCTCGCTGTATGTCGGCGGACCGGACGTCATCGGCGCACAGAACCTCGGCGCACTGTGCATCTGGGGCGGCACGCTCCCGAGCGAGCGTCTGCTGTTCATCCTGAAGACCTACAAGCCGACCATCATTTGGACCTCGCCGTCCTACGCATGGCAGCTCGGCGAGAAGGCGCTGAAATCCGGCTACGACCCGAAGAAGGATTTCAATATCAGGAAGATCATCGTCGCCGGAGAGTTGGGCGGCTCGATCGACGCGACCAGAAAGGCGATCGAGGATATCTGGGGCGCAGAGGTATATGACTTCTACGGTCTGTCCGATATTTTCGGCGCGTGCGCGGCACAGTGCGAATATCACGACGGTCTGCACATCGCAGAGAACCACATTCTCGTCGAGACGGTCGACATTCACACCGGCGAAATTCTCCCCCCCGGCGAGACCGGCGAGCTGGTGTTCACCACGCTGCGCAAGCATGCAAGACCGCTGATCCGCTTCCGCACCGGCGACATCGGGCGCATTGACCAGACACCGTGCAAGTGCGGCAGAACACACGGCAGAATCCACATCCTCGGCAGAAAGGACGACATGTTCATCGTGTCCGCCGTCAATGTGTTCCCGAGCGACATTGAAGCGGTCATCCGCGAGCAGAGCGGCATCACCGGCGAATACCTCATCCGCATCTTTGAAAAGGATTTCACCAGCAAATATGCGGTCGAGATCGAGAAGAACGCGGACAATCCGAAGGACGACGAGACCGTTGCCGCGGAGATTTCCGCAGCGCTCAAGGCGCGCATCGGCGTCAAGCCCGCGCGTGTGGTCGTCCATCCCGACGGCGGTCTGAATACCCGCTCCGAGCACAAGTCCAAGCGCATCATCGACGAGCGCAATATTGACTATTCCATCTGAGCCGACTGAAAAACATCCCCCTCCTGCTTGCTTTTTCTTTGGATTTGATGTATAATATGTAAGTGACAGGCACCGTGCCTGCGATACAGATTCAGAGCAGGAGGAATGATGATGGCAGGCTTTTTCAGACTGGCGGGTTATGATTATGACGAACCCAGAGGCGAACTCACAATCGAACATGAGGACGGCGGCATACGCCTGTTTGTCAATGTATATGCGAGTACCGAGAACGATGACATAGACTTTGAATGTCAGGAAGCATCTCTGGAGCAGGTCGAGGGGATCTTCTTCAGGGTGCAGAGCATTCGGGAGCTTGTCGGCAGAAAAATCGTCTGGGAAACGCCCGAGAACGAGTACGGCTATGCGGGCGTCCTCAATGTCGTCGAGTATGAAGAAATCAGCAAAGCCGAATTTGTGATTGAAGAGATCAGGGACGGAATGATGACAGTCTGCTGGAAAGGCATCGCAGATATTGGCTGGAGCAAACCGTTTGATTCAGATGTACCCTTTGAAACAAGAGTCACGATTCCGCTGCCCGCTTCTGCACTTTAATATTTCTATGGAGGACAATATGCCCGGTTTATCAAGCAGAACTGCGGGTTTCACCGATTCCGTCATCCGCAGAATGACGCGCATTTCCAATCAGTACGGCGCTGTGAATCTCTCGCAGGGATTCCCCGATTTCGACCCGCCGAAGGCGATTCTCGACCGTCTGGCGGAGGTCACAAAAGAGGATTTCCACCAGTATTCGATCACATGGGGCGCGCAAAATTTCCGCGAGGCGCTCGCCGCAAAGCAGTCGCATTTCATGGGGCGACCAATCGACCCGAACGGCGAGATCGTCGTCACCTGCGGCAGCACCGAGGCGATGATGGCAGCGATGATGAGCGTGACCAATCCCGGCGACAAGGTGATCGTGTTCTCGCCGTTCTATGAGAATTACGGCGCCGATACGATCCTCTCCGGTGCGGAGCCGATCTATGTGCCGCTGATCCCGCCCGCATTCACCTTCGATGCGAATGTGCTCGAGGACGCATTCCGGCAGCACCCGAAGGCGCTGATCCTCTGCAATCCGTCCAATCCCTGCGGCAAGGTGTTCACCCGTGAGGAGCTGCTGATCATTGCCGATCTTGCGAAGAAATACGACGCATTTGTCATCACCGACGAGGTCTATGAGCATATCCTCTACGCGCCGCATGTGCACACCTATATGGCGTCGCTGCCGGGGATGTGGGAGCGCACGATCTCCTGCTCGTCGCTGTCGAAGACCTATTCGATCACCGGCTGGCGGCTCGGCTATGTGATCGCGCCGCCGGAGATCATCGACACCGTGAAAAAGGTGCACGACTTCCTGACGGTCGGCGCGGCGGCGCCCCTGCAGGAGGCGGCGGTCACGGGTCTGAAATTCGGCGATGATTATTATAAGGCGCTGCAGGCGGAATACACCGGAAAGCGCGATCTGTTCCTCGAGGGGCTGGACCGCATCGGCATTTCGCATACCGTACCGGAGGGCGCGTATTACATTTTGCTCGATGTGTCCGAATACGGCTATGCGAGCGATCTGGATTTCTGCGAGAAGCTCGCGCAGTATGTCGGTGTGGGCGCGGTGCCGGGCTCGAGCTTCTTCAAAGAGCCGGAGAACCGCTACATCCGGCTGCATTTTGCGAAGAAGAACGAAACGCTGAATGAAGCGCTGGAGCGGCTCAGTGCGATGAAGTCAAAAATGCCGAAAGCATAACGGAATATCAGAAAGCGGCTGTGCAGTCTGACTGTTCAGCCGCTTTTTTGCGTCTTTTTGTCGTTATCCTATTGACAAGATAGGAATAATATGTTATACTATATTTATTCTATCGAATTAGTGTGCAAACAGAAAGGAACACTGATATGGACTTGCTGAACATTGAACATCTGACAGCGGGCATCGAAGACAGGGAGCTGCTGCACGGCGTCTCGCTGACGGTCGGCAGCGGCGAAACGCATGTGCTGATGGGACCGAACGGCGCGGGAAAATCAACGCTTGGATTTGCGGTCATGGGCTCGCCGGAATACACGGTGACGGGCGGAACGATCCGGTTTGCGGGCGAAGACATCACCCGCGAATCGCCGGATAAGCGCGCGAAACGCGGTATGTTCCTGTCGTTTCAGAATCCCGTCGAGATTCCGGGGCTGTCGCTCTCCGATTTCATCCGCAATGCGCTGGAGCAGGTCACCGGGCAGCGCATGAAGCTCTGGGATTTCAAAAAGCAGCTGAAAGCGGCAATGGACGTGCTGCAGATGGATGCCGCCTACGCCGACCGCGACCTGAACGCGGGCTTTTCCGGCGGCGAGAAGAAAAAGGCGGAGATCCTGCAATTACTGATGCTGAAGCCGAAGCTGGCGATCCTCGACGAGACCGATTCCGGGCTCGACGTCGACGCGGTGAAAACGGTTTCCGCAGGCATTGCGGCATACCGCGAGGGCTGCGGCGGCTCGCTGCTGATCATCACGCACAACAGCAAAATTCTCGATGCACTGCACGTCGACCGCACGCATATCATTGCGGACGGCAGGATCGTGAAGGAGGGCGGCGCGGAGCTGATCGCGGAGATCAACCGCAGCGGCTTTGACGCATACACGGGGAAGGGTGCAGTATGAAGCGGAACACACAGGTTTCAGACATCGACCGTTCGCGCTACGATTTCCGGTATGCGGAGGACGCGGCAGATTTTCTGTCGAGCGGCATCACACCGGAGATCATCCGCGAAATCTCCGAAGAAAAGGGCGACCCGGAATGGATGCGCGCATTCCGGCTGCATGCGCTGGAGATTTTTCAGCGCACGGAAATGCCGGGCTGGGGACCGCCGGTCGACGGGCTGAACATGGACCGTATCGTCACCTATATCCGCCCGAAATCGCGCATGAATACCGACTGGAACGATGTGCCGGAGAATATCAAGGCGACCTTTGAGAAGCTCGGCATTCCGCAGGCGGAGCGCGAATCGCTTGCCGGTGTCGGCGCGCAGTATGACTCGGAGCTTGTGTATCACAATGTCCGCAAAGAGGTCGCGGAATCCGGCGTCGTGTATACCGACCTCGAAAGCGCGATGCACGACCCGAAATACGCGGACATGATCCGCACGCACTTCATGAAGCTCGTGCCGCCGACCGATCACAAATTTGCGGCGCTGCACGGTGCGGTGTGGTCGGGCGGCTCGTTTGTCTATGTGCCGGCGGGGGTGCATCTGGATATCCCGCTGCAATCGTATTTCCGGCTGAATGCAAAGGGCGCGGGGCAGTTTGAGCACACGCTGATCATCGTGGAGGACAACGCCTATCTGCACTTCATCGAGGGCTGCTCCGCACCGAAATACTATGAAGCCGGACTGCACGCGGGCTGCGTGGAGCTGTATGTCGGCAGGCACGCGACGCTGCGCTACTCGACGATCGAAAACTGGTCGAAGAACATGTACAATCTCAACACGAAGCGCTCGGTCGTCGCAGAGGGCGGGCGTGTCGAATGGGTGTCCGGCAGCTTCGGCTCGCATGTCTCCTATCTCTACCCGATGAGCATTCTGAACGGACGCGGCGCGCATGCGGAATTCACCGGCATCACCTTTGCGGGTGAGGGACAGAATCTTGACACCGGCGCGAAGATCATCCACAATGCGCCGGAAACGACCTCGCACATGGATACCAAATCCATCTCCAAGAGCGGCGGCATCAGCACCTTCCGCAGTGCCGTCGTCGTGAAGGAAAATGCGGTCGGCAGCCGTTCCTCGGTGAGCTGTGAATCGCTGATGCTCGATGATATCTCGCGCTCGGACACGGTCCCTGCAATGGATATCCGCACCGACAAATGCGATGTCGGGCATGAGGCGAAGATCGGCAGGATCAGCGATGACGCGGTGTTTTATCTGATGTCGCGCGGGCTCGACGAGCAGACGGCGCGTGCGATGATCGTCAGCGGCTTCGCGGACAATGTCTCCAAGGAGCTGCCGCTGGAATACGCGATGGAAATGAACAATCTCATCCGGCTCGAAATGACCGGAAATGTCGGCTGAGGAGGGCATATGGCAACACAGATAATCAATCAGCTTCCTGCGCCGACATTCAGCTGGCTGGGCGTCAACGGCTGCGAACGGGAGCTGCCGGACGGTACGCCCGAAGCGGTCGCGGTCAAAGCAGCGGCGGGTGAAGCGGCGCGGCTGGAGATCGGCAGAAGCACCGATCTGACGGTGCAGGGCAGCGGGACCGTGATCGCGAAGATCGCCGCGGATGATGCTGTCCTGCACACGCACATCCGTGCGGGATACGGGGAACAGATCAGATTCGTTCAGATTTTTCAGAACGGTTCAGCGATCAGCGAGGTGACTGCCGATCTGGATGACACGGCAAGCCTTGCGCTGATCCAGATCTATCTGAATCCGAATGATCTTGTCAGCGGCATCCGCGTGCATCTCAACGGCAGAAAATCCGTATTCACGTCGCGCATCGGCTATCTGCTGGACGGGGAGCATGCGCTTGACATCAACCTGCATGTCATCCAGAGCGGGAAGAAAACAGCCTCCGACACCGATGTGAAGGGCGTTCTGCGCGGGCATGCCAAAAAGACTTTCCGCGGCACGATCGACTTCCGGAACGGCTGTGCCGGTTCTGTCGGCGCGGAGCGTGAGGAGGTTCTGCTGATGGACGAAGCCGTGCAGAATCAGACCGTTCCGGTCATTCTCTGCGCGGAAGAGGATGTTTCCGGCACGCACGGCGCTTCGATCGGGCAGATCGACTCCAAGCATATCTTCTATCTGCAGTCGCGCGGCATCCCGGAGGACAGAATCTATGAGATGATCGCGCTGGCAAGGCTCGGCAGCGTGATCGCAGAAATCGGCGATGCGGAGACGGAATCGGATATCCGCAGGCAGCTGGGAACGGAGGATGCGGATGCGTAATATCAAAACAGATTTCCCCGTATTTGCGGCATATCCGGAGATCGCCTATCTTGACAGCGCCGCCACTACGCAGAAGCCGCAGCAGGTGCTCGACGCGGTGACGCAATATTACAGGGAGGAAAACGCAAATCCCCTGCGCGGGCTGTACGACCTGAGCGTCAGAGCGACAGATGCCTATGAGCATGCGCGGATCGCTGTGCGCGATTTCATTCATGCGGCGAGCAAGCGCGAAATAATTTTCACGCGCAACGCGACCGAAAGCCTGAACCTCGTCGCATCCAGCTGGGGGCGCGCAAATCTCTGCGCGCACGATGAGATTCTGGTCGCAGTGTCCGAGCATCACAGCGATCTGCTCCCGTGGCAGACGGTCTCGCGGGAAACCGGCGCAAGGCTGCGCTTTCTGGAATGCGATCAGACGGGCTTCTATTCGGCAGAAGCACTGAAAAACGCACTGACCGCAAATACGAAAATCTTTGCAATCGCGCAGATTTCCAACGTGTTCGGGCGGTTGAATCCGATCAGGGAATTTGCGGCGATCTGTCACAGAAACGGCACGCTGATCGTCTGCGACGGTGCACAGAGTGTGCCGCATATCCCGGTGGATGTGCGGGAGCTGGACGTCGATTTTCTCGCGTTTTCCGGTCACAAAATGTATGCGCCGATGGGCATCGGCGTGCTGTACGGCAAGCGGGAGCTGCTCGAACAGATGCCGCCGTTCCTGACCGGCGGCGAAATGATCGAATATGTCACGCGGGAATCCGCGACCTTTGCGGAGCTGCCGCACAAATTTGAAGCGGGAACGGTCAATGTCGGCGGTGCGGTCGGTCTGCACGCCGCGATCGAATATATCGGCAGCATCGGCTTTGACGCGATCACAGCGCACGAAAGCGCGCTGACCGCCTATGCCCTTGCACAGATGCGGGATATCCCGCATGTTCACATCATCGGCTCGGACAGCGCGCAGGAGCATCTCGGCATCATCACATTTACGGTGGACGGTGTGCATCCGCATGACATTGCCGCGATTCTGGATGCGGACAAGGTCGCGGTCCGCGCAGGGCATCACTGCGCACAGCCGCTGCATCAGTTTCTCGGCGTGCAGTCCACGGTGCGCATGAGTCTCGCGCTGTACAACGATGAGCAGGATATTGACAAATTCGCAGAAACGCTGAGAACAGTGAGAAGGAGAATGGGTCTTGAGTGAGAATTTTTATAACGAGGTGCTGATCGACCACAATCTGCACCCGCAGCATCTGCACGAGCTGCCGGGCGCGACCTGCTCCCATTCCGGCATGAATCCGAGCTGCGGCGATGAGATCACGCTGCACCTGACCGTGCAGGACGGCGTCATCACGGACGGCGCCTATACCGGCGTCGGCTGCACGATCTCCAACGCCTCTGCCGATATCATGCTCGATCTCATCATCGGCAGAACCAAAGCGGAGGCGGCGCATCTGACAGAGCTTTTCATGAAGATGATCGGTGGCGAGATCACCGATGACGAGCTTGCAGAGCTGGAGGAGGCAGGTGCGCTGCAGAATATCGCGAGGATGCCGGCGCGCGTCAAATGTGCGGTGCTCGGCTGGAAAACACTCCGGTTTTTGCTGGACGAAGAATAGGAAAGGCGGTGTGACCGGTTGAAAATATCGACCAGAGTGGAATACGGCATCGCGGCACTGGCGGATATTGCGATCCATTCCGCGGGCGGCGGGAAGGTTTCCACGCCTGAGATCTCGCAGCGGCAGCAGATCTCGCAGAAATATCTGGAACAGATCCTGATGCTTCTGCGGCAGGGCGGCTTTGTCCGTGCCGTGAAGGGACAGCACGGCGGGTATATGCTGGCGAAACCGGCTGAGGGGATTCTCATTGCGGATTTGCTGAATATTCTGGACAACAATATCCTCGCGGATGCATCGGAGATCGAAGCGGATACGGGCATCCGACCGTCCGTCAAGAGCTGCCTGTGGGACCGTATGAACGCCTGCCTGCGCTGCTTTGCCGAGCATCTGACGCTTGCGGACTTTCTGAATATGCAGGAAGCGGCAAGCGGCGACTTCTATTCGATCTGAGGGGCTGACGGTGAAGCGCGTCATTGTGGGCATGTCCGGCGGTGTGGACAGTGCCGTGACCGCGTATCTGCTGAAGCTCGCGGGCTATGATGTGATCGGTGTGACGCTGCGCACATGGCAGTCCGCGGACGGCACGGAAAGCCGCTGCTGCGAGATCACGGATGCACGGAATATCGCAGATCAGCTGGATATCCCGTATTATGCCGTGAACTGTCTGACGGAATTCCGCGAGCAGATCACAGCGCCGTTTGTCGAGGCATATCTCAGCGGGAAAACGCCGAATCCGTGCATTCTCTGCAACCGGAATATCAAGTGGCAGGGGCTGCTCGCATTCGCAGATATGCAGGGCGCCGACTGTGCTGCGACCGGGCATTACGCGGAGGTCCTGCGGCTGCAGAACGGCAGATATACCGTGCGGCAGGCGGCGCATTCCGCGAAGGACCAGTCCTATATGCTTTGCAGGCTGACGCAGGAGCAGCTCCGCCGGACAGTCATGCCGCTCGGAAAGCTGACAAAGCAGGAGGTGCGGCAGATCGCGGAGCAAGCCGGTCTGCCCGTGGCGCACAAGCGGGATTCGCAGGAAATCTGCTTTGTCACGGACGGGCACTATGCCGATTTCATCGCGGAGCACGCGGAACGGGAGCTGCCGCCGGACGGCGATTTTAAGAATCAGTCCGGCGAGACCGTCGGGCGGCATCAGGGGATATACCGGTATACGGTCGGGCAGCGCAGGGGGCTCGGCATTGCACTCGGTGCGCCTGCCTATGTGCAGAAGATCTGTGCGGACACAAACAGCATCGTGCTCGGAGCAGAGACGGGGCTGTATCACAGAGCCGTGCTCTGCAGCGATGTCAGCTTTATGGGCATTGCAGGCATTTCCGGCGGCGAGGTGCTCCGCGCGAATGTGAAAATCCGGTATCGTCATGCGCCGCAGGCTGCATCCGTCACGCTTTCGCCGAAGGGAACGATGCGGATTCTGTTCGATCAGCCGGTCAGGGCTGCGGCGCCCGGACAGACCGCCGTGCTCTATGATGACAATGCCTGCGTGCTCGGCTGCGGCACGATCGTCTGTGCGGAATCATAAAAACACTGACCGGAGCCCCTGTCGGCTCCGGTCAGCTTTTTTTGAGGAATCATGCAATGAGACATCACAGTCTGATCGGCTTTTTTACGACAGTCACCCTGACATCCGCTTTTCTGACCATCCGATGATAGCCGCATTTATCACATCTATCAAAGCCGAGCTTTTGGGCAAGCGCATAATCACTGAGGTATCATTCATAATCGTCACCAACTTCGCGGACTATGGAAATCTTATAACCTTTATATTCCGCATAGGATTCCAGACCGTAAGCCTCAGAAAGCTCTGTCCGATCTATATTTTTTGTATACATTCCAAGATGATACGGATCGACATATGTATCATCTGTTTCACTGTCGGAATTGGGAGATAATGCGATTTTTCCGTTTGCCTCAAAACCAATTCTATGTACTTCTCCGTGGTAAACTCCGTATGTTCCGTCAATCATTCTTTGCACCTTCAAACGTACTGTATTATCCGTTGTTCCACTCCGCAAAGCTCAGATCTGGCTCTACCATTGCAACGAGATGACAGAGATACTCCATCTCATCCGAGATCTCAAATGAGATCCAGCCTCCGTCCTCCATATCCGAGACTTGGAGGCCATGCAGTGTCATAGTCGAGATCCAATGCTCGAAATTGAAGCCCGGATACTTTCTGCGAAGTTCGATCTCATTGCTGCCGGCATTTTCAGGAATGAAAACAGGCTCCGGAAGGTCACTCCCGTCATCAGGATACCAGTCGTCAAAATCGGGATTTGCCTCCAGAAAATCCGGATGAACCATGTCCGGATATTCCCAGTACGGATAACCGCAGCCTTCCAGATTCTGCATCAGCTCATCCAGAAAATTCCAGTTGAAGAACTGAATATTCTGCTGCAATCGGGCTTCCGCCGCATTATAAAATGCCGCCATTTCCGCTGCAAGCTCTTCATCAGAGCATTCAGATAGATCTTTGCCCTGCAAGCCGTTTTCCCGCACATAATCGGGATCTTCGTTGGAAAAGATCTGATCGTCACAATAAAAGCCTGCGTAGCCGCAGTCAAACGTGCCGTGAAATTTAAATTCGTTGTTTTCGATTGTGACTGTTATTAAAGTATTCTGTCCCCGCATCACAGGATTCTGTGGCGTTAGGGCGGTGATCTCCGCATCTTCCAGCGCCTGCGTCGTGTGCAGAAACGCCGCACTTTCGGCATCGAGCGTCTGCAAACGCTGCATATTCAGCGAAATTTCCCGGTGCTTCGGGAGAAATCTGCAAAGCCATTTGTGCAGGGCGCTTCCCTGCTTCGGCGCCGCCGCGAATGCCAATTCCGCAAGGCGGGGGCAGAGCAGAAACGCGCTGTCCGGGATCCGCTCCGGGTCTGCCGGAAACCGCACCTTTTTCAGCTTCCGGCAGCTGCAAAATGCATGGGCACCGATGCGCTTCAGGTCGTCCGGCAACCGGATCTCCTGAAGTGCGCGGCACTCCTCGAATGCGCGGTCTCCGATCTCTTCAAGGCTGTCCGGCAGCGAGATCTCCCGCAGTGCCGTGCATTCGGAGAACGCCATTTCTCCGAGAGACTGCAAGCCCTCCGGCAGTTCGATCTCCTCCAGCGATTCGCACTGGCAGAAGAAACCGCTTCCGAGGCTTTTCACGCCTTCCGGCAGTACGACCTTCCGCAGGGCGCTGCATCCGAAAAATACGCTCATCTGCATATCTCCGAGCATCGTGTGCGCCGGGAATCGAATTTCCCGAAGCGCTCTGCAGCCCGAGAACGCAAAGCTGCCGATCCGTTCCAGGTGCTCCGGCAGTTCAATTTCCTCCAGCGATTCGCAGCCGGCAAATACATTCTCACCGATAACTGTTGTGCCCGCAGGAATACGGATCTTCCGCAGAGATCTGCAGTGATAGAACGCTTTTGTTCCGATTTCCGTCACACTGTCCGGCAGTGCGATTTCCTGCAGGGATATGCACTCCTCAAATGCGTTCGTCCCGATTTGTGTCACGCTGTCAGGCACGGTGACGCTCGTTTCGTCCTGTTCAGGAATACACCTTTCCAGCACGCCGTTTTTGATTTCAAATTCCATCGTGTACTCTCCTTTTTAAAGCCGCCATCACTGGTGATTCAGTGGTGCGGGGATTTTTTATTCATCCAAGAGTGTGAATCCGTATTCTTTTTCATAAGATCTGCTGACAGTTCTGATCCACTCCAGACAGCTTGTGGAGCAGAATGCTGTTCTGCCGGACAGACCGTTCCTGTTCCGCCGTATCCCCTCTTTCAGCAACGGAATCAGCATTGCTGTGTCAATGTGAAATGCCGCGAGTCCAAGCTTTTCGTCCAAAAGACATTCATCCACATAATCAAAGCCGAGGAAAACATCACCGGCAGAACCGGAAAACAGCACCTTCAGTGCCTCTTGAAATACCCTTTTACAGTGCGGAGCCTTGTAAATATAATCCACCAAAACAACAGAGACTTCTGTCGGAACATTCATAGGTTCATGGTCAAACTGCGACCGTTTCACGCGGCGTACAGAATATTCGCCTTTCAGCAGTTTGAGCATTTCGTTTTTGTCAAGTAAATTGATGTGTTCTGGCATATGGATTCCTCCTTTTATTGACAACATTTCCACGCCCTCAACCCTATATATCAATCGCAATATTTGATATGTATCATTTTTGCGATCCTACGCACTTTTCACTCTCTGACAACAATTTGACGCACTACCAAAAGCCAATTATCATTTTGACGCACTAACCTCAGTGTGCAGAAATGTTGTCAGCCGTTTTTAGTGCGTAGATGTCTTTCCGAATACAGCAAAAACCATACCGGGGTTGAGTGTGCAGTTTAACTGTATAGCCGAAAATCGCCGTAAAATCGGGCTTTTCAGCTTTTATCCCTTGACATCAAAACTACGCACTCAACGTGGTCTGACATCTTAGAATTGATTTCTTGTTTTTATATTTAGTCAGGATATTTTTCACAATCGTCAGATAATTCTTTCCTTAATCGTATTTCTGAATCCAGTTCCTGCAAGGTTATTATTTCAGAATTAATCTCATCGTCAAGTGTATATTCCTCGTAACTATTCAGTCGTCTATATTGTGCTTTTGGCATTGCTAGCACACAGTATATAGTGAAATTTTGATAAGCAAGTCGTTTAGTCACACACAAAACAGTCCTTCTTTTTGTATATCATTGGTTTTATCTGTTTATGAAC
>JAEELE010000091.1 GCA_016288755.1 Oscillospiraceae bacterium
CTTCTTTTCGATGCCGTAAACGGATGTATCAAAAGCGGTATGATCTTCGACGGTTTTCTTCTGCGATTCCAGCGCATTCAGCCAGCTGATGATAAAGCCGCCCGTACCGCAGGCAAAGTCCGCCATTTTCTCACCGATCTTCGGTTGAATCATCTGCGCCATAAAATCAGTAACAGCACGCGGTGTATAGAACTCACCAGCCGAGCCTGCACTCTGCAATTCTTTCAGGATAGATTCGTAGATATCGCCGAATGCATGGCTTTCCTCATAATCATCGAGTTTCAGCTCATCAATAACATCCACGACCTGACGGAGCAGCACACCGTCCTTCATGTAGTTATTCGTATCTTCAAAGGTCGTCTTGACGATTGCTTTATTGATTGGCGTTGTCTTAGATACTTCTAGCTTTTTAAGCGTCGGGAACAGGGTGTTATTGACGAATTCAAGCAGATCATCGCCTGTCATTGCGGCTTTCTTATCTGCTACAGAAGCCCAATTACGCCAGCGGCACGCTTCGGGAATGATGGATTCATAGTTATCATCATCAAATTCCCAGTCATTTTCCTTTGTATCATAAACCTTGAGAAACAGCAGCCATGCGATCTGCTCAATACGCTGTGCGTCGCCGTTGATGCCTGCATCATTTCTCATAATATCCCGAAGTCGTTTTACAAAATTGCTTAAGCTACTCATTTACGAGATCTCCTTGTATATTTCTTGTTCCAGTTCGCGTACAGCCTGCAAATATCCCTCTTTGCCGCCAAACAGCTGAACGATCGCGGCAGGCTTACCCATTCTGATAAACGGGTCAAGTTTCAGAACTTGCGTGTCCTCGATCTGTTCGATTCCCTCGCTGGAATACATATCGAGCAGGGCTTCCAGCACTTCCCGTGCCATACCGCTGTATTTGCTTATAAAATCGCGCTTTTTGACACCGTCTGCGCGCTCTTTCCGAGTCAGCGGCTTACGGTCGAATGCGATGTGAATGATGAAATCAAACTCATCCATATCGCCCATGCCCTGCGACTCTTTCAAAGCCTGAATGTCAATACCATGCTCTTTGAACAGATCAGAGATTGCCCGTTTCTTTTCCTCCGCGTTCCAGCTTCGGATAAAATGTTCCAGATCAGCAAATTCGCCGAGGATATTCGTTCTTGTGTAATCTATGATGCTTTCTGTACGCAGCAGCTTGCCGTCTGCATCAAAAACCGATACTACTTTATTGATAATGCGTACTGTACAACCTTCAACCCCTACATAGGGCATCGGTGTCGGTTCGGGCGGCGGCGAAGGCGGCTCAACAAGAATATCCGGACCTTCTTTCGGTATTGGAGAATGATAATTCGGATCAATCTCGATCGGACCGTCCCACTTTTCATCGTAAAACAGCCGTGTAACACCCCGGAAATCCATGACAACAAAGTGCGTTTTGCCTTCCTTTTCGCGCAGTCTGGTGCCTCTGCCGATAATCTGCTTAAACTCGGTCATAGAGCCGATATTTTCGTCAATGACAATCAGCTTTGTCATTTTGCAGTCTGCGCCAGTAGACAGCAGTTTGGAGGTAGTTGCGATCACAGGATACGGCGAGGAAACGGAGATAAAATAGTCCAGCTTGCTCTTTCCGTAATCGTCAGAACCTGTGATTCGCACGACATAGTCCGGGTTCTCGGCACACTTATCGGCATTAAGGTTGACGAGTGCAACCCGCATTCGTTCTGCTGCATCCTCCGTCGCGCAGAATACGATTGTTTTCTGCATCCGGTCTGTACTGATCAGATAATTGGTAATTTCCTCCGCGACCTGATGGATACGGCTTTCAATGATGATATTGTAATCATAGTCGGTATTATTGTAGATTCTGTCTTCTATCTCGTTGCCGTAATAATCAAGCTGTCCTTTCAGCGGTCGCCAGCCGTCGCTGATGTCTGTCGTGATGCTGATGACCTTGAACGGAGCGAGGAATCCGTCCTCGATGCCATTTTTCAGAGAATAGGTGTAAAGCGGCTCCCCGAAATAGCTGATATTTGAGACATAAGTGGTTTCCTTTGGCGTGGCGGTCATGCCGATCTGGGTTGCAGAGCTGAAATATTCCAGAATCCGCCGCCATCTGCTGTCTTCTTTCGCGCTGCCCCGGTGGCACTCATCCACAATAATCAAGTCAAAGAAGTCTTTGTCGAACAGTTCAGAGAAATGTTCCTGCTCATCATCGCCGACAAGTTGCTGATACAGTGAGAAATAAACCTGATGGGAAGTGATTGTGGTGCGGTCGTCCTTTGCGACATTGATCTTGTGGATCACTTTTTCCAGCGGAGAAAAATCCTGCTGAATCGACTGATCGACAAGGATATTTCTGTCTGCAAGATAGAGGATCTTTCGCTTCATGCCGCTTTTCAGCAGACGGTATACGATCTGGAAGGCTGTGTAGGTTTTACCAGTGCCTGTTGCCATGACAAGCAGGATTCTGCTTTGTCCGCGGGCAACAGCATCTACGGTGCGGTTGACAGCGACTCGCTGATAATATCTCGGCTCATAGGTATTCTGACTTGAATAGTAGGGTTGATTGATGACTGCTAATTCATTTGCAGACAGCCCCTCGCCGTGATTCGCACCGGCTCTGTAGCGTTCTATCAGTTCATCGGGTGAGGGAAAATCCTCAAGGGCGATTTCACGCTCTTTGCCTGTCAGCATATCGTGTTCATAGAAAGCATCACCATTGGAGCTGTATACAAAAGGCACATCCATCATCTTCGCATAGGTGATTGCCTGCTGCAAGCCGAAAGATACACTATGATTATTGTCCTTTGCTTCAACGATTGCAATCGGAAAGCTACTGTTCCAGTAGAGAATATAATCCGCAAACTTCGCACTTTTCTTATCTCGGTGAACAAAGTTCCCGTTCAGACAGATTTTGCCGTCCGTAATCTTCGTTTCCATCGTGATCCGGCTTTTGTCCCATTTGGCTGTGATTGCAGGGGTAATGAATTGCAGCTTAATATCTTCTTCGGACATTTCCTTCTTCGTTAGTATGGTCATAGTCGCACCTCCACTTCCGATAAGAGCGAATTATGAGAAGTTATACACAGTTATTATACCACATATTGCACAATTAGTCAATCATCAAGGATAATATTTTGTATCTCTGTAAAAGAGTTGCATGGGCAAACGAGATCATATGATTTGCAGGATGTGGATTCCGGAGACGAAAACCCAAAAGTTGAATAAAACAACGAGGGGTTGCCAAGGCGGCAACCCCTCAAATTGTTCATAGTGTCCATCACAGTGTCCAAAAAAGACAGTTCGGGAAATCGTCAGCGTACTCCGGAGAAGAGAGATAGAGCCGAATAACGCGAAAAAGGGTTCACCGAAAAAAGTGAGCCCCTCTAAAAAAATTTGCAAGGTGCGTCCAAAGTGCGTCCAAAGCCGATTTAAGAAGGAAATACGCCGTTTCCCAAATCTAGGAAAACGGCGTATTTACGTGGTTTTTGATGGTGGAGCATACGGGATTCGAACCCGTGACCCCCACACTGCCAGTGTGGTGCGCTCCCAGCTGCGCTAATGCCCCGTTTGGCGGAGATGGTGGGATTCGAACCCACGGGGCGTTTCACCGCCCAAACGATTTCGAGTCGTTCTCGTTATGACCACTTCGATACATCTCCGCAGGTTCCGAATGCCTTATCCGCATTCAACTTTCATATTATATCACATTTCGTGGAGAAAAGTCAAGGGGTTTTTGCAATTTTTTTTCAGCATTGTCCCTCATTTATACCCCTCATAAGAAAAACCAATCACTTTTTCAGCGAAATCATTGCATTTGCAGGAAAAGTGTGCTATAATATAAGTATCATGCCCCTCTGTGGGCTATCAAAAGGAGGATTTTTTGTGGGGTACATAAAGAAACATGCCCTCAGACCGATCGCGTGCGCACTTGCCGTGCTGACTGCCGGCACCGTGATGCAGTTTTCCCCTGCATCTGCGCTCGTCACCGATCCGGCGGGCGACTATGACAACTTCGCCAAGGCGCTGCAGTATTCGCTGTACTTCTATGACGCGAATATGTGCGGTCCCGACGTCGAGGACAACAACCGCTTCGCGTGGCGCGCCAACT
Organism: Oscillospiraceae bacterium; assembly: GCA_016288755.1. Classification (GTDB taxonomy): domain Bacteria; phylum Bacillota; class Clostridia; order Oscillospirales; family Ruminococcaceae; genus Firm-04. The sequence continues at coordinate 4,106 of JAEELE010000091.1, forward strand.
GCCACACCTACGACGCAAAGGTCCCGCTCAAGCCGATGGAGGGCGAGGACCTGACCAAAACGGTCGGCACCAATCTCAGCGCTGCCTTTATCGAGAAGAACTACGATATCCTGAACACCGGTACAGAGGACGGCACGGTCGATGTCTCCGGCGGCTTCCACGACGCGGGCGACCATGTCAAATTCGGGCTGCCGGAGGCGTATTCGGGAACAACCGTCTCGTGGGGCTACTACGAATTCCGCGACGCATATGAGGAGACCGGTCAGGCGGAGCACGCCGAAACGATCATCCGCTACTTCTGCGACTACTTCATGCGCTGCACCTTCCGCGACAAGAACGGCGACGTCGTCTGCTTCTGCTATCAGGTCGGCGACGGCGACGTCGATCACTCCTACTGGCAGCTCCCGCAGAACGACACAATGGCGAGAACCGCGTGGTTCGCAACGCCGGACAACCCGACCACCTGCAACATCACCAACACCGCCGCCTGCCTCGCGATTAACTATCTGAACTTCAAGGAGAGCGACCCCGAATACGCGGAGAAATGTCTGGACTACGCCAAGGCGCTCTTTGAATTTGCAGACAAGAACGATAAGGCAGAGGCTGTCTCCGATCAGGGACCGAAGGGCTACTACAAATCCCAGAAATGGGAGGACGACTACTGCTTCGCCGCGTGCTGGCTCTACATCATCACCGGCGAGAAGAGCTATATCGAAAAGGTGCTCCCGATCTACGATTTCTACGCCGCACCGAGCTATGTCTACTGCTGGAACGACATGTGGAACGGCGTTGCCATCCTCATGGGCATCATCTCCGATACCTACAAGTCCGACAAGACCTACACGGAGGCGGAGAACCCGAAGGGGCAGAGCGACCTCGCAATGGACTATATCACTGCCGCCGGAAAGAGCCCCTATGAGATGATCAATTTCTGGGGCGAATGCGCAAAGGCATACTGCGGCTACATGGAGGGCGGACCCGGCAAGATCACGCCGCAGGGCTATTTCTGGCTGAACACATGGGGCTCCTGCCGCTACAACACCGCCGCGCAGTTCTGCATGCTGGTCTACGACAAATACAATCAGGGCAAGGACAAATACACTGAGGACAATCATCAGGCGCTGCCGGACTACTCCTTCACCGAGTGGGCAAAGGGGCAGATGGAATACATCCTCGGCAACAACGACATCACCTATCTGGAATCCGTTGCAGGCAATGACGGAAAGGACCCGGACGGCGACTTTGAACGCGAGGGTGCATCGCACGGTCCGCGCTGCTTCCTGGTCGGCTTCAATGAGGATTCCGCGAAGTATCCGCATCACCGCGCAGCCTCCGGTCTGTCAAAGTGCGAGGACAAGGATCAGCAGCTCTATGTGCTGTTCGGCGCGCTGTGCGGCGGTCCGGACGCGCAGGACGGTCACAACGACGTCACGAAGGACTGGATCTACAACGAGGTCACGATCGACTACAACGCCGCCTGCCCGGGCGCGGCAGCCGGTCTGTATCTGGCATACAAGGACCAGTACGAACAGTCGGTCACGCCGGATTTCCCGCCCCTCATGGACGGCGGCAGAGGCAGCAAGACCAGCGGAGAAAACGGCGAGATCGTCAAGGAGACCTATGTGGAGGCTTGTGCAGCCGAGGACATCACCAACGACGGTGCTGGCTCGACAAAGGTTTCGATCCGCGTCAAATCCAATGACAGCAAGCCGCCGACAGACCTGACTGTCCGCTACTACTTCGATATGTCGGAATTCAACGACGATGTTTCAATGGTCAAGACATCCCTGCTCTACGATCAGGTCGCCACGGAAGCCGCACCCGGCAAGACGATCGTTTCCGACGCGAAGGTCTGGGACAAGGACAAGCACATCGGCTATGTCGAGCTGTCGTGGAGCGATTACAATTTCGTCAACTGCGGCAAGAAGGTGCAGTTCACGGTCGGCTTCTACTACGGCGCAAAATGGGACACCTCGAACGACCCGAGCTATCAGACGCTGAAGATCGGCAAGGACAGCATTCTGTCGGAGCTTGACCCGCCGGAGGTCCGCAACGACTACATCTGCGTCTATGACAACGGCGTGCTGATCGGCGGCATTGAGCCCGACGGCACCACCGTGGCTGATATCACCCCGACCGAAGATTCAACGACCACAACCTCCGCGCCGAACAATGATGTCAAGCGCACCGCAGGCGACGTCGACTGCAACGGCACGGTCAATGTCGCGGATGCGGTCATGCTCGCACGCTTCTGCGCCGAGGACAAGGAGATCACGGTCTCGGCACAGGGCAAGGCGAATGCTGAGCTGGACGGCAAAACCGGTCTGACCGCTGAGGACACCACGTTGCTGCTCGAGTATCTCGCAGGCATCAGCAAGGAGCTCAAATAACCGATCGCTGCCTGCCCACGTTTTGCGGGCGGGCAGCGTTTTTAGACAGGCGTGATGAGGGACGCGGAAGTACGAGAATGCAGAATTCGGAATGATTTCGACGCCGGTATTCCTGACGACGTTGTTTCAGAGGCGGGAATCAGGACAGCGGAACAACTCCTCACTCCTCACTGCTAACTGCTCACTTGGCTTCCTCTTCCCTTATTTCCAGGTTATCTGAGCAGCACAAACCATGAAAAGGACTTTGAGAAAGAAGGAAATGATATGGAACAGAACCTCTCGGAAAAGCTCACGGCACTGAGCAAGCAAGCCGGCGCGATCGGCGCATTTCTGCCGCTGTCACCGGACACCGACGCGCTGCATCAGCCGATCGCGGTCGCCGGGCACGACCTGCCGAGCCGTCAGATCTATGCACCGCTCCCCTGCTTTGACGCCTCCGAATCCGGCGCACCGACCGCTGAGACGGTCGCGCGCTACAGCGCAGCACTGAAGGAGCGCTGCTATGCCCAGATCTGGCTCGAGCTGACCGCGATCGACGAAAGCGGTCGGCGCGACCCGCACCAGCTCATGCTCACCGAAGAGAATGTCAGCGTATTTGCGGCATTTGTCAGGCAGATCAAGGCGACGGCAAAGGCGCTGCACGGCACCGAGCCGCTGATTCTGGTCACGCTCGACCACGCGGGCAGAGAGGCGCTCTCCCCCGTCATCATGGAGCCGACCTTCCTGACCCCCGAGGGCGCCGAGGTCATCTCCGACGAGGCGCTGCGCGGGCTGATCGTCACCTGCGCGAACGTCGCGCAATATGCGGCAGAGGCAGGCTTCGACGGCTTTGCGCTCAACGCTGCCGACCGCTCGCTCTTCGGCGAAAGCCTCGCGTCCTTCCACCGCGACCGGCTCTTCAACAGCCCGTTCGGCGGCGATTTCGACGACCGCACCCGTTTCCTGCGTGACTGCTATACCGCGGCATATATGACCGCGCCCGCACTGATTCCGGCGATCCGCCTGACCCTCAGCGACGGCATTGCGCAGCCCGACGGCTGGGGCATGTCCTTCGAGAACGAGACGCACCCGGACGTCTGCGAGCCGTCGATGCTGCTGAACGTCCTGCATGCGCTCTACGGCGTCACGCTCGTCAGCTGCACGATCGGCATTCCCGGCGTCAGCTGGATGAACGGTGCGCCCGAGCCCGAGCTGATCCGCGTGAGCCGCCTGTGCAGCTGCATCGCGATGATCGACAGCAATCTGCAGGAAAATGTCCAGCTCATTCTGCCGGAATCCGGCATGCAGGAGATCCCGTTCGAGCATCTCTCTGCGGGCATGATCGGCGGCGAGTTTGCGTCGTTTGCAGCTTATTCGTGATCCGCGGAGCAACCCGGCAATATGCCTGACGCGAAGCGCAATGCCGCATTCAGACAGCGATTTCTTTCAGCAAAGGGGGCACAACAATGGCGCTTGACGGCGCATTTCTGCACTGCATCCGCGGGGAGCTGCAGCCGCTGATCGGCAGCCGCGTGGACAAAATCTACCAGCCCGCCCGCGACACGCTCGTGATCGCATTCCGAGGCTACGGCGGCGCACAGCGCGTGCTGTTTTCCGTTTCCGCCGATGCCGCGCGCGTGCACATCACACAAACGAATCCCGAGAATCCCGCGCAGCCGCCGATGTTCTGCATGCTGCTGCGAAAGCATCTGAGCGGCGGGCGCCTCGAGGCGATCACGCAGGACGGGCTTGAGCGCATTCTCCGCTTCGAGATCCGCAGCATCAACGAGCTCGGCGACCCGGTTCTGCTGACGCTGGTCTGCGAGCTGATGGGGCGCTTCTCGAATGTCATCCTTGTCAATGAGACCGGGCGCATCATCGACAGCCTGCGCCGCGTCGACGAGGATATCTCGCGCGTGCGGCTCGTGCTCCCGGGGACGGAGTACACGCCGCCGCCCCGCGACCCGCGCATCAACATGCTGACCGACCGCGACGACGCGATCCTGAATGCCGTCCGCAGTGCCCCTCCCCTGCCGCTTGCCAAGTCGCTGATCCGGCTGTTCGAGGGCATCTCGCCGGTCGTGGCGCGCGAGTGGGAATTCTACACCGGACGCGGCGAGCCGGTCTCTCTGCCGCTGACCGAGGAGCAGGAAACACGCCTGCTCTTCGCGGTACACCGCACGCAGGCGGCGCTGAATGACCCTGCGGCGCGGCAGTTCACGACGCTGCGCACGAAGGAGGGGCTGCTCAAGGATTTCTCGTTCCAGCGCATCGCGCAGTACGGCTCGCTGATGGTGACGGCGGACTACGCCACCGCCTGCGAGACGCTCGACGCCTTCTTTGCGCTGCGTGACCGCGACGCACGGCTCCGGCAGCGCTCCAACGATCTGCTGCGGTTCCTTGTCAATACCTCCGAGCGCATCGCCAAGCGCGTCGCGAACCAGAAGCAGGAGCTGCTCGACTGCGGCAGCATGGAGCTCGACCGCCGGCGCGGCGATCTGCTCTCCGCAAATCTCTACCGCATCAGGCGCGGCGATGCGTCCGTCACGGTCGAGGATTTCTACGAGCCCGATGCACCGCCCGTCACGATCGAGCTCGATGTGCGTCTGACCCCGGCACAGAATGCGCAATATTATTATAAAAAATACCAGAAGGCGTGCTCGGCAAAAAAGAAGCTCACCGCGCTGATCGAAGCGGGCGAGCAGGAGCAGGCGTATATCGACAGCGTGTTCGATGCGCTGACCAGAGCCGAGTGCGAATCGGATATCGTGCAGCTGCGGCTCGAGCTGATCGAGCAGGGCTATCTGAAGGAGCACCGCAAGAGCAGCGGCAAGCCGCCCAAGCCGATGCAGCCGATCCACTTTGTCTCCGACGACGGCTACGATATCTACGTCGGGCGCAACAACCGCCAGAACGACCAGATCACGCTGAAAACCGCGGAAAAGCTCGATATCTGGCTGCATACGCAGGCGGTGCACGGCGCACATGTCATTCTGCAGACCAACGGCGGCACCCCGCCGGACCGCACCGTCGAGCAGGCGTGCATGCTGGCTGCGTATTTCAGCAAGGGGCGCGATTCGGCACAGGTTCGCGTCGATTACTGCCTTGTCAAATTCGTAAAGAAGCCGCCCGGCGCACGCCCCGGCATGGTAATCTACTCGAATTATCAGACCGCATTTGTCACCCCGGACGCCGATCTCGCCGCGCGTCTGCGCATTGAATAACAAAAGCCGCATGTCAGAGGGCATGCGGCTTTTTGTATGATCTTGCGATTATTCAGCGGGCTGCGCGACCCCGGGCGTCTCCCACGGTGTTTCCGCGTCGAGCACGCCGGGCACCTTGAGCTCGTAGCCGTTGACCTCGATCGTCGCCTCGTCGAGCGCGATCACCATGCAGTGCCGCCCGTTGACCACATCGAGCCGGACCTTGTTCTTCGAGCCGTTTTTCACATTCACGACGATATCGGGCGTCTTGATCGTCGTTTTCGGCGCGACCAGACGCTCCGGCTTCAGCGTGGTGCCGACCTTGTCGCTGAAGACCTCCTCGGTGCGCGCGAGCTTTTCCTCGGGCACGCCTGCCTCCGCGAGCATCCGGTGCAGAATGCGTCCGGTGATCTCGGTCGGCGCCTCGTCGGAGCGGTTTTTCGCGACGATCTGCTCCAGCTGCTCGTTCACCGTCGTGACGGTCTCATAGGTCAGGTCGTCGCCGAGCAGCGTATCGAGCACGTCCTTCATGCCGCCCTGATCCTCCTCGATCGTCGAGTCCACATCGCATTCCAGAAACGTATTTACGAGGTTTTCGTTGGGGTCGTTCGGCGTTTTCGTGTAGTAGAGCACATGGTGCACGTCGGTGTAGCGGTCGGTGAACACCGGGAAGAAGAAGCCGTCCATCGGCGCCTTGCTGATGATCGCATGCGGCGACTCCTGCCGCAGAATCTCGTCGTCGGAGCTGTTATAGACCAACGTGCCCTCCGCCTTCGAGATCGGGCAGAGCGCGGTCACCATGTAGCGGAACACGATATCGCTGTTCTCGGGGTCGTCCTCGCCCATCTTGTTCTTGCGCGGCGGGTCGTATTCGCAGTACGCCGCAAGCACGGCATAGGGCACATCGGAGTCGACGGCATCGGCGAGCTTCGAGAGGAAATCGAGCGCGACCTCCTCCTTCCGCAGCTCCGATTTCAGCACAGCGGTCAGGAAGGTCTGTGCGCCGTCCTCGCCGTAGGCGTGATTGCGGAACGGCAGCTCGGTGCTCTGCTTGCCGAGGCTCGGGTTGAGCACCTTCTTCATCGTGTCGATCAGGATCCGGCACTCCTCCTCGGGAATGCTCGACGCATTGCGCAGGCAGACACCGCGGACATTCCGCTGCCCGTCGATGTATGCGGTCAGCACGCGCTCCATCACAAAATATTTCGCTTCCGGCTTGAAATGGTTCCGGATCTCAGTCAGTTCCTTGCGGTTCATTGCTGCTCCTTTCTCTGTACAAAGAAAAGCCGCCGCAGAGTCGTGACCCGGCGGCAGCCTCTGTTCTCAATGTTTCACGCGCCGAGATGCGCGTTCAGCTTCTTCACAAGCTCGTCCGCATCAACACCGTGCACCATGCATGCCTCCTCGATCGACTCGCCGCGGGACGCCGGGCAGCCGAGGCAGTGCATGCCCATCTCGAGAAAGAAGGGCGCGGTGGAGGGGTCAAGATCGAGAATCTCGCCGATGACAGTCTGCTTCGTGATTTCCATTGGGATCATCCTTTCTGATCGGAACAAAACCGGGCACAGCATTGCTGCCGCGCCCAGTCTGATCAATTACTGCTGGTTCTTGCGTGCCTCAAAGCACTTGCTGCAGTAGACCGGCACATCCTGCTTCGGACGGAACGGCACTCTTGCGACGCCGCCGCACTCTGCACATGTGGTCTCGAACATCTCGCGCTCGGTTCTGCCGGCGTTCTTGCGAGCATCGCGGCATGCCTTGCACTTCTTCGGGTCATTGGTAAAGCCCTTCTCTGCGTAGAACTCCTGCTCGCCTGCGGTGAATACGAATTCCTGTCCGCACTCATTGCAAATTAAGGTTCTGTCTTCAAACATTGGTTTTTTCCTCGATTCTTGAATTTTGGACCTCGACGGATTTACGCCACCACTTGGTTGCTGTTCATCGCTGCGGGCGTTGCCCTCGAAGCGAAAGATGTTCGCAGGTGAAAAGCTGCACACGCGCTGGAAGAAATGCTGCCGGGTCATGTCAATATCAGGGTCACCTTTCGGTCCCACCCTCGGAGGGAGCAGCCGGGTCGGACTGCTGCGGGCAGTGTCTGAACGGGTTCTGCCGTCTTCGCCGCCGCTGTCAATCCGGGTTTTCCCCGCTCCGGACAGCACGGAGCTTGCGCCTTGCCCGCTGAATCGCGTTCTCGACGCTCTTCTTGGAGATACCGAGCCGATGTGCGATCTCCGCATAGGAAAAGCCGCTCATCTGCAGGCAGAATATCTCCCGTTCATGCCTGCTCAGCACATCCGTCAACAGATGGTACAGCTCGTCTACCCGCTCCTTTGCGAGAAGCAGGAGCTCCGGCGATGCAGACTCATCCGCAAGCAGAATGTCGGACGGGACCTCCGGGTCATCCAGAGAGCCGCCGACGGAGCGCAGCGCGGAATTGGCTGCACGCGCGGCTGTCGCGATCCGCCGCCGCATGCACACAGCTGCAAAGGTACGGAAGCTCGCACCGTACTCCGCAGAAAACGACTCCGCAGCCGCCCAGAGCGCCATCAGACCCTCCTGCGTCAGATCGTCCGCGTCCGCCGGGTTTGCAGCAGCCCTCGCAGCGAAATTCACTGCCAGCCAGCTGTATCGCCGCAGCAAAACGAGAAAGATCCGCGGTTCCGTGTCCCGCATCGAAACAAGTGCTTCATCGGATAATTCGGAAAGCTCCGTGTGTGGATCTGGGTTCATGGAGTCCTCCTCTGCCGATGCCGGAAATACCGGTACCTCGCACCGTCAAACCCGCGCAGCCGCAGAACCGGCTGCAGCGGAATATGACCTGAATATATCATAATCGAAAACGGATTATTTGTCAAGTGAAATTTGTCGATTTTCCGGCGTACATCAAGAAACCGTCATTCTACACAAGAAACGCACCGCGAATTTGTACAAGATCACGGCTTCTCACTCTGCCGCGAACGCCGCCCTGCCCTCGGAGAACAGGTTGCCGCCGTGCGAATCGATCGTGACGAGCAGCGGAAAGCGGTCGACCGTCAGACGCTTGACCGACTCGCATCCGAGATCGTCATAGGCGATGACCTCGCACGCGGTGATATGCGCCGCAGCGAGCGCACCCGCACCGCCGACCGCGCAGAAATAGATCGCTCTGTTACGCCGGATCGCCTCGCAGACCGCCGCATTGCGCTCGCCCTTGCCGATCATGCCGAGCAGTCCTGCATCGAGCAGCATCGGGGCATAGGGATCCATGCGGCTGGAGGTCGTGGGCCCGCAGGCACCGATCGGACGACCGGGCGGTGCTGCTGTCGGACCGGCATAGTAGATCACGGCGTCGCGCAGCGGGAAGGGCAGCTCGCCCCCCTCGCGCATCGCCTGTGTGATCCGCTTATGCGCCGCATCACGCGAGGTGTACACGGTTCCGGAGAGCACAACACGGTCGCCGGCACGCAGGAGCTGCTGCTCTCTGACCAGTGCCGGCAACTCAGTTACATGACAGGTATAATCCATCAGCTGTTCCAGCTGTCGTCGTCGCCCGCCATCTCAGAGAGCTCGTCGAAGCTCGAGCCGAAATCGCCCGAACCGGAGCCGCCCTCCTTCTTGCCGTGGCTGTCCGCCTTGCCGAAGCTGCTCTTCGCCGCGACATCGTCAAAGCTGTCGAAGGTCGGAACATCATCGTCATCATTCACAGTGGAGCGCGCCTCGGTGATCACATTCTTCGCCTCGGTCAGACGGCTGCCTGCCTGGCTGGAGAGATTATCGAGAATGAGCGAAATCTCGTTGAACTTCTTGGAAACAGCGTCGATCTCGCTGCGCAGCAGTGCGCGGACTGTGCGTGCAGTCTCGGTAGAGGTCTTGTTGCGGCGCTCTGCCTCAGCGACGGATTCGCGCACGGATTCCTCCGCATCTGCGACGGTCTTGATCGCCTTCGCATCGGCATCGTTGATCTTCTGCTCCGCCTCGGCATTAGCCTTCGCGACGGTCGCAGCTGCCTCGGCGTTCGCATTCTCAATGGTCTGCTGTGCCTGTGCATTTGCGCTCGCGACGGTCTGCGCCGCCTTGTCAGAAGCATCCTTGACGATCTGATCCGCCTGCTGCTGAGCGTCCCTCGTCAGCTTTTCCGCCTTGCTGCGCGCCTCGACAGCGACCTTCTTCGCGGTCATCTGTGCCTCCATGAAGAGGGCGCTCATGTCGAAGCTCGAATCGGAGCTGTTCTCCTTGAGCTCTGCGACCTGCTGATTCAGGCTCTCGATCTCGCGGTCCTTCTCGGCGAGCTGGCTGCTCTGCTCAGAGAGCAGTGCCTCGTATTCGGCGAGCTTCTTGAGGTCCGCCTCGCTGGAGAGACCTGCCTGCTCCTCGATCGTTGCGGTCTTGGCATCGAGCTCTGCGCGCAGGGCTGCCATCTGGGCATCCGCGGTCTCGAGCTTTGCCTGAAGCTCTGCGATCTGCTGTGCCGCTGCCGCATCGACCTGACCGCCGGTCAGCGCTGCGGCTGCTGCCTCTGCGAGGTCAGAGCGCAGTGCGTCGTTGTCCTGCTGCAGCTGGACGAGCTGTGCCTGCATCTGGGTGAGCTGAAGCTGCATATCGGCAGACTCCTCCTGTGCGACCTGAAGCTCCGCACGGGCTGCCTCGAGATCGGCAGTTGCGTTGGTTGCCTGCTCAGTCAGCTGCGCAATCTGCGCCTGTGCCTGCGCAAGCTCCTCGGAGGAAGCACCGCCCTCTCCGCCTTCGATCACAGGACGGTTCTTGAGCTCCTCCTGTGCAGCGCGGAGCTGGTTTCTGGTCGTACCGAGCTCGCCGCGGAGCCGTGCCACCTCAGCCTCATATTCCTGCTGCTGTGCATCGGTCATGCCGCCGCCTGCGGACGCCTTTTCCTTCCACGAGTCGCGTTCTTCTTCGAGTGCGTAAATTTTTGAGTTGAGTTCGTCGATATATTTGAGAACATCTTCCTTGACGAATCCGCCCATACGGGCAGTTCTCAGTACACTTGGCTGGTCCATACTATAACGCTCCAATCCTCCGCAACAAAATATGATATCCGATACGGGGCTGCCGTTTCCGTGCGATTGTCCGCGCACAGACGACCGGAGCCTGCCGTCGGATTCCGGAAGGGCTGTCTTGCGGATTGCAGCCGTTCCTTCTTCCTCAGATCAAACTCCGCCCACTATGATCACTTATAATGATATCACATTTCTCATTCTTTTGCAAGCGTTCAGTATGTAGAATTATCGGTTCCATTTTCGTGCAATTTGACGATAAAATATTTGTGAAGACGAAAAATCGGACAGACTGCACAACACAGCCTGTCCGATCGGTGTATAAAATGCGATTATTTCTTATCGAGGATCTTGAAGATCTCAGAGAGATCGTCGTCGTCGAGCGTGGGGATCGCGGAGCGCTGCTGCGGCTTGGAGGTCTGTGCAGCGGGTCTGCGCGGCTCTGCTGCGGGGAAGCCCTCGACGAGCGGGTTGCCGATCGCGATCGGCTCCTCGGCGGGCTTTGCAGCCTTGTCCTCATCGGTGTCATATCCCGCGGCGATGACCGTGATGACCATTTCGTCGCTGAGATCATCCTTGAACGCAGTGCCCAGAATGACCTCGACGCCCTGTGCAGCGGTCTCGGTGATCATCTTCGTTGCGGCATCGACCTCGGAGGACAGTGCGTCCTCGCTCATCGCGATGTTGATCAGCAGACGCTTTGCACCGCTGATGGAGGTCTCAAGCAGCGGGCTGGAGATGACAGCCGCAGCTGCCTCGTCCGCCTTGTTTTTGCCCGAGCCGTGACCGATCGCCATATGTGCATAGCCTGCGCCCTTCATGATCGTGGACACATCGGCAAAATCGAGGTTGATATAGCCGTCCTCGACGATCAGGTCGGAGATCGACTTGACGCCGGTCTTGAGGATGTCGTCCGCCATCGCAAAGCTCTCACGCATCGTGAGCGGCTTGTCCATGCCGACGAGCAGGCGCTCATTCGGAATGATGATCAGCGAATCGACATACTGCTTGAGCGTCTCGATGCCGCGCTCAGCCTGTGCCATTTTCTGCTCGCGCTCAAAGGCGAAGGGCTTGGTCACGACCGCGACGGTCAGGATGCCGAGCTCCTGCGCGATCTGCGCGACCACAGGCGCTGCGCCCGTGCCCGTGCCGCCGCCCATACCTGCGGTGATGAAGATCATGTCCGCACCCTTGAGTGCATTGCTGATCTCATCGCGGTTCTCCTCGGCAGACTGTCTGCCGACCTCCGGGCGGTTGCCCGCGCCGCGTCCCTTCGTCAGCTTGGCACCGATCTGGATGCGTGTGGGCGCCTTGGAGTTCATCAGAGCCTTCGCGTCCGTGTTGATCGCGATATACTCGATGTTCTTCACGTCCGCCTGCACCATGCAGTCCAGCGCGTTGCCGCCGCCGCCGCCGACACCGACGACCTTGATATTCACCTGCGGATCAAATGAATCCTCGTACACAAAATCAGTCATCAAAGTTCCTCCATTCGACAGCCCCCGTGTCCCGGGGAATCGGCTCCCGTGTCCCGGGAGATACGCCGTCACAATACATATAGCATTATTTTATCACGTCTTGGCGGCGATTGCAAGCATTCTTTTGATTTTTTTGGATATTGCCGAAATATATGTTGTTTTTATCACCTTTTATGTGAATGTTGTCGTGGCCGTTGTGGCAGATGTGGTTTCTGTCGTCTCTGCGGGCTCGGTTTTGGCAGGCGAAGTGACGAGCGGCTCCTGCGTTTCCTCCGGGATCACGGAAATCTGGTTGTTGCCGACCATCGTGAAGCGGTACTTCTTGTCCGGGTTGACCTGCTCCTCGGTGCCGAGCGCGAGCTTCAGCTTGTAGACCGCCTCATTGCTGTTGCCCATGTGGAAGGTGACGTTCTCGCCGATCTGCACGAGGATATCGCTCTGGTCGCGCATATCGACGGAGACGATGCGGTCGCTCTGACACTCCGCGACGGCTGCGGTCATCGTGTGCAGCGCCGCGTCGAGGTGCGCATCCTCCGACTGGATCTGCTCGCCCGGCGCGCTGACCGCGGGATTGTAGCCGGTGACGAGCAGCAGCCCGTCGCGCGGGGCATCGTCCGAGAGCATCTCGAGGATGCGCCCCGAGGCACTGACCAGCAGATAGCCGTAGGAGCAGGAGATATTCGCGACCGGGACCGCACGCTCGACCTTGATCTCGACGGTCGAGGGGAATTTCTTCTTCACGGTGACGTTTTCCGCATAGACCACCGCCGCGGTGATCGCCCTGGCTGCGGCGTCCGTGTCGAGCCGCACGAGGTTGTCCTGATACTGGATGCCGCTCAGGCGCACGATCTCCTCATCGGCGGCGTCGGTCGCGTTGTCGACAACGATGTCGGTGACATTGAAGAACAGCGTCGTCGAGAGCGCTGCGCCGATGCCCGCGACCAGCACGAGCACCAGCAAAAAATAAACCGGCTGAAGCCTGCTGCGGCGGTGCTGCCGCTTGCTGCTCTGCTGCCGTTTGACATTGGTTTTGACTACGTCGCGCATAAACTGTGCTCCTTTCTGGCGGCACGTCTGCGGGCTGTGGAAAACCCCGCCGGGCGTTCCGGTCGGATTTCCCACAGTTTCCACAGAGTTTTCAACATTTCAAGTCCGTCTGCACGCGGATTTCTGCCCTGCCTCGGGGTCCGTTTCCACAGTTTCCCACCGTTTCCACAGATTATTCAACAGCTTTGGGGTTCAGCGGGCATTTTTCCGCCCCCTGCTGACAAAATCGGACAGCGCCGCACCTCCGCCCCGAGACTGTTGAAAACTCCTGCGAAGTCCTCATAGCCCCGGTCGATATGATGAAGCCCCCGCAGAAGGCTCTCACCCTCTGCCGCAGCCGCTGCGATGCCCAGTGCCGCGCCGCCGCGCAGATCGGGTGCTGTCACGTCTGCGCCGTGCAGCGCCCGGACGCCGTTGACCACGGCAATGCGCCCGGAAACGCGGATATCCGCGCCCATCTGCATCAAGCCGCCGACATGCTTGTAACGGCTCTCAAAGACGGTCTCCTCGACGACACAGGTGCCGCTGCCGGTCGCGAGCATCGCCGTGACCGGTGCCTGCGCATCGGTCGGGAAGCCCGGATAGGGCATGGTCAGCAGCCTGCGCGGACAGCGCAGCACCCCGCTGTGCGAGAGGTAAATGCGGTCGCCGCAGACCCCGAGCCTGCATCCGGCAGCCTCCAGCACGGACAGGCAGCTTTCCATATCGCCGGGCGCCGCGCCCCTGAGGCAGAGCTCTCCGCCGGCAGCAGCCCCCGCACAGAGCCATGTCATCGCCGCGATGCGGTCGGGCATGACCGTGTATTCGGCTGCATGCAGCTGCGAAACGCCCTCGATCACGACGGTCCCCTCGCCCGCGCCCGATATCCGCGCGCCGCAGGCATTGAGAAAGCGTGCCAGATCGGCGATCTCGGGCTCGCGCGCCGCATTCGTCAGCACCGTCTCGCCCTCCGCGAGCGCCGCCACCGTCAGCACATTTTCGGTCACGCCGACGGACGGATAGCTGAGCGCGATCTTCGCGCCGCGCAGCCTTGCCGCCTGACAGTGTATTTTCCCGCCCGATTCCGTGATCTGCGCCCCGAGCCTGCGCACCGCGTCAAGGTGCATGTCGATCGGTCTGGGACCCAGCTCACAGCCGCCGGGCATGGTCAGAATACATGCATGCTTCAGCCCGATCAGCGGACCGAGAAACATGATGGATGAACGCATCTTCCGCATATCGGCGTCCGGGATCTCGCAGCCGCCGACATCGCCGCCCTGCACCGTGACCGTATTGCCCGCTGCCCTGCACCGGCATCCGAGCCGGTTCAGGATCCTGCATGCGGTCCATGTATCGGTCAGGCGGGGCACATTGTGCAGAATGCTCTCTCCGCTGCAGAGCAGTGCCGCCGCGAGCAGCGGGAGTGCGCTGTTTTTCGCGCCCTGCACCGTCACCTCGCCGCGGAGCGGTCTGCCCCCGCGGAACCGGAGCATCTCCTCCGCCATAATTGCATCACCTCCGGCAATCGGCTCCTCGCCGTTATGCTGTATGGTATGCAATTTTCGTTAATTTGTGATTGCTGCGCGCAGCCCTTGTCGGATTCCGGCGCAGCCCGCGGGTCACCAGCCGATGTCCGTGAAGCTGAGGATGAATTCCTCAAAGCTGTCTGCGATCAGATACAGACCGTCCGCGCGTTCCTCGTCCTCATGATACAGAAAATAGATTTTGCCGTAATGATCGCCGCGAATGCCGATGCAGACATAATCGCCGCCCATGTTTTCGCCGATCGGCAGCACGTTTTCGCCCCATACCCGCGCAAAGGCGTCACTGCCGCTCACAAACTCCCTGTTGTAGAAGTATTCGAGCTTTTCGTTCCCGTCGTCGCTGGTCATCTCCGACACCTCGCGCATCGGATATCCGAAATCGTCCGCAACGTAGAACGCACACTGCTCTGTCAGAAATTCCCTGTATTCCGCCGGAATGCGGATGCCCCTTTCCGCTTCAAACGCATCCAGCTCCCCGGCGGTCAGCGTCGAGAAATCCTCGGTCAGCTCCGCCGCCGCGATCTCATCGAGCTTTTTCCTGATGATATCCTTCATCGTTCCGTTTCCTTTCATTCTCAGGCTTCGGTTTTGTCCGGGCTGAGGATTTCGCTGAGCACGTTCCAGATGCGTTCGTCGGTGTCTGCCGCAAAGAGGGCACCGGCGCGCTGCTCCATCGCGATGCGCTTGTCCGGGTTCTGATAGAGCTCGGTGACGGCTTCCTTCAACCGGTCAAGCGTCAGGTCCTTCTGTTCGATGACGATCGCCGCACCGGCGCGCCCGAGCACCATCGCATTGTGATACTGGTGATTTTCCGCAGCCGTCGGATACGGGATCAGCACGGAAGCCCTGCCGACCGCCTCCAGCTCGCTGAGCGTCGATGCGCCCGCACGGGAGATCACAAGGTCAGCCGCCGCCAGACAGATATCCATGTCGTGAATGTATTCCGTCACGCGCATGCGGCTGTCGTCCGCGATGCCGCGCTTTCGCAGCTCGTCCGGAACAGTTTCCCTGCCGAATTTGCCGTAGGCGTGGATGTGGTTGATATCCATGTCGGATTCCAGATGCCACTGCATCAGGTCGGGCATGAGATCGTTGAGGCATTTCGCGCCCTGACTGCCGCCGAAGGACAGGATCGTCATTTTCCCGCGGAAATTGAGCTTTGCGCGCGCCTGCTCTCTTGTGCAGCGGGTCAGCGCGCCGCGCACGGGCAGTCCGGTCACAACGGTCTTTGCCTCTGCGGGGAAATACTCCTTTGCCGCGCCGAAGGTCATCATGACCGCCCTCGCCTTTTTCGCAAGGAGCTTGTTCGTCACGCCGGGATAGGCGTTCTGCTCGTGGATCGCCGTCGGGATGCCGAGCTGCTGCGCCGCGCGGATGACCGGTCCTGCCGCATAGCCGCCGGTGCCGATCGCTAGATCGGGCCTGAAATCGCGCACGATCGCCTTCGCGTGGCTGCCCGCCGTCATGAGATAGCGCGCCGCCATGATATTTTTGCCGATATTCTCAAACGTCAGGCTCCGCTGGAAGCCTGCCACCTGCACAAACTTCATCTCGTACCCCGCCGCGGGGACCAGCTTCGCCTCCATGCCGTTCGGCGTCCCGACAAACAGGAATTCCGCGTCCGGCACATGCGATTTGATGATTCCTGCGATCGCGAGTGCGGGATTGATGTGCCCGCCCGTGCCGCCGCAGGCGATCAGAATTTTCATAGCTTTTCTTCCTCTGTTTCGTCTGTTGATTCCGTGCTGCCGCCGAGAATATCGGGAAACACGAGCGTAATCAGCGTGCTCTCCTGCGTGACGGTCAGCCCTGCATGCCATCTGGCGCGGAACTCCGCGAGGGAAACGATCTCCGCAGCGTCGGTCTCGCCCTTTTGCAGGCGGATATCCGCCGCGGTGAGGTCGCGCCGCAGCAGGAAATACCGGAAGATCACGCCGCGCTCGCGCCGCATGCCTCTGTCCTCGAGCTCTGCGGGCGAGGTCAGCAGCCCCGTTTCCTCCCAGAGCTCCCGGACCGCCGCCTGCACGGGCGTCTCCCCTGCCTGCGCGCAGCCGCCGGTGATCTCCCA
The DNA here is from genome assembly GCA_016288755.1 of Oscillospiraceae bacterium. Taxonomy (GTDB): domain Bacteria; phylum Bacillota; class Clostridia; order Oscillospirales; family Ruminococcaceae; genus Firm-04. Next base: position 20,785 of record JAEELE010000091.1, read on the forward strand.
GCAGCCCGCATAGGATTTCTGCGGCGCACGTCTGGTCAGCAGAATCTCTCCGCTGCGGGTGACCGTCAGAATGCTGACGACGGTGCGGTATGTATCCGCCGGGATGCGCTCGCCGCGCACGGCGGTGCGTCCGGTCGGTCTGCCCGAGGCGTCGCAGAGATCGGCGAGCTCGGGCATCCTGTTCTCGCGGCGGCTCATATCGCGCTTTGCCGTCGGCGGGATTCTGCAGCCCGCAAACACGCCGCCGAAATATTTCGTATACAGCCGCGGCTGTGCACCGTCAAAGTCCTCGCCCGCTGCCATTTCGAGAAAGCGCTGCGGTGCGACCCGGTCAGACGCAGCTGTCCTGCCCGCCGCAAGCCGGACCTCCGTCTGCTTCGGAAAACACAGGAAATATTCGCTGAACCGGAGCCCGCGCCTGCCGCAGCCGCAGTAGAGCAGCATATCCGCATCGACGGCGATGCCGGTCTCCGCAAGGAGCGCGCGCTTTGCCGCCTGCCGCGGGGTCTCCCCGAGCATGACCGCACCGCCGGGCAGCATCCACATACCGCCCTGACTGCGCTCCGGTGCACGCTTTGTGACAAGGATACTGCCGTCCCTGCCGACCGCCATGACGCGGACGACATGATCATAGCTCTCCCGCGGACATGGCTCGCCGCCTCTTCTGCGGGTGCCGAGCGGACGCTTGCTGCTGTCAAAAAGTGCCTGATAATCCGTCGGTACCCGCTCCCTTCATCTGTTAATCCAGTCTCGCCTCCCGCGAGATATTGAGCAGAATGCCCATTTCGGCAAGCTGCATCATCAGTGCCGTGCCGCCGTATGAGAAAAACGGCAGCGAAATGCCCGTATTCGGGATCGCATTGCTGACAACGGCGATATTGAGCAGAGCCTGCAGACCGATGTGCATGGTCAGACCGACTGCCACGAGCATGCCGAATTTGTCCTTTGCCTTTGCCGCGATATAAAACCCGCGGAACACCAGCAGACAGAACAGCAGAATCACCGTGACCGCGCCGACGAAGCCGAATTCCTCGCAGAGGATCGCGAACACGAAGTCGTTCTGCGCCTCGGGCAGATACTGGTATTTCTGGCGGGATGCGCCGAGCCCCAGCCCGAACATGCCGCCCGAGCCGATCGCGATCAGCGACTGACAGGTCTGCCATGTCTCCTTCTGCATGAAATCGGGGTTGAACGGGTCGAGCCACGAAAGAATGCGCACCTCGAAATAGCCCATGCCCTCGACCTTGATCTTGTACAGCACCCAGACGACCATCAGCAGGACGCCGGCGATGCACACGAGAATAAACTGCCCCGGATTCGCGCCGCCGACGAAGATCAGCGTCATCGCGAGCACCGCGATGATCAGCGTGCCGGAGAGGTGCGGCTCCTTCATCATCAGGAAGGCGATGATACCGAGCATCACCAGATAGGGCGCAATGCCGTAGCGGAACTGCGACATGCGGTGACCGTTCCGGATGATCAGCGTCGCGAAGAACAGCACGATCGCAATTTTCATCATTTCCGAGGGCTGGAAGGTGATGCCGCCGCCGTTCTCGCCGCCGCCGACCTGGATCCAGCGCGTTGCACCGTTGACATTTCTGCCGATGCCGGGGATCAGAACAGCGACCAGCAGCGCCAGCGAAACGCCGAATGCCGTGCCGGAGACCCAGAGCTTTTCGTAGAAGTGATAGTCAACGGTCGCCGCGATGAACATGAGCACCAGCCCGCCGCCCGCAAACCACATCTGACGGGTCGCGTAGAAGGTACCCTTCTGTCCGTCCTGAATCGCCGCGGGATAGGACGCGGAGAACATCATCAGCAGACCGATCGCCAGCAGCGCAATGACCGTGCCGAGCAGCACGCCGTCGATATCGCCGCGGAACAGCCGCCAGCCGCGCCCCACAGACCCCGATCGGCTGTTGTAGCGCGCCGTCCTTGCTAAATCAGACATTGTTTTCGCTCCAATCGCTCAGATGATCTGCAGCAGAACCGCCAGTGCGCCGAACACCAGCCCGACCAGCGAGAATACTGCAACGATCTTGTACTCGCTCCACTTGCAGAGCTCGAAATGATGGTGGATCGGGGACATTTTGAAGATGCGGCGCCCCTCTCCGTAGATTTTCTTTGTGATCTTGAAATAGCTGACCTGAAGCACCACGCTCAGTGCGTCGAGCACATAGACGATGCCGACCATCACCAGCAGCAGGTGCATTCTGCATGCAACACCGATCGCGGCAAACGCGCCGCCCAGATACATCGAGCCGGTGTCGCCCATGAAGCATTTTGCAGGGTGCAGATTCCACACGAGAAAGCCGATGCAGCCGCCCGCGATCGTAATTGCATAGAGCGACATGTCAAGGTAATGCAGCGCCGCGCAGAGCATTGTCAGGCAGAGCATCGAGACGACCGTGACCGAGCCGCAGAGCCCGTCAATGCCGTCGGTCAGGTTGACCGCATTCGTGATATAGATGATGAACAGGATCATGAACGGATAATAGAAGATGCCGAGATTCAGCTTGCAGAACATCAGGTCGACCGTCGTTTCATGGTCGCCCAGCAGATATAGAATGCCCAGAAGTGCAACGCTCAATACAAACTGCGCAGCCATTTTTTGCTTCGGGTTCAGCCCGAGATTCTGCTTTTTGACCGCCTTGATATAGTCGTCGGTGAAGCCGACCGACAGCGAATAGAGCAGCGAGAACAGCACGACGGTCAGCAGCCGCAGCCCCTGCACCGCCGCCTCGCGCGAGGTCGTGTCGATCCCGCCCGAGAGCCGCCAGACCGTATAGCCCAGCGCGGTCGCGAGGATGCTGCCGCCGATGAACAGGAATCCGCCCATGATCGGCGTGCCCTGCTTCGATTTGTGCCACGCCGGACCCTCCTCGAGAATCGTCTGTCCGAAATGGATCTTTTTGAGATACGGGATCAGCACAAAGCCCCCGAGCGCCGCGATCACAGCAGCCGTGACCGCCGCGCACAATGTCAGCCAGATAGGCATAGTACCCTCCAAAAATCGTTTGTCTGTTTGTTACCACCACGCGGAAAAGACCGTGCGTCCGTCCTCCCATTTTTTGATAAAATCCTGAGAGAGACCGCCGCGCCGCACCAGATGTGCAATGAGCTCCTTGCTGTCGCAGTATCCCTTCGGCAGCAGCTTCCAGCCGTTGGGCTTCAATCCCTCGCGCTGATAGGCAAGCTCCTCCGTGCTGTAGAAGTAATAATCGCGCCATTCCGAGCGGATGTATCTGCCGCGGTAACGGTCCCTGTCTCCCGGCGTGCGGTATTCCACATGGATGTAGGTCGGCTTCCAGATGACGCACACAAGCTGATAGGTCGGCGTACTTTCCAGTTCAACGGAAATACACTCTGAATGCGGTGCCTTTTCCTGCACGCCGATGCTCCGCAGAAAGTCCGCTGCCTCGGGGCTGTCAGATTCCATCCCGAACGCGATCTGTCCGGGCATTGCCAGCATGCCGCCCTTGTACCGAAAGCATGCCGCAAGCCGCTTCGCCGTTTCTTCGTCCGCCGTGAGCTTCCGGAACATATCATAAACTGCAAGCTCCCGCTGATAAAAATGCTCCTCAAACGGACAGATCACGCCGATGCGCCGGATCGTGTCGCAGAGCTCCTTGCTGTCCGTGCGGATCAGGTCGATGCCGCGCATCTTCATCCAGCCGTCATGGCTGATGCGGTCGCCTGCTGTGATTCCCTTCGGCGGCAGGACCCGACAGAGCGACATATCCAGTCCCATGACCTATCCTTCTGCTTTCTCGCTGAAAATGCGCTTTGCCGCGTCGGCGACCAGCTCGCGCTCGTCCATATGCAGATGCACGCCGCCCGCGATGATCTGATAATCCTCGTGCCCCTTGCCCGCGAGCACGACGACGTCGCCGGTCTTTGCCTGCTTCATCGCCAGATAGATCGCCTCGGCGCGGTCCGGCTCGACCTGATACGGAACGTCGCAGCCCTCGAGCCCCGCGAGAATATCGTCGATGATTGCATTCGGGTCCTCGTCGCGTGGATTGTCCGAGGTCACCATCAGCAGATCGGCGTATTTTGCCGCAGCACGCGCCATCTTCGGACGCTTTGCCGCGTCGCGGTTGCCGCCGCAGCCAAAGAGGCAGATCAGCCGCCCGACCGTGCAGTCCCGCAGGCTCCCGAGGATCTTTTCGAGTGCGTCGGGGGTGTGCGCATAGTCGCAGATGACCGTGAAATCCAGCGCCGTCGGGATGATCTCGCATCTGCCGCGGACGCCCGGATAGCTGCCGAGCAGCCCGTTCATCGACGCATCGGTGATGCCGAGCAGCCGCCCGACTGCCATTGCCGCGACCGCATTGCTGACATTGAAGCTGCCGGTCATGGCGATCGCAAAGGGCTTTGTCTCGCCGAAGAGCGACAGCGTAAACTGCGTGCCGGCGGTGCTGAGCTGCACATCGGATGCAGCCGCGTCGAACTGCTCCCCCTCCGATGCGATGCCGTAGCTGAATTTTTTGCAGGAGACCTCGCCAAAGAGGCGTCTGCCGTATTCATCATTGCAGTTGATGACCGCGGTGTCGCAGATATCGAACAGCATGCGCTTGGCAAGATAGTAATTCTCCATTGTGCCGTGGATATCGAGGTGATCCTGCGTCAGATTCGTGAACACCGCGACCGCGAAATGCGTCGGTCCGATGCGGTGCTGCTCGAGCCCGAAGGAGCTGACCTCCATCACGACATCCTGACAGCCCGCGTCCGCCATTCTGCGCAGCAGGCTGAAATATTCCGAGGCAAGCGGTGTGGTGTTCGGCGCGGGCAGTACCTCGTCGCCGATCTCATACTGCACGGTGCCGATCAGCCCGACCTTGCGCCCGTCCCCCTTGAGCATCTCCTTGATGATGGTCGAGGTCGTGGTCTTGCCGTTGGTGCCGGTGACGCCGATCATGCGCATGTCACGCTCGGGATGCCCGTACCATGCCGCAAGCAGGTCGCCGAAGGCTTTGCGGGTGTCGGGCACGATGATCTGTCTGTCGCCGAGCCCGAGGTCGTGGTCGCAGACGACAGCCGCCGCGCCCTTGCCGAGCATTTCCTCCGCGGCGCTGTGCCCGTCAAAATGCCCGCCGCGGATGCAGACAAACAGCATCCCCTGCCGGATATCCTTTGTGTTGTCTGTCACGCCGGTGATGTCAGTATCCGGCAGAGCACTTGACAAATTCTCCAAAACGGTGTATAATTTCATGTTAAATCTACCCCTTTCGTTTTCGTGCGCTGTCAGCCCGATTCGCCCGAGGAGCCGAGGTCGAGATTGATGACCGACCACCGGTCGACGGTCGTGCCGGCGGGCACGCTCTGGAGCAGCACCTTGACGTCATCGCGGTCGGAGGCTGCGCCCTTTGCGACGTAATTGAGCCCCGCTTCCGCGAGCAGCCGGTTTGCCTCCTCCATCGTCAGCCCGACGACTGCGGGGACGGTCGCGGTCTCCTTGACCGGGTCGGAGGATGTGTACAGAATGATCGTGCTGTCTCTGGAAACGGTCGAGCCCGTGATCGGCGTCTGTGCGTTGACATAGGTGCCGTCGCCGACCAGCTCGTATTTCAGGCCGAGGTGTTCTACGGTCTGCTGCGCATCCGCCGCGGTCATATCGACCAGCAGCGGGATGCTGACGTCGAGCTTTGCCTGCTCCTCCGCGCTGTATTCGGGATAGTAGCCCAGATACGGCAGCGCCTTTTCGAGGATAGAGCGCGAATACGGCATGACGACCGAGGAGCCGTAGTAGTCGATCTGACGGTTCGGCTCGTCTGCCAGGATCAGCATGACAATCTCGGGGTCATCCGCCGGCGCGAAGCAGCAGTAGGACGCGATGTATTCCCAGTTCTTCTCGTCGACGCCCTTTGTGACCTTCTGTGCCGTGCCGGACTTGCCGCCGATCTTGTAGCCCTTGATGTAGGCATTGCCGCCGCCGTTGTTCTCAACAACCGCCTGCAGCGCCCTGCGCATCTCGGCGGAGGTCTCCTCGGAGATCACCTGACGGCGCACGGTCTTCTCATTTTCGAGCACGACATTGCCGTCCTTGTCGACGATCTTGCTGACGACATAGGGGCGGAGCAGATAGCCGCCGTTGACGACTGCCGCATAGCCCGTGACCATTTCGATCGGGGTCAGTGCGTTGGTCTGACCGAAGGAGCTCGATGCGAGCTCGACCTCGCCCATGCGGTCGCGGGAGATATACACCGAGGAATTCTCGCCCGGCAGGTCGATGCCGGTCTTTTCCGTCAGACCGAATGCCTCGAAATACTGGCAGAAGCGGTCGACACCGAGCTTTAAGCCGATGCTGATAAACGCCGGGTTGCAGGAGTTCGTCAGGATCTCCTCGAAGGATTCCGAGCCGTGACCCTTTCTCTTCCAGCAGTGGAAGGGCTCCTTCTTGCCCGGGATCGGATAGTCGCCGTCGCAGAAGAAGCGGTCCTGATAGGTGATCGCGTTTTCCTCAAGCCCCGCCGATGCGGTGTAGACCTTGAAGACCGAGCCCGGGATATAGGTCTCTGTGACGCATTTGTTGCGCCACTGCCGCTCGCGTGCCGCTGCGATCGCCTCGTCCTTCTCCGTGCCGTCGGGCATGGCATCGATCCGTGCGCTCGCCGCCGCGTCGTAGATATCGAAGGGTGCGTTCAGGTCAAAGCCGCCGACGGACGCCATGCCCATGACTGCGCCGGTCTTTGCGTTGAGAATGATGCCGCAGGCGCGGTTCGCGACCTGATAGGTCTCCACCATGTCGGAGATCGCGTTCTCCAGATAGGTCTGCAGCGTCATGTCGATCGTGATATACAGATCGTCGCCGTCCTGCGCGGGATAGGTCTTGGAATAGCGGTAGGGCATCTCATTGCCGTTTGCATCGACCGCGCTGACAGTCTTGCCGTCGATGCCGGAGAGATAGCTGTCGTAATACGCCTCGAGGCCGTAGAAGCCCTTGCCGTCGTTGTTGGTGAAGCCGATGACCGACGCTGCGAGCTCATTCTGCGGATAGTAGCGCTTGGTGTCCGATTCTCGGCTGACCGACGCGAGCGAAATGACGCGCGAGCTGCCGGGCTGCGAATAATACGACACATATTCGAGGATGCGGTCTGCGCGGCTCTTCTCGACCTGCTTTTTCAGCCAGACATAGTTGCTGTTTTCCTTGTCGAGTGCGGCGCGCACGGTGTCCTCGGTGATATCGAGCTGCTTTGCCAGATAGACGATCAGGTCCTCCTTGAGCTGCTGCGTGTTGACGAGATCGGGATTCGCGGGGGTACCGTCCTCCTCCTCCTTCTTCTTCGCCTCCTCAATCAGCTTCTGGTTGCGCTCCTCGATGTATTCGAGCTCCTTGCGGAAGAGCCCCGGATCGACGAAAATGCGGTAGACCGTGGCGCTCTGCGCGAGCACGGTGCCCTTGGCGTCGTAGATGGAGCCTCTTGCGGCAGGCAGCCTGATCGTATCAAACTGTCTGGAATTGGCAAGCTCGGTGTAGTGCGCGTGCTGCAGGATCATGATGCGGAACAGATTGACGCTCAGTGCAGCCGCCGCGACGAGAATTGCCGAGAGGATAAACGCATTTGCGCGCTTTTTCATGCTGGTGGAGGGCTTTGCCGCCTTGGCGCGTCTGCCGTGAACGGCAGCCTGTGAGCCGGGTCCCTGCAATCTGCGGAGCTTTCCGCCGGATGTACGATTTTTGGTATCGTCAGGCACAGCTTATTCCCCTTTCCGGAAAATCGAAATATGAACTGAGAGAAGCGCATCTGCACAGTGCCGTGCACCGGGCTTCCGATGCCTTCCCTCCGCGTTTTCTTCTGAAAATAAAATCGGGGCGAGAGATACTTTCCCCGCCCGCATGTCCCGGTGTGGCTGCCCGACCTCCCGCACCCCGCTTTACAGGGTACGGAAAGCGCGCCCGCATCGGGCTGCCCGCACAGAATCGCGCATAGGCGGCACCGACGCAGACCGGGTATCAGCTTTTCTTTTGTTCTCCACAAGTTTCTCTGACCGGCATTTTATTTTCTGCTGCCGTCCTATGAGAAGCATCCGGAATTCCGCGCGGGCGTTCTGTTTATTATATTTATGTGCCCTGGAAGAAATTCCAGATATCTGACAAAAAGTCATTGACGGTGACAAGCCAGTTGGTCTCCGGCTCGGTGATGGTCACCTCGTCCTCCGTCTGAATCTGAATATACTGGATCTGCGACTGGTCGAGCTGCTTGAGCCCCAGCACGTTTTCCGCATATTCTTCGATGTTTTTCACAGTCATCTTGCCCTCCATCTCGGAGCGCATCGAGACATTCTGTGCGACGATATCGTCGTATCTCGCCTGCAGGCGTCTGACCTCGGTGTAGAGCTCATTTGCCTGCACCTTGCCGTAGATCACCATTCCGATGAGCGCGACTGTGACCGCGCCGACCAGCACGATGCGAAGCGTCGTCATGCGCTTGGGGTAGCCGCCGGTTCTCCGACCCATGGAATACCTCCCGCCTTCCGCCGCCGCGGTCTCCGGCTCTTCCTCCTCCTTGGGCAGAAGCTCCGGCTGTGTCAGCTCTGACGGCTGTCCGCTCTGCTGCGGCACATCGGAGAGCCCGATGGCAACGGCGCTGCTTCCTGCGGTCACCGGCACGGCGCTGTGCAGCATCACCGGCATCTGCCGGGTGTAATCGGCGGAGGACCGCCCCCAGCTGCCGCGCAGGTTTGCCGCACTCTGCTGCATCCGATGCAGCCTTGCCGCCTCCTCGCGCTCGCGCTCTGCTGCCTGTGTCTCGCGAAGCTGTGCGATCAGCTCCTCGTCCGTCGGCACGATGTGCCGCTTCTCACGCGGGGGCTGCGGCTGCACTGCAAAGCGCCTGCCTGCCTCGCGGCGGTTATGTTCACTCATTCTTCTGCGGTCTGAGGCACGCTTGCGCTCCTCGCCCGCTTCATGCTCCGCAGCAGCACGTCTGTGCTCCTCGCGCTCCGATTCACGCAGGGGTCTGCGGCGGTTCCTGTTCCGCGGCTGACGCTCGGGCTCCGGCACTCCGACGTTGCCGTCACCCTGTGCAGCTCTGCGGTTTGCTTCTGTCATCCGGCGGCGCTCCTCGTCGCTCAGCAGCGGGTTCCGCGGGATCGGTCTGACATATTCGTCCAGCATCGGCGCACCTCCTTTTCCGTCGCCGTTGCCGATACCGCAGTGCACCGGACAGATTCTGTATGTTTTTCACTGCCCGGCACACCGCCGTATCTCAGCACTCGTTTTGCTGTTCTTTTGTTTTGATGGTCATTCTGCTTTTTCGATGCACCGGAGCTTGGCACTCCGGCTTCTGGGGTTTACCGCAAGCTCTGCCGCCGATGCGGTCAGCGGCTTTTTGTGCGGCAGAAAGCCCTGCGGCTTCCTTCCGCACACGCACACCGGAAATTCCGGCGGGCAGATGCAGCCCGCGCAGCGCTCCGCAAATGCCTGCTTGACCATGCGGTCCTCGAGGCTGTGGAAGGTAAGGATCACCAGCCGCCCGCCCGGGTTCAGCGCGTCAAATGCCTGATCGAGTGCGATCTTCAGCACGTCGAGCTCGGAATTGACCAGAATGCGCAGCGCCTGAAAGGTCTTGCGCGCCGGATGCTTGTCTCTGCGTGCCTTCGCGGGGATATTCTCCCGCACGATGTCTGCGAGCTCCAGTGTCGTTTCGATCGGCTTCTGCGCACGCGCCCGCAGAATCCCTGCGGCAATGCTCCTTGCGTATTTTTCCTCTCCGTAGCGGAAGAGCACGTCTGCGAGCTCTGCCTCGGAAAGCGTGTTGACATAATCTGCGGCGGTCATGCCCTCCTGCGACATGCGCATATCGAGCGGCGCATCCTGATGAAAGGAAAATCCGCGCGACCCGTCGTCGAGCTCGTGGCTGCTGACGCCGAGATCGAGCAGAATGCCGTCGGCTCTGACGCCCTCTGCGTCGAGCACGGCTTTGAGGTCTGCAAAGTTGCGCCGGATCAGTGTGACCGGCAGCCCTGCAAGCCGTCTGCCTGCCTCTGCGATCGCGTCGGGGTCCTGATCGAGCGCGTACAGATGTCCTTTACCGGAAAGCTGCCGCGCCAGTTCATAGGCGTGACCGGCCCCACCTACAGTCCCGTCGAGATAAATGCCGTCAGGACGCGGCTTCAGGTCTGCGATGACCTCATGGAGCATGACGGGTAAATGGTAGCCGCTTTGCTGCTGCGTCATGCGCTGTCACCTCACTCCTGCGGACGGCTGTCCCAACGGTCGCGTTCCTCGAGCATCTTCTGGTAGCGGAGCTTCTTGCGCTCTGCGTACTGCTTGGAATGGCTCTCGTAGACCGCGGAATCCCAGATCTCCGCGTGTGTCACGCAGCCGAGGATGGAGGCTCTGCCGCTTGTGAGCTGCGCGATCTCCATCAGATTCTGGGGCAGCGTGATTCTGCCGTTCTTGTCGGGCACGACGGTCGCGGTGTTTGCGCAGAAATCGCGCACATCGTCGTCGATGTCAAGATAATGTCTGCCGTGCTTTTCGCCCTCTGCGCGGATCTTCTCGCAGCAGGCAATATAACCCGCCTCATTGCGCACGACAAGGGCGGGACGGAAGTTTTCGTCCGGCGAGATGTAGAGCGTCTCACCGATCGCATTGCGCAGCGGAGCGGGAAAGCTGAGGCGTCCGCGTGTGTCAACCAGCACGGAATGACTTCCGGACATGCTGGATGCTGCCATGTGAACGCGCCCCCTCTCCGCGGGACCCCCCGGCGCAGCGGGTGCAGGGCGATGCCGGTGTCCCCGGCAGCCCCGCGGTCGTTCTGGTCCCTTTTCTTTTGTTCCGCACATTTTGTTTTTTATCTGTGCTTTGTTCTGCCGCAGGTTTGTGTTAAAATATCCCATGCAATCCGACCCGGTTCCATGCTTTTGGATGCCATCGGATTTCCCGGCATGGGTTTTCATACCAATCCCTGCTTCTGTATTATAAACCATTGCGCAAAAAAAGTCAAGCCCCCGGTTCCCCGAGGGCTCGGTTTGCTGCACGGATCCAGCGGGCGTGCGAAGGGGCAAAAATCCCCGAAATATCGCTGAATTTCCGCCCTCGGGCGCGTCTGCGGGAAAATCGGAACGTGCGTTTGCAATTCAGAATATCGACGTATCTGCGTGATTTTTGAAGCCCCAAAAATTTTTCAAAAAAATTTTATTGGGGTTTTTTTCATGCTTTTCGGCTGAAAATATCCAAACCACAGCATCTAGGGTTTCATGCGCGTTCCGTGCGCAGAATGACCCCCAAATGTAGCAGCCCGGAGCCCGGGCAGGCAATTCGATTGGGCATGAATGGGCATATGTACCTCCTGCCTGCTCCCTCCTCCCTCCTACCTCGCTTTGGGCATGAATGGGCAGATTATCCATAGAAAACGACCCGCCCTGCATGAAATCCGGCAGAGCGGGCGTTTTTTTGCACTGTTTCGGGCATCCAAACCCATGTATTTGCACGACGGGCATGAATGGGCATATGTACCTCCTGCCTGCTCCCTCCTCCCTCCTCCCTCGCTTTGGGCATGAATGGGCAGATTATCCACGAAAAGCAACCCGCTCCGCACGAAATCCGGCAGAGCGGGCGTGATTTTGCGCTGTTTTGGGCATCTCAACCCAGCCCGGAGCCCGGGCAGGCAATTTTCTTCGACCTGATTCAGGCAGCAGCTCCGTCAGCAAAACAGATCATTCGGGCACGGAAACCCATATTTGTGACGCTTGGGCATGAATGGGCAGATTATCCACAGAAAACAACCCGCCCCGCACAAAATCCGGCAGAGCGGGTGTGATTCTGCGCTGTTTTGGGCATCTCAACCCAGCCCGGAGCCCGGGCAGGCAATTCGATTGGGCACGAATGGGCATATGTACCTCCTACCTGCTCCCTCCTCCCTCCTACCTCGCTTTGGGCATGAATGGGCAGATTATCCACAGAAAGCGACCCGCCCCGCACGATATCCGGCAGAGCGGGCGTGATTTTGCAACGCTTTGGGCATCTCAACCCAGCCCGGGCAGGCAATTCGATTGGGCATGAATGGGCATATGTACCTCCTGCCTGCTCCCTCCTCCCTCCTACCTCGCTTTGGGCATGAATGGGCAGATTATCCAC
>JAEELE010000092.1 GCA_016288755.1 Oscillospiraceae bacterium
CATAAACAGATAAAACCAATGATATACAAAAAGAAGGACTGTTTTGTGTGTGACTAAACGACTTGCTTATCAAAATTTCACTATATACTGTGTGCTAGCAATGCCAAAAGCACAATATAGACGACTGAATAGTTACCAAAACCACACTAAAACTGCGTTTTTGCTATTGCAATCCCCCGGGATATGTGCTATAATAAAATTGCCTATATATACATTCAGGCAAATTTCATTTTTTCAGGGGGTATTTGAATGAAAAAAAGAAGATTCACGGCGGCGCTGACGGCATTGCTCACCGTCAGTTCAGCGGGCGGCGTGATGCCGCTCTCCGCGCAGGCAGCCGACACCGTCAATGTCTCGCCGTACAGCACCTACGAGATCAATGACGGCGTGTTTCAGGGGTGGGGCACGTCGCTCTGCTGGTGGGCAAACCGCGTCGGCTACTCCGACTCGCTCGCACAGCAGGCAGCGGATACGTTCTTCGGCGACGACGGTCTGCGGCTGAACATCATGCGCTTCAACATCGGCGGCGGCGATAATCCGTCTCATGACCACATCACGCGCACCGACTCCAACATGCCCGGCTATACGGTCTACAACAACGGACAGGTCACCTACGACTGGAATGCGGACGCCAATCAGCGCAATGTGCTGAAACGCTGTGTTGCGGCGGCGGGCGATGACGCGATCGTCGAGATGTTCTCCAATTCGCCGCCCTATTACATGTGCAAATCCGGCTGCTCCACCGGCAACACCAATGCGGGCGCAAACAACCTCAAGGACGACTGTTACACGGCATTCGCGGAGTATCTCGCGGAGGTCTGCTCGCACTACGAGAAGGAATGGGGCATCAAGGTGCAGTCCGTTACGCCGACGAATGAGCCCTACACCAATTTCTGGGGCGCATACAGCGCAAAGCAGGAGGGCTGCCACTTCGACATCGGCAATTCGGAATCGACCATCATCCTCGAGCTGCAGAAGGCAATGGCTGCCCGCGGCATGAGCGACGTCATCATTTCCGCGAGCGATGAGACCTCGATCGACACGCAGATCGAAGCCTTCAACAAGCTCTCCTCCGACGCGAAGAACGCGGTCTCGCGCATCGACACGCACACCTACGGCGGCTCCAAGCGCGCCGACCTGAAAAATACCGCGCTCGCGGCGGGCAAGAACCTATGGATGAGCGAGGTCGACGGCAACGGCGAGGCGGGCACAAACGCCGGCGCGATGGCACCGGGGCTCTGGCTCGCACAGCGCATCACGACCGACTGCAACGACCTCAACGCCTCCGCATGGATCCTCTGGCAGGTCATCGACAAGCATGTCTGCGCTGCCGGCTACAACGGCAAAAAGGACTCCGGCATGGTCGATATGACCAAGGGCTTCTGGGGCACCGCGGTCGCCGACCACGACAACGACACCATCGTGCTCTCGAAGAAGTATTATTCCTTCGGGCAGTACACGCGCTATATCCGCCCGGGCATGATCATGCTGAAATCCTCGGGCTCGACGATGGCGGCATACGACAAGGAAAAGGGGCAGCTCGTGCTCGTCGCCTACAACACCGGCAGCGGCTCCCGCGATATCCACTACAATCTCTCCGGCTTCACCGCAGTCGGCGAAACGGCACAGGGCATCCGCACCAGCAACACCGAAAGCTGGGCAGACCTCGGCACGGTCAGCACCTCCGGCAAGGCGCTCGACGTGACGCTCCCGGGCAACTCGATCGCGACCTATATCATCGACGGCGTGCAGGGCGTGATGGAGCGCGACGACAAGATCGACCTCTCCGGCGCAGTGCTTTCGGGCTCCGATTCGTGGCACAGCGACCCGGACACCACTTATGAGAAGGCATTCGACGGCAGCAGCAGCACCTTCTTCGACGGCGTCGGCGACGGCTGGGTGCAGGCAGACCTCGGTCAGGTCTACGATCTGACGATGATCGGCTACTGCCCGAGAGCGGGCTATGAGGCGCGCACGATCGACGGTTATTTCGAGGTCTCCGAGGACGGCGAGAGCTGGACAAAGGCTGCGGTCATCGAGGGCGAGCAAAGCTCCGGCATGCACTATCTGCTGCCCGAGGACGGTGTGACGGCGCGCTATGTGCGCTACAAGGTCCCCTCCGGCGCACCGCAGAATCCCTATAACAAGGACAGCGTCTACTGCTGCAACATCGCGGAGATCGAGCTCTACGGCTCTGTGCACGGCGCAGCGAAGCAGAAGGGCGATGTCAACGCAGACGGCAGCGTGACCGTTTCAGATGCGGTGCTGCTGGTGAAATATCTGCTGGCACAGGAGAAAACGCTCCCCGACTGGGAGGCAGGCGACATGAACGCAGACGGCAGGCTCAACGGCGCCGACCTCACGCTCCTCAAGCGAACACTGCTGTTTAGGTAGGAGGTAGCAGGTAGGAAGTCAAGTTAGGAGTGAGGAGTTAGGAGTGAGGAGTTGTTCCGTTATCCTTGTTTCTGCTGCTGATTCCGAAGCGCATTGATATTCTGAATCATAAATCAACAAAGCCGGGTGAACGGTAAGCGCACCCGGCTTGTTCTTTTTCATTCCGCATTCGCGTGCGCCTTCCTCCCCAACTCTCAGCGACAGAAGTAAAAGTGACGGAACAACTCCTCACTTCTCACTTCTCATTTCTCACTTTACAGTTGTGCTTTGATTTTGGCGATCGCGGATTTCTCGAGGCGGGAGACCTGTGCCTGCGAAATGCCGATCTCCGCGGCGACTTCGACCTGCGTTTTCCCCTCCCAGAAGCGCCGCTGCAGAATGCTCTTCTCCCTAGCACTCAGCGACGCGAGCGCATCGCGGAGGGCGAGCTCGCTCATCCAGCTCGAGTCGGTGCTGTCCGGGTCGCCGATCTGGTCGATCAGATAGAGCGGGTCGCCCGAATCCGAATAGATCGGCTCATAGAGCGACACCGGGTCGGTGATGCTCTCCAGCGCCAGCACGACCTCGCTGCGGTCGGTCTGCACCGCGTCCGCGATCTGCTGCACGGTCGGCTCGCGCCCGAGCTCTGCGGTGAGCTGCTCCTTCGCCTGCATCGCCTTATAGGCGAGATCGCGCAGGGAACGGCTGACCTTTACGGCGTGGTGGTCGCGCAGATGCCGCCGCAGCTCGCCCGCGATCATCGGCACGCAATAGGTCGAGAAGCGCACGTCCTTCGTCAGGTCGAAATTGCTGATTGCCTTGATCAGCCCGATCACACCGATCTGAAAGAGATCGTCGACATCCTCGCCGCGCCCGGTGAAGCGCTGGATCACGCTCAGCACCAGCCGCAGATTCCCGAGAATCAGCTTTTCGCGCGCCGTCTCGCTGCCGGTCTCCTGCATTTCGCGCAGCAGCGCCATTTTTTCGTCCTCGGTGAGCACGGTCAGCTTTGCGGTGTCCAGCCCCGCGATCACAACCTTCTGATATGCCATGCAAAACGCTCCCTTCGGTTTCTACACGTTAGCATAGCCCGGAACGGTGCGTTTTAATCATGCCCGCGCCCGGAAAGATTTTCCGGAAGAAGCGCTGAATATGAAAAATCCGGCGAATCGGTATCGGAGGCAAGGCTCCCGACACCGATCCGCCGGAGGTTTTTCAGTCAATCAGCTGCGCCGCTGAAATGCCTTGACGCATTCCACGGTCGGCACGATCGCCGCTGCGAGCAGAAACGCCCACAGATACTGCATTCCGGTCAGCGCCGTCAGCGAAAAGACGCTGCGCAGCGCCGGAATCAGCAGCAGCGGAACGGTCAGCACGAAGGAGAGCAGAATCGAGCCCAGCAGCGCAAAATTGCGGCTGTGCAGCGTGAACACCGAGCCCTTCAGACTGCGCATATTCCATGCGTGCAGCATCTCGCAGACCGCCAGCGTCAGAAACGCCATCGACGTGCCCGCCTCCGGCGAGGTCTGCGCACCGATCACATAGGAGCAGAGCGTCAGCACCGCGATCACCGTGCCCTGCCACAGCAGGTTGATCCCCATGCCGTCTGCGAAAATATGCGCATGGCTGCTTCTGGGCTTGCGGCGCATGATGCCGCGCTCCGCGGGCTCCATGCCCAGCGCGACCGCCGGGAAGCAGTCCGAAATCAGGTTGATCCAGAGCAGATGCACAGGGCTGAACACGGTGAATGCGCCGCCGGTGAGTTTGCCGAGACCGATCGTCGCGACGAGAATGCACAGCACCTCGCTCAGATTGCTCGAGAGCAAAAACTGGATCGCCTTGCGGATATTGTCGTAGATGCGCCTGCCCTCCTCGACCGCACCGACGATCGTTGCGAAATTGTCGTCGGTCAGCACCATGTCCGCGACATTCTTCGTGACGTCGGTGCCGGTGATGCCCATGCCGACGCCGATATCCGCGCTCTTGATCGAGGGCGCATCGTTGACGCCGTCACCGGTCATCGCGGTGGTCTTGTGCTGCCTGCGCCATGCGTTGACGATGCGCACCTTGTGCTCGGGCTGTACGCGCGCATAGACGCTGTAATCGCCGACATGCGCGTCGAATTCCTCATCCGAAAGCGCGGAGAGCTCCGCACCGGTCAGCGCCTTCTGCCCGTCGGTCAGGATCCCGAGCTCCTTTGCGATCGCGACCGCGGTATCGCGGTGGTCGCCGGTGATCATGACCGGTCGGATGCCGGCGGTGCGGCAGGTCTTGATCGCGTCCTTCACCTCCGGGCGCACCGGGTCGATCATGCCGGTCATGCCGATATAGATCAGCGCCTGCTCCAGCGTGTCCGGCGTACATTGCTGCGGCATTTCCGGGTATTCGCGGTATGCGGCGAGCAGCACGCGCAGTGCCTTGTCCGCCATTTCCTTATTCTGCCGCAGAATCTCTGCGCGGTCGGCGTCGGTCATCTCGCGGACCGCTCCGCCGTCGAGCAGCCTTGTGCAGCGGCGCAGGACCTCGTCCGGCGCGCCCTTTGTGTACTGCACAAATCCGGTTTCGCTGCGGTGCACGGTCGACATCATCTTGCGCAGCGAATCAAACGGCGCTTCGCCGACGCGCGGCTGCTCCGCCTCGAGCTGATATTTTTTCAGACCGCATTTGTCCGCATAGGCGACCAGCGCCGCCTCGGTCGGCTCGCCGGTGACCGTGCCGTCCGGATTGAGCACGGCATCGCAGCAGAGCGCCATCGCCCGCGCAAGCAGAGCCGCGTCGCCGGCATGCACCTCGACAACGGTCATTTTGTTCTGCGTCAGCGTGCCGGTCTTGTCCGAGCAGATGACCTGCGCACAGCCGAGCGCCTCGACTGCCGTCAGCCTGCGGATGACCGCGCCGCGCTTTGACATATTCGTCACGCCGATCGACAGCACGACCGTGACGACCGCGGCAAGCCCCTCCGGGATCGCTGCGACGGCAAGGCTCACGGCGATCATGAACGAGCTGAGAAAGCCCGGCAGCGTGACCGTGTGCTCCTTCAGGAGCATCTGCAATATGCTGATGCAGAGGATCAGCACGCAGATGCCCAGCACTGCGAACGAGAGGACCTTGCTGAGCTGCGCAAGGCTTCGCTGCAGCGGGGTCTCGTCATCGTCGGCATTCGCGATCGCACCGGCGATCCTGCCCATTTCGGTCTCCATGCCGGTCGCGGTGACGACCGCCTTCGCTCTGCCGTAGGCGATGCTGCTGCCCATGTAGATCATGTTTCGGCGGTCTCCCAGCGGGACCTCTTCGCCGGAGAGCACCGCGGTGTCCTTGTCGGTCGGGACGCTCTCGCCCGTCAGCGCGGATTCCTCCGCCTTGAGCGCGGCAGCCTCGAGCAGACGGCAGTCCGCGGGAACGCTGTCGCCCGCCTCCAGCGCGATCACATCGCCGACGACCAGCTCCGCACTCGGAATCACGGTCAGCTCGCCGGAGCGGAGCACCTTGCTCTGTGCGGCGCTCATCGCCTGCAAAGCGGCGATCGCCGCCTCCGCCTTGTTTTCCTGATATACACCGAGTACGGCGTTCGCGATCACGACAAACAAAATGATAAACACGTCGGCATCGAGCCTGCCGTCGCCGATCAGACCGGTGACTGCCGAAATCACCGCGGCAGCCAGCAGCACAAGAATCATCGGATTCCTGAACTGCTCCAGAAAGCGCTGCAGCGTCGTTTTTTTCGGCGGCTCCTCAAGCAGATTCGGACCGTGCTCGCTCAGACGCTTTGCCGCCTCCTCCGCGGTCAGACCGTCTGCACTGCTCCTGACCTCGCGGAGCACAGCGTCCGTCGGCTCCAGATAATGCTTCATGAGAAAGATGAACCTCCTGCCGTCACATTCCGCGTTCTGCTCACGCAGATACGCGCTGTGTATTATTATACCAAATCGCACCCGTAAAAACAAGAGGTTCTGCCAAATTTTACACAGACTTTACACGGCATGCGGAGCGCTTCTCACGGGTTGACAAGCGCCGCGCCGTGTGCTACAATGAGAGCAGATCACAGCGAAGGAGGGCAACGAAATGGTGATCCGGTTTCTCTCACCGGACGACAGTCCGTCCGAAATCAGCCGCATCTACGAGCAGAGCTGGAAATCCGCATACAGGGGCATCATCCCGCAGGCATGGCTCGACAGCATTCCCGCGGGGCGCTGGGCTGACCGCATTACAAAGCCGGGCATGCTCACGCTGGTCGCGGAGGAGGACGGACAGCTCATCGGTACGGCATCCGTCTGCCGATCGCGCTGGGAGGAATACCCCGATCACGGCGAGATCGTTTCGATCTATTTTCTGCCGGAATACACAGGGCGCGGATTCGGCGCTCCCCTGCTGCGCCGCTGCACCGACGAGCTGCACGCACGCGGCTTTTCCGCTATTCTGCTCTGGGTGCTCGAGGAGAATACCCGTGCCAGACACTTCTACGAGAAAAACGGCTTTTCCTGCACGGCGGCTTTCCGTGAGGACTGCATCGGCGGAAAAATGCTGCGCGAGCTGATGTATTCCGACTGTGCGGAGGACCTGTGAAAAACAGAAAGGGAGCTCCCGCGAAAGGGGCTCCCTCCTGCTGTTGTGTTATTCTGTGATACCGCTTCAAATCAAAGTGACTGCCGTGCTCAGACGCTGCGGCTGCACAGATAATCCAGAAAGCTCCGCAGAATCTGCCGGTATTTCTCCTCAACCGGGAGCTCTGCGATTCCGGCGCCCGCACGTTCTGCGTAATCGCGGCACAGATTCATCGCGTAGTCATAGCTGCCCGCCGCACGGAGCAGCGCCTGCACCGCCGCCAGCGCCTCCGCGCCGCTCTCGCGCACGCCGTAATACCGCCGGAATTCCTCTGCCTGTGCGCGGGTGGCATTCTCCATGAAGTGCGCTGTCAGCACGGTCTGCTTGCCCTCCTGCATGTCGGAGAGATTGGATTTCCCGATCACGTCGCTTTTGCCGAAAATGCCGATCACGTCGTCCATGATCTGAAACGCGATGCCCATCGCGAGCCCGATCTGCTCGATCCTGCTGAGGAACGCCTCATCCGCGCCCGCCAAGATCGCGCCGAGCTGGAGCGGTCCGATGATCGTATACCAAGAGGTCTTCAGCATATACATGCGCAGAATGCGGTCCTCCCATGCACGGTCCAGCTCTGCAAGCTCGATATCCTTGATCTCGCCCGCACCGGTGTATTCAAACACCTTCACCTGATGCCGCACGGCGCGCAGCACAAGCTGCGGGTCGAAATCCGCGCGCGCGACCAGATCGATCGCCGCAAACAGCCCGATATCGCCGATGCAGATCGCCTTGGAGCGTCCGGTCTGCCCGTCGCCGAGCGTGACATGCATCGCAGGCATGCCGCGGCGGGTGTCGCTCTCGTCGATGATATCGTCGTGGATCAGAATGCTCGACTGAAAGACCTCATAGGACAGCGCGGGCAGCAGAATCCTCGGATCCGGCGCGCCTGCGGTCATCTCATAGCCGAGCCTGACCAGATACGCACGGATGCGCTTGCCGCCGTTGGAGAATTGCTGAAATGCGCGCAGATACGAAGGAATCAGCTCTGTGCAGTCGTTGGGCACGATCTCCGACAGAAAGGAATCGTTCTGCACGGCGCGGTCGATCTCCTCTTTGCAGCTGCGCAGTTCATTCAGAAACAGTTTGTCCATCACGGTGCTCCTTCCGGGCTGAATTTTCACTCCTATTGTATCATGAAACAGGCGGAAAGTCAATAGGCACCGCGGAAGAGCAGGCACAGCGGGGAAATGAGAAGTGAGAAATGAGTAGTGAGAAATGCGTCAGCAGTCGGAAAAATGCATCCGCGAGAGCAGCAGCTGCGCGGTCAGCCCGGTGAAGAGCCCCGCCGCAGAGCCCGTCAGCAGCAGCATCGGCAGATAGGCGATCACGCTCAGCGAGCCCATGACCGCGCAGGCCGCCGCGATCTGCCCGACATTGTGCAGCATCGCGCCGATGACGCTGCAGAACCAGAGCTGCTTCTCCGGCAATGCCCGCCTGAGCAGCAGCATCCCGAGCAGGCAGCAGAACGCCCCTGCGGCGCTGTAGAGCAGTGCGGACGGATTGCCGCCGAACATCGCGCCGAGCAGCACGCGCGCCGCGACGGTCAGCGCCGTCTCCTGCGGCTTGAACCGGAACACCGCATACACCGTCACGATATTGGCGAGCCCGAGCTTCACCCCCGGGATCGGAAACGGATTCGGGATGCGCAGCTCGACGATGAACAGAATGAGTGCAAGCCCCGTCAGCAGACCGAGCAGCACGATGCGCTTCGTTTTCATTGGCTGTCCTCCGCAAAGCGCACGACAAGGCGGTTCGGCAGGCAGACGATCGGCAGGCTGTCCGAGCGCAGAACGCCCATGTGCACGCAGGTCTGATCGGGGCATGCCGCCTCCGAAATGCGCACGGTGCCGTTTTCAATGCAGACGAGATTATACGAGCTGCCGTCGGGGCTGCCGATGCGGATGACCTGATTCTCCGCCCGGGAAAGGTCGATCTGCTGCAGCACGGTGCCGTCCTGCACGATCTCGATCAGCTGCCGCTCCGAGGGGCGCAGAATAAACCATGACAGCACCGCAGCAAGCACCAGAACCGCCGCGGCAGCACTATAGATCAGCTTCGTCTTCATCGGCGGAGCACCTCGAACGGGAGCGTCGAGCCGACGGAAAAATCGCCGGCAATGCCCTCGGTCACATAGATCATCTCAGCGGTGACCAGCACCATCTCGAAGTCGCTGCAGGCGCGCCAATGTGCCGCCGCACGCTCGGTGCCCTCCACAAAGAGCGCCGTCGAGAGCGCATCGCAGCGCAGCCCGCTGCCGCCGATCACGGTCACCGAGCAGAGCCCGCTGTCGGCGGGGCGCCCGCTCGCCGGGTCGATGATATGCCAGTATTTCGTGCCGTCCTCCGCGGTGAAGCAGCGCTCGTAATTGCCCGATGTGACGACCGCCTTGTCCGCAACATGCACCGTGCCGCACAGCTGATTCTCGTTGAACGGGTCGCGCACGCCGACGGTCCATTTGCTGCCGTCGGGCTTGGTGCCGACCGCCTGCACATTGCCGCCGAGATTGATGATCGCCGAGGTGACGCCGTGCCTGCGCATGATCTCCGCCGCCGCGTCACCGGCGAAGCCCTTCGCGAGCGCGCCGAGGTCGATCTCCATGTCGGCGGGAACGGTGAGCGTGCTGCTGTCGAACGAAATGCGCGCATCGCCGACATGTGTGCACAGCGCCGCGAGCTCCGAATCCGCCGGAACGCGGTACTCCCCCGTCGTGAAGCCCCATGTGCGCACGAGCGGATAGACCGAGATCTGCAGGGCGTTGCCGCTCTCTGCGGCGGTTCTGCGCGCCTCCTGCAAAATCGCGGCGGTCTCCGCGGAGATCGGCACCGCGCTGCCCCCCGCGTGATTTGCCGCATAGATCTCGCTGCCTGTGTCCGTGACCGAGAGCTGCCCTTCGAGATCGTTGATCTTCGCAGCCGCCTCCCCGAGGGCTTCCTCCGCATGGGCGCCGTACGCCTTGAGGCTCATGTAGGTGTCCATCGCGAAGAGCTCGCGGGAATGCACCCCGGAATCCTGCGCAGACGTGCAGCCCGTCAGCAGGAGCAGCGACAGCATTGCCGCAGCGCAGATCGTTTTCATGGCAGAGCCTCCCTGTTTCAACAGCTCGGCGGCATGACTGCGTTTCGCCGCCGGTTCTATTATAATGATTCTGTCGGGAATTGTCAAGTCAGTTTGCCGCGAGCGCCAAAGCCTGCTCCACGCATTTCCGGATCGCCGCGGAGCTGTAGGTCGCGCCGGAAACGCCGTCGACATCGGGGCTCTGCGCCGCGAGGATCGCCGGGATCATGCGCGTTTTGGCGTCGCGGAAAAAGCTGTCGTCCTCCTCGTCGGTATCGCCGGTGATTTCGGTGATGCGGTCGTTTTCGACCGTGACGGTCAGACGGACCATGCCGTCGTAGCCCATCGCCGAGACCTCGTAGCTGCCGTTTCTGTATTTCAGCGCGGGGGCGGCGGTCGATTCGGTCGTTGTTGCGGCGGTAACGGCTTCGGTCGTTGCCGCCGTGACGGTCGCCGAAACGGCAGCAGTCGTGCTTAATGTCGTGACCGCTGCGGATTCAGCCGCTCCCGTTGTGACGAAAACGGTCTCATCCGCGTCAGGCTGCGCAGTATCTTCTGTTGCCTCGGTGCTGTCTGACGGCACTGTGACGGGCGCGGTCGTTTCGGCGGTCTGCCGGGTCGTTGTCGTTTCGGACGCGGAGCCGGTCTGCTCCGGTGCGGAATCCGCAGTGCGTTCCTCCGCTGTGACGCCGCGTGCGGGGGTGTCCGTCTCCGGGCGCCTGTCCGCGCGGAAAGCAAAGCATGTCCCGGCGATCAGCCCCGCAAACAGCACCGCAGCCGCCGTATCCGGCAGGGCACGGCGCACGGGCTTTTTCGCGGTGACATACCATTTGTGCAGACGGCATACCGCCCAGCCGCCGAATACCGCGGCGTAGACCGTCAGGCTGAACAGTGCGCCGTCGCGCCCGTTTTTCGCGCGCGCAGCATTCAGCGCGAATACATGCACGGGAATCAGGACGTAGAACACATACGCCAGCCGCTGAATGCGCTTCCAGCGTTTCCCGTTCATCCTCGCGCGAATTTTCCGGACGGAGAGCACGGTCAGCGGAAGCATGATCGCGGAAAGCAGCACACAGACCGTGAAATTGAGCCCGTCGGCGCGGGAGAGCCAGCGCGGAAACCATGATATCCCGAAGCCGACCGCGTGCCCGAGCGTCAGGATCGCCGAAATGATCGAGAGCTGCCCGCGCACGGGCATCAGGCGTTTCAGCGGCGCACGCCACGACCGCGGGAGCGCGCCGAGCCACATGACGACCGCCCAGAGCGCAGCAGCGAGCGTACCCTTTGTCAGCGGATCCAGCAGAGCATCGGTGACCCATGCGGGCAGAGACGGGTGCAGCTGTGCCGCAAGCACCGCCGTGGCGCTCAGAACGGCGGCGGTCAGATAAAACGGCGCGGAATGCTTTTTCAGCGCGCCGGCGGTCAGCCATGCGATGCACACGGCGACCGGCAGAGAGATCAGAAACAGCATAGTTTCCTCCGGTTTC
>JAEELE010000093.1 GCA_016288755.1 Oscillospiraceae bacterium
GCATCCGGTGCCTCATTGCCGCAGAGGATTATCAGGCTGTCATCGGTGAACTGATAGAGCGCGAACATGTCGCCGTTGAGCTTTGCGAGCAGCATGTCGTCCCAGATCGCTTCGATGCCGGCGAACTGTGCTGTTTCGGCGATTGTATTTTTCATCTCCGCCGTAATGCCGCCCTTAAGGCTAGTGATCTTACCGATGCGTGCGCTGAGGTCGACCAGATGCCTGGTGCTGCCGGTTGCCGGGTCGATCTCGAGCAGGACCGACGGGTCGTTCCCGGAGATGCCGAACAGTCTGCCGCCGATGCCGCTGAGGCTGAGGATCGGCTCCTGCGTCTTCAGGACGCTCTGTGCGCCGGTCGCCGTGTCGAGGGTGTGCAGCTGACCGTCCTTGATGCAGAACCAGTACAGCTTGCTGCCGCAGAGTGCCCAGTTATAGTCGGTGCCGTTGAAGAGCGGCAGGGAGGGGTCGATCTGTGCCTCCGCGATGCTGTAGGTCTTGTTGCTGCCCTCGCCGGGCACTGCGAAGTAATAGAACGTATCTCTGCTCTGTGCATAGACGCCCTTGCCGTCCGCTGCCGGATAGAGCAGATCGGAGCCGAGGAACAGACCGGTGTCGTTTGCGACGATGACCTGACCGGTCTTGATATCAAACCAGAACATAAATTTGCCGTTCAGGGCGCCGTTGTCGACATAGTCCATCACGAGGAAGTACCAGTCGCCGCTGACATGCGCGATCGCTGCCGGAATTTCCTGCTGCACGGTCAGTGTATCCGCGGTGATGCCGAGTGCGACCGGGTCGATCGTCGCGACCGGCTTGCTCTCGCCGGCACGGCAGATCTTTCCTTCATCAAAGGTGAAAAGCTGCTCGCCGTCAGACAGTGCGTAGTATTCGGGCGGCAGAACGGTTGTGCGCTGCACGCGTGTCAGCATGTCGCCGACACCGGCATAGGGCGCATAGACGGTCTCATTCTCGAAATAGAGGTTCTTGCTGTCGCGGCGGTACTCTGCGCTGCTGAAGCTGCCGCGCTTTGCATCGAGCGACTGCTGCTCCTTCTCGGTGCGGGTCTGACGGCTCGCGGTGACGCGCCATGCGTCCTGCGCAAGCTCCTCTGTGGTCGCTTCATGCACACTGTCCGCAAGGCTGTAGCCGATCCCGCTGAACAGCAGATAGGACGGTGCCGGCATTTCGGTCTCCTCGCCCTCCCAGCGGACCGATGCGCGGGAGCCGCTGATCGTAAAGGTGTAGGTCTTGCCGGCAGTCAGCCCGGAGGCGAAAACGGTCGACGGCAGTGTCAGATAGACCGGCTGCTCTGCCAGCCCCTTGACCGTCACCATCGCGGCGCCGATCTCATCCGTACCGCCGTATCTAGGCAGAAGCTCAAGGATCGTCGCGGTATAGGAGCCGTTCAGCTCCACCTCGCGGTCTGCGCGGTTCTCGCTGAGGACGGCGTCGTAGCCTCTGCGGAATTCCGCTGCATAGGCGGCATCGCCCTGAGTGGGCTTGCTCCAGCGAAGCGTATCGCAGTCCAGACCGTATTCGCCGTCCTGCGGGGTGTGGACCGAGCTGACCGGAAGCAGTGCGGCATTCGCGTTGTGCATCAGCATCGCGTCAAAATAGCCGTCGCTCCAGAGCAGTTCGGGGACAGCGGCGGTGAATGCCGCATTGTCGAAGACCAGCGTATAGGCTTCGCCCTCCTTCATCTGCGCAATGATCTCCGCCGGGAGCACTGCGGAAATGGCATCGGACTGGAACGGCAACATCACGACCGTATTGCTGTCCTTGTAAATCTTGTTGATCATGACCGCCATTTTGCCGTCGAGCGTGATCTCCGCCTTGCCTGCCGCAAAATCGTTCTGTGCGGCCTCTCTGCCCGCGGCATACCCGCCGGTCAGGGGTTCGGTGACAGCGCTTTCCTGCCGGCTGTCAACGGCGCTGTCCGCTCTGCTGTCATTCGTGCTGTTCAGCGAGCTCTCGCCGGATTGACCGGAATCGGCGATATTCGGCTTATTCATGCGGCTGATGAGCATACCGCCGCCGATGACCAGTGCCAGAGCTGCGGCTGCCGCAAATCCCGTCGTAATATAGTGAAGGATTTTTCCGGACCGCGAATCGGCGATCTGCTCCGGCGCAGTCTCATGCCATGTGTCCGCCGCGGGGATGACCTCTCCGGTGCGGAGCTTCTTCGGCTTTGCTTCTGTGATATAGTCGGCGGAGATATGCTCCGTCATTTCAAAAATCTGTTCGGGCTTCACAGTAATCCCTCCTTCTCCAGATAGTCCTGCAGCTTTTTGCGCGTGCGCATCAGCGTCACAGTGACCTTGCTTTTCGTGATGCCCAGATCCTCTGCAATGTCATCGACCGGGCAGAAATACCAGTACCGCTGCACAAAGATTTTCCGGTGATCGGCGGACAGTGTGCCGAGGAAGGCGTTCAGTGCCTCGCCGAGTGCGTGCGAATCGACCTCGCGCTCGACGTCGTCGCCTGCTGCGGGCTCACCGAGCAGCTCCTCCAGCGCGACTGCTGCCTCACCGCCGCCCCTGCGCTGCCGGTGCTGTGCCTTCCAGCGGTTCTTTGCGATGTTGCGCGTGACCGCCGCGGTGAAGGCGTAGAAGTTGTCGGGGGCTGCGGGCGGGATGCTGTTCCAGAGGTTGATCCATGTGTCGTTGACACATTCCTCCGCATCCTGTTCATTTCCGAGAATGTTGTAGGCGATGGTGTAGCAGTAGCTGCCGAACTGTTTCTCGACATGGGTGAGCACGGCTTCGTTGCGGCTCTGAAACATCCCGAGCATTTCACTGTCCTGCATGGCAGCGTACCTCCTTTCTTGTCGGTCGTTATGATTCCCTGCGGAAGCGCTTCTGTAATGATAGACAACGAAACCGCAGCGCAGATTACACGGAGACGAAATTATTTTGAAAATGAGAAGGGAGAAAGTGAGGGAGGGAGCAGGTAGGAGGTCAAGTGAGGAGTGAGCAGTGAGGAGTGAGGAGTTGTTCCGTCACTTTCACTTCTGCCTCACTCCTAACTTCTCACTTCTCATTTCTCACTTCTCATTGCTCCGGGCTGGTAATAGTAGCTATAATAGTATAGCATTTCGGTTTGGATTTTTCAATAGAAAATTGAAAAAAGGCTTGCAATCCTGCGAAATATGTGGTATAATAATACAGCATTTCAATATCCGCCGGTGCTTGACCGGCGCGTTGCGGATGCACAGCGGGTGCTGTTTATATTATATAGTATCCGCTCACATTCAACAAGGGACGGTCCGCTGTGCGCACGCAGGGGCGGCACACATGAACGTCCGTAAAAAAATCAAGGAGGTATCCCACTATGAACGCATTGGAGCAGATCAGCAAGTCCAGCATGAAGGAGAATGTCCCGGAGATTAACGTCGGCGACACCGTCAAGGTGTTCGTCCGCATCTGGGAGACGGCGGAGAAATACCGTCTTCAGGCATTCGAGGGCACTGTCATCGCCAAGAAGCACGGCGGCATCAGCGAGACCTTCACCGTTCGCAGAGTTGCACACGGTGTCGGCATCGAGCGCGTGTTCCCGCTGCACTCCCCGGCTGTCGACAAGGTCGAGATCGTCCGCAGAGGCGTTGTCCGCAGAGCAAAGCTCTACTATCTGCGCGGCAGAGTCGGCAAGGCGGCAAAGGTCAAGGGACTGGTTCGTTGATTGCAAACCAAGCGAAAGGGGACTGGTGCCAGTCCCCCTTTTGTTTTATGCGGGCATTCGCCCTGAAATAAGAATGGGAGGTGCAGTATCATGGAGGAGCAAAAGCCGCAGAGCACAGATCCGACGCTGACGGAGGAGACAGCCCATGAGGCTGAAACGCCGCAGGAGGCAGAGCAGGAGACGGAGCAGCCGCTGACGCTGATGGGCGCATTCTTTGACATGCTGGACCTGATCGAAGCCGCTGTCACCACATTTTTTGTCTTTATGCTGCTGTTCACCTATGTACTCAAGCCTGTCACGGTCGACGGCTCCTCGATGGTGCCGACGCTCTACGACAAGGACAGCCTGCTGATGCTGACGCTCTGTCCGGAGCCGAAAACCGGCAGGATCGTCGTCATCGACGACCAGAAATCGGGCTATTTCACCGATGCAGAGCAGACGCAGGTCGCACAGCGCGAGGGCTACGGCTCGATCCTCGTCAAGCGCGTGATCGCGACCGGCGGCCAGCAGATCAATATCGACTTCCGGAAGGGCTACGGCACCGTCGCGGTTGACGGCGTGCAGCTCCCCGAGGACTACATCGCCGACCTCACCACGCGCGATGACGGCGCCTTCCGCTATCCGTTCACCGTGCCCGAGGGGTATATCTTTGTCATGGGCGACAACCGCCTGCACAGCACCGACAGCCGCAACGGTCTCATCGGGCTGATCCCCGAGGAGCAGGTGCTCGGGGCGGTCGTGCTGCGCTATAACCGCGAGGATACGCGCATCACCAAGTGGACCGACCAGTTCGCGTGGCTGTGGCGCTGAGCAGAAAGGAGCGTTTCGCAATGGAAGAAGAAAAGCGCCCCGAAGCCGGCGTGCCGCAGGAGCCGGTCCCAGAGGCTTCGGAAACGGCTGCCGAAGCTGTAGCTGATACCGTGCAGGAGACTGCCCCCGAATCGACGGAAACAGCAGCCGAAGCGCCGGCGGAGCAGCCCGCAGAGGAGCAGCCCGAAGATGAGGAATACACCTCGAAGGATTTTGCAAACGACGCACTCGACCTGATCGGGGCGGTGCTTTCGTCGATCTTTGTCGTCATCGTCCTGTTTGCGTATGTATTCTGTATTGCAGATGTTGAGGGCGAATCCATGCTCCCGACGCTCGAGCCCAACGACCGGCTGTTTGTCATGCGGGTCGGCACCGAGTTCGAGCGCGGCGATATCCTCATCATCGACAGCAAGAAAGCCTACACCTTTGACGCGAACAACAATCTGGTCGCGGGCGAGGGGCTCGGCAAGCGCATCGTCAAGCGGCTGATCGCGACCGGCGGGCAGGAGGTCCGCATTGACTTCAGCGAGGGCGCGGTCTATGTCGACGGCGAAAAGCTGAATGAGCCGTATATCAGCTCGCTGACCAAGCGCGACGAGGGTGCATTCCGCTTTCCGATCGTCGTGCCCGAGGGCTATGTGTTCGTGCTCGGCGACAACCGCTATATCTCGCGGGACAGCCGCCATCCGACGGTCGGGCTCATTCCCGAGGAGGATATCATCGGCGAGGTCGTTTTCCGCGTCGCGCCGTTCTCCGCCTTCGGCAAAATCGAATGAGAAACGGCTTTCGTTTCTCCGCATTCTGAAAGAAAGGAGCAGCTCCGGTATGGAGGACATGAAGGATATCCAGTGGTTTCCCGGGCACATGGCAAAAACGCGCAGGCAGATCGCCAAGAGCCTGCCGCTCGTCGATGCCGTCGCAGAGCTGCTCGACGCACGCATCCCGCGCGCAAGCCACAATCCCGAGCTGCAGCAGCTGACAAGGCGCAAGCCGCGGCTCGTCATTCTCAACAAGGCGGATATGGCAGACCCCGACCTCACCGCCCGCTGGATGCAATACTATAAAAAAGAGGGCTGCGCGGTCATCACCTGCGACAGCAAGGGCGGCAAGGGTGTCAAGGGCTTTGCGCCCGCCCTGCGCGAGCTGCTCAAAAGTCAGCTTGCGAAATACGCCGAGAAGGGCATGACCGGCAGACCCATCCGCGTGATGATCCTCGGCATTCCCAATGTCGGTAAATCCTCGCTGATCAACAGGCTCTGCGGCAAAAACCGCGCAAAGGCAGAGGACAGAGCCGGCGTCACGCGCACACAGCAATGGCTCCGAACCGCTGACGGCGTTGAGCTGCTCGATACACCGGGCATTCTCGCGCCCAAGCTCGACGATCAGGAGGCTGCGGTGCGGCTTGCACTGACCGGCGCCATCCGCGACGATATTCTCGACACAGAGGCGCTCGCGGCAAGACTGCTGACACTGCTGCACAACGAATATCCCGCCGCACTGGCAGAGCGCTGGAAAATTGCAGCAGACGCAGAGGGCGACGGCTTCCCGCTGCTCGAGCAGGCGGCGAAAAACCGCGGCATGCTGCTCCCGGGCGGCGTGCCCAACACCGAGCGCGCAGCGATCATGCTGCTCGATGAATTCCGCGGCACAAAGCTCGGGCGCATCACGCTCGAGAAGCCGTGAGACAGCGTGGAACAGAATATGAGCAGAAAAAATAAGCCGGGGCGCTCACCGCTCGTGCGGATCGGAGCGATCTTTGCCTTTACCGGCGCGCTGCTGATCGCCGTCGGCATTGTTGTCGGCAATGAGATGAAGCAGTTCGGCGAGCAGGCGGACATGCACGGACAGCTCCGGTCGTTTTCAGGAACATTTCTCGGGCTCGGCGTGCTGTTTCTGGTACTCGGACTGGGCTTTCTCGGCATCACGTTCCGGCTGGCTTACCGGAGGAAGAGAATCACAGCGTCCGGCGAATGGATCACGGCGGAGTTTGTCTGCGTCGAGCCGCTCCTCAATGTCACATTCAACGGCAGACCCGTGTATCGGGCAAAGCTGTGCGGCAGAGACCCCTTCGGCGAAATGCGGGATTATTACAGCGGCAGCTTTCAGGAGGACCTGACGGCGCAGCTCTCGGGCAGACAGATTCCGGTCTGCATCGACCGGGATGACCCGGCGCGCTATTATGTTGATCTGGACAAAGTTCTGACGGAGAACTGAAACGGAGGCGGGCGGCAATGGCACGACAGCTCAAAATCTACAGCGAACTGTTTGCATATGACAGTGAAATCCGGAAGCAGTTTCCGGTGTTCTGCGGCGTGGACGAAGCCGGGCGCGGTCCGCTCGCGGGCGACGTGTACGCCGCGGCGGTCATTCTCCCCGAGGGGCTGACGATCCCCGGGCTCAACGACAGCAAGAAGCTCTCCGAGGCAAAGCGCGAGGCGCTCGCACCGATCATTATGGCGCAGGCTGCCGCATACTGCATCGCGTCGGCAAGCGTCGGGGAGATCGAGCGGCTCAACATTCTGCAGGCGGCGCTTCTGGCAATGCACAGAGCGGTCGAGGGGCTTTCTGTCACGCCCGATTTCGTGCTGACGGACGGCAATCAGCCGCCGGTCGTGCCGATGCCGGTCGGGACGCTGGTCGGCGGCGATGCGAAATCCGCAAGCATCGCGGCGGCATCGGTGCTCGCCAAGACCGCCCGTGACGCGGCGCTGCGCGAGCTGGACCTGCAATATCCGCAGTACGGCTTTGCGGCGCACAAGGGCTACGGCACAAAGGCGCACTATGCCGCCATCGACGAATACGGTCCCTGCCCCGCGCACAGAATGTCATTCCTCAAAAAGTATTATGAGCGGCAGGGAAAGTAAACGCGCTGCCGGGAACCGCGGCGAGGACGCCGTCTGCGCGTATCTTGAAAGCCGGGGTGCGGAGCTCCTCTGCCGCAATTTCACGGTGCGCGGCGGCGAGATCGACATTGTCGCAAAAATGGGCGAATGTCTGCTCTTTGTCGAGGTCAAGACGCGGCGCCCCGGGGCGATGGTCTCCGGCGCGGCGGCGGTCGATGCGAAAAAGCAGGCGCATCTGATCCATGCGGCACAGCAGTATTTACTGCGCAATCCCGTTGATCTGCAGCCGCGCTTTGATGTTGCCGAGGTCGAGATCTCCGGCAGCTTCGTGCGGCATATCGAATATCTGGAAAACGCCTTTGACGCGACGGGCTACTGAAAGAGAGGGCGGAACAATGGACATTGCCGGACTGAATCTGATCGGCGAAAAGCACTCTGAGAAAATGCTGTTCGTGCCCGGGGAGAATGACCGTCATGTGAAGGTGTTCTTCGTTGATGACGAGGTCGTGATTTTCGGCATCACAACGACCGCATATGTCTTCTGGTGCTCCGTGACAAAAGCGGATGATCTGGAAACGAACCGCGAAATCTTTGCATATATCATGAAGATGGAACGGACGCATTATTTGGTTGACTACTCGGCAGAGGGCATCGTGAAATACGGCAAGAACCGGATGATGTACTGTTATTCCGCGATGCTGGAATCGGCAGACGAGATTCTCCCGTTCAAACAGAAAATTGAAGTCAGCCGGCACATCCGCGAGCCGGAGAGCCCGTATTCTGATCTGATGCAGTATAATCTGCTGACGCCGGAGGACGCGGTCATTCCGAAATACTGCCCCAGAACGCGGGACTACAGCACACGGGTCTATTATGCAAACGACGGAGAGATCATCATTGAGGGTTTCTGCGACAACAATTTCGACCGGTGGCTCTCCGTGACAAAAATCGACGATATCGAACTGAACCGCCGGATCATTGGATTTCTGAATGAGACTGTGGCGGTGGAATACAGCAATTTTCCCCTGCTGATCAAGAAAACGGCATACACCTACGAAGAGGCAAGATCGTGCTTCTGCGTTGCGGTACAGAGCGCAGACGAGATCGTTCCGCAGCTGGAGCGCGCAAGGCAGCTTTGCAGGCAGCACGAGGCAGACCCGCAGTTCATTCAGAAGCTCCGGTCTTATAAGAAGAAGCTGGCATACGTCGCGAAGGACCCCGTGAAGGATTATAAAAGCAAGCGGAATCTGATCGAGAAACTTCAGAAGTGGAGTTATCTGCGCTGCTCGGAAAATCCAACGGTGCGCGAGCTTTACAATACGCTGATCCGGCTCGGTACCTCGAGCTACGATTCTTATATGACGGAAATACACTGATTTTGCGGCAATACCGCAAGGAGGAAATATCATGATCTATCACAGCACAAGAAACAGCGCGCTCTCCGTTTCGAGCGCAGAGGCGATCGCTCAGGGCATCTCCGCAGACGGCGGTCTGTTCGTGCCCGAATCCGTTCCGGAGCTGACTGCCGCCGATTTCGAGGCGCTCAAGGGGCTCTCCTACGCGGAGCGCGCCGCAAGGCTCTTCGCGCTCTATCTGACCGATTTCACGGAGGACGAGCTGCGCGAGTGCACGCACAATGCGTATGAGACCGGCAGCTTCGAGACGCCGAACGTGCAGGAGCTCGCGACGCTCGCGGACGGCACGATGCTGCTCGAGCTCTGGCACGGTCCGACCTGCGCCTTCAAGGATATGGCACTGCAGATTCTGCCGCATTTTCTCACCCGCGCCGTGAAGAAAACCGGCATCGACAGAGAGGTCGTCATTCTGACGGCGACCTCCGGCGACACCGGCAAGGCGGCGCTCGCGGGCTTTCAGGATGTGCCGGGCACGAAGATCATGGTGTTCTATCCCGAGGACGGCGTGAGCTCGATGCAGAAGCGCCAGATGCAGACGCAGGAGGGCGAAAATGTCCGCGTCTGCGCGGTCAGGGGCAATTTCGACGACTGCCAGAACGGCGTCAAGGCGATCTTCACCGACCCCGAAATGCAGGCGTCGCTCGACGAGAACGGCTTGCAGTTCTCCTCTGCCAATTCGATCAACTGGGGACGCCTCGTGCCGCAGATCGTCTACTATGTCTCCGCCTATGTCACGATGCTCGAAAAGGGCATCACGGACGAGGAGCAGGGCTTTGCCGTCACCGTCCCGACCGGCAATTTCGGCAACATCCTCGCCGCGTGGTACGCAAAGCAGATGGGCGTGCCGATCCGGCATCTGGTCTGCGCCTCCAACATCAACAACGTGCTGACCGATTTTATCAACACCGGCGTCTACGACCGCAACCGCGCCTTCCACGCGACCGTCAGCCCGTCGATGGATATTCTCATTTCGAGCAATCTCGAGCGCCTGCTCTATCACATGACCGGCAATGACGACGCGCAGATCCGCGAATGGTTCGGCGCGCTGAAACAGACCGGCAGATATGAGGTTCCGGTCGAGCTCATGCACCGCATTCAGGCGGAATTCTCCGCAGCATACTATGACGATGCCGCGACCAAGGCAACGATCGGTGCGGTCTTTGCCGAGAACGGCTACCTCTCCGACACGCACACCGCGGTCGGCATTGCGGCAGCGCGCGACTTCACCGCCAAATCCGCAGAGAAGCTCCCGATGCTCGTCGCTTCGACCGCGAACCCCTATAAGTTCGGCGCGGCTGTGCTCGAGGCGATCGGCGGCACGGTCGGTGCGGACGACGAATACGCCGTGCTCGACGCGCTCCGCAAGCGCTCCGGCATGGCGATCCCGAAGGCGCTTGCCGAGCTGAAAAACAAGGAGGTCCGCTTCACCGATTCCGTGCACCGCGAGGATATGCCGGAATATGTCAGGGTGAGGCTGGGAATCGAGTGAGCCTGTTTGTCATCGGCGACACGCACCTCTCCTTCGGCGTCAGAAAGCCGATGGATATTTTCGCCGGGTGGGAAAATCACACGGAGCTGCTCGAAACAGCATGGCGCGGGCGCATCACCGATGCCGACACCGTCGTGCTCGCCGGGGACATTTCGTGGGGCATGGACCTCAGTGAGGCGCTGCCCGATCTCGCATGGCTCAACGCGCTCCCCGGGCACGAGAAGATCATATTAAAGGGCAATCACGATTACTGGTGGTGCACGGTGAAGAAGATGCAGGCATTCTTTGCGGAGAACAGGCTCGCAACGCTGCACATCCTGCACAACAACCACTATGCCTACGGCGAATACGGCATCTGCGGCACGCGCGGGTGGGTCAACATGGAGCCCGGCGAGCCCGCAAACGCAAAGGTCAACGCCAGAGAGGCACAGCGTCTGCGCGTCTCACTGCAGTCGGCAGTCGATGCGGGATTGAAGCCGATCGCGTTTCTGCACTATCCGCCGATCTACGGCGCGAGCTGCAACTGGGAGATCCTCGAGGAGCTCTGGAAATTCCCCGTCACCGACTGCTGGTACGGGCATGTGCACGGCAAGGCGCAGTCGCACGCGATCAACGGGGAACGCGACGGCATCTGCTATCACCTGATCGCTGGAGATTATGTACAGTTTGTTCCACAAATCGTGGTATAAACTGGAGGAAACAAAGAAACAGACAAAAGCGCTGGAAAAATATCTGCGGGTATGCTATAATAAAGTGTCTGGACGCTATTGCGTGAAACGGCGCAGATGGCTGGATGCCCGCGCCGGAATGATAAGAATCTGATAATTGGAGGAACAACACAATGAGTCTGGTATCCGATGTGAAAACCGATGTGAATATGAGGGAGATCACCTTCTCGATCGCTCCCGAGGAGCTGGAGGCTGCCTGCGAGCAGGTCTATCAGCGCCAGAAGAAAAATATCCAGATCAAGGGCTTCCGCAAGGGCAAGGCACCGCGCAGGATCGTCGAGAAGCTCTACGGCGAGGACGCATTCGTCGAGGATGCCGTCAACAGCCTGATTCCGCAGCAGCTCGATGCGATCATCGCAGAGCTCGGCATCACGCTGGTCGACCGCCCGTCCGTCGAGATGGTCTCCTACAGCAAGGCTGAGGGCGCCGTGCTCAAGGCAACGCTCATCACCTATCCGGAGGTCACGGTCGGCGAATACAAGGGCATTCACGCACCGATGGTCGTGCGCGAGGTCACCGATGCCGATATTGACCAGCAGATCGAGGCGCTGCGTGCACGTCAGGCGCGTATTGTCGATGTCGACGACAGACCCGCCGCACTCGGCGACGAGGTCAAGATCGACTTCGAGGGCTTCATCGACGGTGAGGCGTTCGAGGGCGGCAAGGGCGAGAATTATCCGCTCCGTCTGGGCAGCGGTCAGTTCATCCCGGGCTTTGAGGATCAGATCGTCGGGCACAGCATCGGCGACGAATTCGACGTCGAGGTCACCTTCCCGGAGACCTACGGCGACGAGCGCTATGCCGGCAAGCCCGCAGTCTTCAAGACCAAGCTGCTCGCAGTCTCCGTGCAGGAGCTGCCCGAGGCTGACGACGAATTCGCAAAGGATGCCTCCGAGTTTGACACGATGGAGGAGCTCCGCGCCGACATCAGGAGAAAGCTCGAGGAGTCTGCACAGCAGCAGGCACAGACCCAGTTCGAGAACGCGATCTTCGACACGGTGGTTGCAGGGACAGATGCCGTGATCCCGCAGATCATGTTTGACCGCCGCATCGATCAGCACATTCAGGAGTTTGAGAACCAGCTCCGTCAGCAGTATCAGGACCTCACGCTGAAGGAGTACCTCGAGCTGACCGGCATGACGATGGAGCAGCTCCGCGACGAGTATGAGCCGCAGGCACGCAAGGAGGTCACGCTCCGCCTTGCACTCGTGAAGATCGCCGATCTCGAGGGCATCGAGGTCTCCGACGATGAGCTCGAGGAGGGACTGACCGATTTCGCCGCACAGATGCAGGTGCCGGTCGAGCTCGTGCGCGCACGCATCCCGCGTGAGGATTACCGCACCGACCTGCGCGTGACCAAGGTGGTCGAGATGATTAAATCGAATGCCGTTGTCGACAATGACCTCGCAGCACAGCCTGCCGCGGAGGACGCCGAAGAGGCAGAGATCGTCGATGCGGAGATCGTCGGGGAGGAGACTCCGGCTGACGAGACCCCGGCAGAGGAAAACTAAAGAGAAGTAAACCGCTTTTCGCCCGCCCCCTGCATGCATCATTCAGGGCTGCTGCGCGGAAAGCGGTTTCCGCACAGAACAGCGGGTATTTCCGCAGGAGGAACTGATTATGAGCCTTGTGCCGACCGTAATTGAACAGACCAACCGCGGCGAGCGCGCCTACGATATCTTCTCGCGCCTGCTCAATGACCGCATCATCATGCTCTCCGAGGACGTCAACGATGTGACGGCAAGCCTTGTCGTCGCACAGCTGCTCTTCCTTGAGAGTCAGGACCCGGAGAAGGATATCTCCCTGTATATCAACAGCCCCGGCGGCTCCGTCACCGCGGGCATGGCGATCTATGACACCATGCAGTATATCCGCTGCGACGTGCAGACCATCTGCATCGGACTGGCTGCCTCGATGGGCGCATTTCTGCTCGCAGCGGGCACGAAGGGCAAGCGTCTGGCGCTGCCCAACAGCGAGATCATGATCCACCAGCCGCTGATCATGGGCGGCGGGCTCTCCGGTCAGGCGACCGATATCAAGATCCGCACCGACAATCTGCTGCGCACGAAGGCAAACCTCAACCGCATGCTCGCCGAGAACACCGGCAAGAGTCTCGAGCAGATCGAGCGCGACGTCGAGCGCGATTACTTCATGACCGCACAGGAGGCAATGGAGTACGGGCTGATCGACAAGGTCGTCTCCAAGCGTGACTAAGCGGGGAGCCCCCGCTGGCGAATTGGCTCCGCGAGCCGTTTTGCATCTTCACCCATTGGGCGCAATGCACGGCGCTGGCGCGCCTTCTGCTTTCGTAATACTCCCAACCCGGGGAAACCCAAACGCTCACGGCAGCTCAACGCAAAAGTTTCGCTCAAGCCTTTTCAAAGGCTGCCCGGAGCCCGGGCTGGCGTGTTGCTAAAGCATGCCTGCTGTCAACTTGTTAGGCACGGCATCCGGTTATCCGGACAGCCCTTTGTCAGATTGTTCAGCCGGCACGCCTTGAGCGCAATGCGCAGCGCTGCCACCTTAATGACATCTGACATTAGACATTGAACGCATAAAGGAAACGCGCCAAACCGGCGCAAAATCCAACCCCGATTTCCCGGAAACAGAAGAAAGGAAGCTGTATGGCAGATACAAAAACCCCGAGAGTCTGCAATTTCTGCGGCAAAAACGAGCATCAGGTGCACAGCATGTTCTCCGCCGGTGCCTCCTGCATCTGCGAGGAGTGCGTCACCTATTGCTACGAGCTGATCTACGGCAATACGCCCGCCAAGCGCAAGCCCCGCGAGCTCTCCGGCTCCGGAAAGCGCAGCTTTGCCGATGCCGCCGATATCAAGCTGCTCAAGCCAGCAGAGATCAAGGCAGTGCTCGACGAATATGTCATCGGGCAGGAGCAGGCAAAGATTTCGCTCGCTGTCTCGGTCTATAACCACTACAAGCGCATTCTCAGCACGCAGGAGATCACCGGCGACGACGTCGAGCTGCAGAAGAGCAATGTCCTGCTGCTCGGTCCGACCGGCGTCGGCAAGACCTACCTCGCACAGACGCTCGCGAAGATCCTCGACGTGCCCTTCGCCATCGCCGATGCGACGACGATCACCGAGGCGGGCTATGTCGGCGACGACGTCGAGAATGTGCTGCTGCGCCTGATTCAGGCGGCGGATTTCGATATCCCCGCAGCCGAGCGCGGCATCATCTACATCGACGAGATCGACAAGATCGCCCGCAAATCCGAGAACACCTCCCTCACCCGCGACGTCAGCGGCGAGGGCGTGCAGCAGTCGCTGCTCAAGATCATCGAGGGCACGATCTCCAGCGTTCCCCCGCAGGGCGGCAGAAAGCACCCGCAGCAGGAGCAGATCATGATCAACACAAAGAACATCCTGTTCATCTGCGGCGGCGCCTTCGACGGGCTGGAAAAGCACATCATCAACCGCACCGAGACCTCTGCACTGGGCTTCGGCGCGCAGGTGCGCTCCAAAAAGGAGAAAACCGACAATATTTTCCGCAAGGTCATCCCGCAGGACCTCGTCAAATTCGGTCTTGTGCCCGAGCTGGTCGGCAGACTGCCGATCATCACCACGCTTGACGAGATGGATGAGGAGTCGCTCGTGCGCATCCTCACCGAGCCGAAAAACGCGCTGCTCAAGCAGTATGCGCGGCTCTTCCGGTATGACGACATCGAGCTGGAGATCGAGCCGGATGCACTGAAGGAGGTCGCTGCCAAGGCGATCGCACAGAAAACCGGCGCGCGCGGTCTGCGTGCGATCCTCGAGGGCGTGCTGATGCAGACGATGTTCGACGCACCCTCGCAGAAGAATGTGCGGAAGGTGCTGGTCACTGCCGCATGCGTGCGCGGCGAGGCTGCACCGATTCTGCTCGGCGCAGACAATCAGCGCATCGGGGCATAATACCGTGATTCCGGGGCGGGCAGGGCAACCCATGTGCAGTTGCCCGCCCGCTCGTATTATCATTCCGCGCGGATGCCATACCCATTTCCCGCAAATCTTTCCGCTTGCTTTTTTGCGCGGAATCCGGTATAATAGGAAGCACAGCACACTGCCCGCATCTCACGCGGGCAACAGATTTCTGTCCCCCGGCTGCGCACGGAGAGACAGACCGCACACACCGCGCAGGGTAGATAGGACCGTATCATGCAGGAAGCATCAAAGCAAAAGAAATCACAGAACCCCGGCACCCCGCTCGTCGCACTGCGCGGCGTCGTGCCGTTTCCCGGGCTCGCGCTCGACTTCGAGGTCGGCAGAGCGGAGTCCGTCAAGGCAGTTGAGGCGGCGCTCTCGAAGGATCGCATGCTTCTGCTGACCGCACAGCACGACCTGCTCGTGCTCCGCCCCGAGGTCGGCGACCTCTTCCAGATCGGCGTCTGTGCCGAGATTCAGCAGGTGCTGCGCGGGCACGGCTCGACGCGCGTGCTCGTCCGGTGCAGGGAGCGCGTCCGGCTCAGCGTGCTGAACCCGCCCGGCGAACAGATTCCCTATTGGACGGCAGAATATCTCGCGATCGGCAACAGCGGCGAGGAGCCCTTCGGCAAGGTGCGGCTCACGGCGGCTGCCAATCTGCTGCGCCGCGCCTATCTCGACTATGCACGCGCCTCGCGCCGCATCCCGTCGGAATACACCGAGATCGTCGCCGCACATGAGGAGCCGCAGGCACTCTTCGAGAGCGTCTGGTCCAACTGCGACTGCCACTACCTCATCCGCCAGCAGATCCTCGAGGCAGACGCTCTCAGCCGGCGCATTGCCCTGCTGACGGAATGGCTGCTCCAGCAGACCGACGTCGCGCTCGCAGAGGCAGACCTGCAGGACCGCATGGCACAGCGCGCAGACGCAAACCAGCGCGAAATGTATCTGCGGGAGCAGCTGCAGATCATCTCCGAGGAGCTCGGCGATTCTGCCGGAGGTCCCGGCGAGGTGCAGCGCTATCTCAAGCAGATCGACGCACTGCCCGCGAGCGAGGAGATTCGCGAGAAGCTGCGCAAGGAGGCAAATCAGCTCACGCGCATGCCGCTCGGCTCGCAGGAGGCATATGTCATCATCAATTATCTCGAGAGCGTGCTCGCGCTTCCGTGGGGCAAATATTCCAAGGAAAAGCGCGATATCGCCAAGGCGGAGGCGCTGCTCGACCGCGAGCACTACGGTCTGAAGCGCGTCAAGGAGCGCGTGCTCGAGGCGATGAGCGTCCATGTGATGAAGCCGGAGCTCACCGGGCAGATCATCTGTCTGGTCGGTCCCCCCGGCGTCGGCAAAACCTCGATCGCCAAATCGGTCGCCAAGGCGCTCGGGCGCAGCTATGTGCGCGTCTCGCTCGGCGGCGTGCGCGATGAAGCTGAGATCCGCGGTCACCGCAAGACCTATGTCGCCGCGATGCCCGGCCGCATCATGGAGGCTGTGCGGCAGGGCAAGACCATGAATCCACTGATCCTGCTCGACGAGATCGACAAGCTCTCCGGCGACTTCAAGGGCGACCCGGCAGCCGCGCTGCTCGAGGTGCTTGATGCCGCACAGAACAACGCCTTCCGCGACCACTATCTCGAGGTGCCGTTCGACCTGAGCCGCGTGCTCTTCCTCACCACCGCGAACGACGCCTCCGCGATCCCCGCCCCGCTCTACGACCGCATGGACGTGATCGAGCTCAATTCCTACACGCGTGAGGAGAAATTCCACATCGCAAAGCTGCACCTGATCAAAAAGCAGCTCAAGGAGAACGGGCTCGCCGCCTCGCAGATGCGCATTACCGATGCCGCGATCTACGATCTGATCGACTATTACACCAAGGAGGCGGGCGTGCGCAATCTCGAGCGCGTGATTGCGTCGCTGTGCAGAAAATGCGCGAGACGCCTGCTGACCGGCGACGTCAAAAAGGTGCAGTTCACGCCCGAATCGCTCGAGGCAGCACTCGGTCCGCACAAGTTCCAGCACGATTATTTCTCGCGTGCAGACAGCGTCGGCATCGTCAACGGGCTCGCATGGACGAGCGTCGGCGGCGTGCTGATGCCGCTCGAGGTGCTGACGATGGAGGGCAAGGGCAATGTCCAGCTGACCGGCTCGCTCGGCGACGTGATGAAGGAGAGCGCCGCGATCGCCGTGAGCTATGCGCGCTCGGTCGCCCGCAAATACGATATCAACCCCGAGCTCTTCAAATCGAAGGATATCCACATCCACGCGCCGGAGGGCGCCGTGCCGAAGGACGGTCCCAGCGCAGGCGTCACGATGCTGACCGCGCTGATCTCCGCATTCTCGGGACGCTCCGTGCGCCACGATATCGCGATGACCGGCGAGATCACGCTGCACGGCAAAGTCCTGCCGATCGGCGGGCTGACCGAAAAGGCGATGGCAGCCTACAAAAACGGCATCTTCAAGGTGCTGATCCCGGCGGGCAATGTCCCCGACCTCGCGGAGATCGACGAGACCGTGCGCGATGCGATCGAGTTCATCCCCTGCGAGACGGTCGAGACCGTGCTGGAGAGCGCGCTCGTGCCGCTCCCGCACTATGACGTGACGCTCGAGCCGCTCCACCCGGAGGAAGCTGCAAAGGTCGCCGTGCCGCCGCAGAAAAAGGGGACGCGCCTGCACTGCCGCCCCGCAGCGGAGTGAGGTGCGCCATGAACTGGAATCAAGCGGAATTCACCGCCGCCTTCGGGCTTGCAAAGCAGCTTCCCGCTGGCGAACGACCGGAGATCGCCTTTGCGGGGCGCTCCAATGTCGGCAAATCGACGCTGCTGAATAAGCTCTTCGGGCGGCGTGCGCTCGCGCGGGTCAGCTCGGTGCCGGGCAAGACCGCGACGGTGAATTTCTACCGCTGCGGCAACGTCGATTTTGTCGACCTGCCGGGCTACGGCTACGCAAAGACCGCCAAGAGCGAGCTGCGCCGCTGGCAGGACCTGATCAACGGCTATCTGCAGCAGGAGCGCGATCTGCGCGCCGTGCTGCTGCTGATCGACATGCGCCACCCGCCGACACAGAACGATCTGCAGATGGCGGATTTCCTGATCGACACGGAGACGCCGTTCGCGGTCGTGCTGACCAAGGCGGACAAGCTCAACAAGTCCGAGCGCGCGGCAAGGCTCGCGGCACTCCCGGACGAGCTGCCGCAGTTCGACGATCTGACCGTGATTCCTTTTTCCTCCGTGACCGGCGAGGGCATCGAGCCCCTGCGCACACTGATCGAAGAAATCACGAGCGAAGAGTGAGGAGTGAGGAGTGAGCAGGACAAGTTAGCAGTTTGGAGTGAGGAGTTGTTCCGTCACTTTCACTTCTCCTGCTGAAACGGCAGGCGTCATCGGGGTTTGGGCGAAGCCCATTCATAATAATCGCGAAGCGCACGTTTTGCAACGCAAAACTGCGCAGTTTGCTCGCAAACATGCGATACCGCCATTATTCTTTCTTCTTTATTCGTTATTCTTTATTCTTTTCCGCCCTCCTTCCTCCCTTTCGCTCGAGCATTTCTCATTTCACATTTCTTATTTCTCATTAAAAAATCCCCGGATTGCCTGATCGGCAGTCCGGGGATTTTTGTTTATTGCAGCTTTTTGATCTCTTCGTCCAGCATCGCCATGAGCTCCTCGTAGGTCGCGGGCGGTGCAGCGGGCTCCGCGGGTGCTGCCGGTGCGGCAGGCTCAGCGGGCGCTTCGGTCTCGGGAGCGGGTGCGGGCGCCTCAGCGGGCTTCTCGGGCTTTGCGGCGGACTGGGCATCCGCAGCGGGCTTCGGAATCTGACCGGTCGTGCCCGGGCGAACCGCGGTCTGCTGCCGTGTGACGGTCAGCTCACCGGTCTTGGGCACCGCGATCGGATGCGTGCGCGTGAGCACCTCTGTCGTGATGAGCGGCACGCCGTCGGGGGTCTCCGTCTGGCGGCGCTGCTCCATGTGGCTGCGCACCGCCGCGATGCGCTCTGCACGGCGGGCTGCCTCCTGCTCCTCCAGCTGTGCGAGCTCCTCGTCGGTGTAGCGGCGGGGCTGCTTGGTGGGCTTGGGCTTTTCGGCATCGGTGCCGGTGCCGGTTTTCGCCATGCGCTCTGCGTCGCGCTCGGCGATCTGCTGCTGCTTCTTCTGAATCGACTTGACGAATGCGAGGTCGGTATCGCCCTCCTCCTCTTCGTCCGCCTTGATGCTTGCGTGCTCCTTTGCCGCGACCGCCGCAGCGATCAGATAGAGCATCAGCACGATGCAGGGCATGATCAGGCAGACGATCAGACCGACCATGCCGTTGAGGAAGCCGACTGCGACGCCGAGCTCCGCGCTCTTATAGGTGCAGACGCCGAGCAGCGAGCTCTGCGGCACGGTGGTGGGCTCCGGGTCGATGCTGTTGTCGACGGTCAGGTAGTAGGTGGTGGTCTTGAAGGCGTCGTTGTCGGCGGTCAGTGCGATCTTGCCGATTTTTCCGGTACCTGCGGTATCGCGGTAGAGCACGAGCTGATCCTTCACGAAGGTGTCGCTCTCCTCGGCGATGACCATTGTCCCGGCGGGAATATCGGGCAGCATTTCGTCGGAGGTATAGTAGCAGAAGCGATATTTGCCGATCTTCGGGGCATTGTCGCCGCGATAGAGCAAATTGACGCCGAGGGTCACGGCGGCGAGCAGCAGCATGCAGACGATCAGCAGTGCGCCGAGGCAGGATATGCTGTGTCTGCGCTCTTTCTTTGCAGATTTCGATTTTGCCATTATTCTGTGTTGCAGTCCGGGCGGACCGCGCTCCTTTCCTGTTGCAGTGATATGCCGCAGTATGCCGCGGCATGTGTCCAGTATTAGTATAACACATTTTCCGCAAAATAGCAAGCCCTATTTCTTTGGAGTACCGCGATGTTTTTTACAATACCTCTTGACTTTTTCCGCGAAATGTGCTATAATATATGAGTCCGATTGAAAAAGCATTTATGCTGGTGTGGCTCAGTTGGTAGAGCAGCGCATTCGTAATGCGCAGGTCGTCGGTTCGAGTCCGACCACCAGCTTGAAAACCGCTCTTTTTACAGAGCGGTTTTTTTATTTTGCCCTCGGGGCATTTTTGCGGGGACTCTGCCCCCGCCCCCCTGCCAAAGGGGTACTACCCCTTTGGAATCCCATTATATGTGATTTTGACGCTGATATGCCATTTTTATTATAATGGGATTCGTAAGGGACGCAGTCCCTTACGCGGGGGTTTGGGGGCAGAGCCCCCAATATAAATATCCATCGAAGACACCGCATAAAAATCCCGCAGCCGGAAACGCATCCGGCTGCGGGATGATAGGAAGGGATTACTTCTGCGGATTGTAGGTGACCCACTGATAGCGTGCGATCAGACCGGTTCTGCCGTTGAAATTGTTGAGCCAGTCACGGATTCCGGACTCACCGGGTCTGTCCTTGCCGGGCCATGCATTCATCATGATCTTGCCGGCGGTCTTCGGCACATCGCCCCACATGGTGTGGGCTTCCTTGCCGTCGACATACCATGTGATGTGATCGGGCTGCCAGTCAAAGCCGTAGGTGTGATAGCCCTCAGAAGCGTCAAAGCCGAGAGTATACATGAACTCATGACCGCCCTGACCGTTTCTGTAGTAGTTGAACTGCACCTTCGTGGTGTCCTTGCCGAGGATCTCGACGTCGATCTCATCCCACGGGTTGTTATCGGACGGACCGGTGTAGGTGAAGAACGAGGAGACAACGCCGTCATTCTTGATCGCCTGCATCGAGCACTCATAGTAGCCGTAGCTGTAGAACTTGTTCGTGCGGAACTCACCGCCGGAATACTGGCACTGCCAGTCGGAATTGGTCTTGCCGTCGTAGTTGCGGTCGATCAGAAGCTCCAGATGATCGGTCTTGATCTGTGCGTTCTGCTTATACCACCAGCAGTCGAACGGATAGCCGTTCGTCCAGCCCTCGGATGCGAAGAAGTCGCCTGCGCTGCCGGAGCGGAAGTTGGAATACATCTGTGCGCTGGTGTTCGGCTGCGTGCCGTAGTCGGTGACGCCGCCTGCGCCCTGCTGAGAACCCTGACCCTGATTCGGATCCTGATTTTGCGAGCCCTGACCGCCGGCTTCCAGCTGCTCCAGCGTCTTGGGATCGTCCGCATCACTGCTCTTGGTGTAGGTGAC
The DNA here is from genome assembly GCA_016288755.1 of Oscillospiraceae bacterium. Classification (GTDB taxonomy): domain Bacteria; phylum Bacillota; class Clostridia; order Oscillospirales; family Ruminococcaceae; genus Firm-04. Next base: position 21,052 of record JAEELE010000093.1, read on the forward strand.
CCACTTGTAGGACGCGGTCAGCGGCTTGTTGCCGTCGTAGCGGTTCAGCCAGCCGATGATGTCATAATCGACTGCTCTGCCCGGCCATGCGTTCATCATGATCTTGCTTGCGGTCTTCGGCATATCGCCGCGCATCGTGTAGGCTTCCTTGCCGTCGACATACCATGTGATGTGGTCGGGCTGCCAGTCAAAGCCGTACTTGTGATAGCCCTCGGAGGCGTCAAAGCCGAGATCGTACATGTACTCGTGCTCGCCCTGACCGTTTCTGTAGTAGTTGAACTGGACCTTCGTGGTGTCCTTGCCGAGGATCTCAATGTCGATCTCGTCCCACGGGTTTTTCACGCCGTTGATGACATCGGACGGACCGGTGTAGGTGAAGAACGAGGAGACGACGCCGTCGTTCTTGATCGCCTTCATGCAGGTCTCGTAGTAGCCGTAGCTGTAATACTTGTTCGTGCGGAACTCGCCGCCGCCGTAGCCCGGCTGCCAGGTGGTGTTGCTCTTGTTCTGGTAGTTGTCGCTGATCACCAGCTCGAGCTTATCGCCGTTGATCTGTGCGTTCTGCTCATACCACCAGCAGTCGAACGGCTGCCCGTTCGTCCAGCCGTCGGAGGCGAAGAAGTCGCCCGCCTTGCCGGAGTTGAAGTCTGCGTACATCGTTGCCGGAAGCGTCGGCTGCGGGAAGCTGTCGTCCGCGGCAGACGGGTTGAGAATGCTGCGTTTCATCAGCGTCAGGTCCTTTGCAGTGATTTTGCGGTCTCCGTCAAAGTCCATCTCCGCCGTCACGCTCGTCTTGCCGAGCAGCGCGTTCACCAGCGACTTGACGTCGGTGCCGTCGAGCTTTCCGTCGCTGTTGAGGTCTCCCTTGACCGCAGCCAGAGCTGCATTGGAGAGCAGTGCTGCCGTCAGCACCAGTGCAGAAGCTGCAGATGCTGCACGAATATGCTGTTTCTTCATGATCAAATCCTCCTCTTTCTGTTCATACGGCATCCGCGCAGCGCTGTGCTGCCGTTTCCCGGACAGTCTGTTTTTTTCGGCAGATCCCGTATCTTACCCCCAGCCCAATCCCCGATTGAGCGCTTATCTGCATTATAGCATACTGCGGGCGTGCCGAATATCAAATTTTCGCCTTTTTTATCAGAATTCTATTGTGTTTTTTTGCAAAATGCGATATAATAGAATTGTCCGCAGCAATGCGGGCGCGAAGGGGGAGCATAAATGAATATCGAGCAGAAGCTGACGCATCAGGCATTCCTGAACCGTGAGCAGAGCATCTCGCATCTGGCTTACGAACGGGAGAACGCCTTTTTCAGCGCCATCCAGAACGGCGACGTCGCCGGCGTGCAGGCGCTCTATGAGCCGCTCGGCACCTCGGAGATGGGCAAGCTCAGCGAAAATCCGCTGCGCAATCTGCAGTACCATCTGATCATCACGGTCGCGCTGATCACGCGCTCGTGCATCGAGGGCGGCATGGTGATGGAGGAGGCGTACAATCTCAGCGACATCTATATCCAGAGCGTTGACAAGTGCAAATCCGAGGAGGAGATCCGGATGCTGCACCGCGAGCTCGTGATGGACTATGCCCAGCGCATGCATCTGCTGAAGAAGCAGAACCGCTATCCCAAGGCGATCATCGTCGTGATGGACTATATCTATGACAATCTGCACACGCGCATGACCATCGGGGAGCTCGCCGATGCCGCAGGGCTGAGCGTGACCTATCTGTCCAAGCTGTTCCGCAAGGAGGTCGGCATGACGGTCAAGGAATATATCACCCGCAAGCGCATTCAGGCAGCGGAGAACATGCTGCGCTATTCGGAGTTTTCCTGCCTTGCGATCTCGGATTATCTCTGCTTCAGCTCCGAGAGCCATTTTATTCAGGTGTTCCGCAAGCACACCGGCGAAACACCCAAGCGCTACCGCGAAAAATATTTCCGCGTCCGGCATGAGGAATAGGGAAACGGGGTGCGCCGCTCCGTCGGAATCCCGTGAGAATGCAACAGAAATCTGACAGAAAAGCGGGATATCTGATATTTTTTCGAGGACGTTTGTGCTATAATATGAAATATCAGTTGTCCGTTCATCCCCTTCGGACGGACACCGGGAGGTATGCAAACAGCATGAAAATCAAACGTGCATTTGCCGTTCTGGCGGCTTCCGCCCTGCTGACAGGCTGCGGAAGCAGCTCCTCTGCCGCAGTGCAGTCCAGCCGCGAGAACTCGGCAGCACCCGCGGAGACGACCACAACGTCTCAGGCGGAAACCACGACCGCGCAGACGGCTGAGCAGACGACTGCGCCCGTTTCGGATGTGCCCGTTCCGGACGGCTACAAGCTGCTCTGGCATGACGAATTCGACGGCGACAAGCTCGACACGTCGATCTGGAGCTACGACCCGCACGAGCCGGGCTGGACCAATGAGGAACTGCAGGAATACACCGAATCGACGGACAATGTGTTCACGCGCGACGGCAAGCTGATCCTCAAGGCGATCAAATCCGACCGCGGCGGCAAGGATTACTACACCTCGGGCAAGATCAAATCGCAGAATAAGAAGGACTTCACCTACGGCAAGGTCACGGCACGCGCAAAGGTGCCCGCCGGTCAGGGTCTGTGGCCCGCGATCTGGATGATGCCGAAGGATGAGGGCTATTACGGGCAGTGGCCCAAGTGCGGCGAGATCGACATCATGGAGGTGCTCGGCAGCCGGCTCGACACCGCCTACGGCACCGTGCACTACGGCGAACCGCATGCAGAGCAGCAGAACACCTATGTGCTCGAGGGCGGCTCCTTCGCGGACGATTTCCACGAGTATTCGGTGGAGTGGGAGCCGGGCGAGATGCGCTGGTACATCGACGGCAACCTCTATCACACCGTCAACGACTGGTTCACAGCCGTTGCGGGCGAGGATGAGAAGCCCTATCCCGCACCGTTCAATCAGCCCTTCTTCGTGCAGATGAATCTCGCAGTCGGCGGCACATGGCCCGGCAACCCGGATGCCACGACCGATTTTGACAAGGCGGAATTCGAGATCGACTATGTGCGTGTCTATCAGAAGCCATCGTATGACACCAATGTCACGAAGCCGGAATCGAACTGGCGCGAGGCGCTGGAGGACGGCAATTTCATCTACAACGGCGATTTCTCCGAAAAGGAAGACCTGACCGACGATGTCAACTGGAAATTCCTGCTCTTTGAGGGCGGCGTCGGCGCTGCGGAGATCCGCGACAACATGATCGTGATTTCCTCCGAGAACGAGGGCACGGTGGACTATTCCGTGCAGCTTGTCCAGCCCGAGCTCCCGATGATCAAGGGCAAGAAATACCGCGTGACCTTCGACGCCTATGCCGACGAGCAGCGCGATATCGTGGTCTGTGTTTCCGCACCGACCGCAGGCTGGATCCGCTATCTGCAGGACACCACACTGACCGTGGGCACCGAGAAGCAGACCTTCACCTATGATTTCGAGATGAAGGACAAGAGCGATCCGAACGGCAGACTGGAGTTCAATCTCGGGCACCGCGGCTCGACCGCGACCGTGTACATCTCCAATGTGCGCGTCGAGGAATTGAAGTAACCCCCCCTCTCACATACGGCTTTTTCAGACAAGCCCTCCTTTCCGACAAAAGGCTCTGCACGCCTGTGCAGAGCCTTTTGTCTTTTTGCGGAGACGCGGGGGTTCCGCGCTGCCATTATTCTTTCTTCTTTATTCTTTTCGCGAAGCGCGGCATGCCCGCTATGGATTACAGCGCTGGCAGGGGACATAGCCGTCGGCGATCAGCGCGTCGCGGCTGCCGGAATAATCCTCGCGGTTGCGCGTCTTGATATCCCCGACCGAAGGGCAGTCCGGCAGATGAAACCGCTTCGTGTTCGTGTTGAGCACATAGTCGGTCTTTGCCGCCTCCGTCGCTGGGAGTGTCCGTTCTGCGGGCGCGGAGAGCGTCGTTTCGGTTGTCTCGGCAGTCGTTTCAGTGCATGTCGTTTCGTCGCCGGTCAGCCGGCTTTCGCCTGTCGCATAGTCGATCGCAACGCCCGGCTGCACATTGTAGCAATACACGCAGAACCGCACGCCCGCGCCGCTGTCCTCGACGGAGCAAGCCTCCATCAGCACGCCCGACGCGACCAGATCGTCGCCCGCAAACACCGGCGTGACGCGGTACCGCACATGGTTGCCGGTCGATTCGATATATTCGGCGACGCGAATCTCAAAGGGCAGCATGCCGCACTTGTTCAGCTCGCGCGTGCCGGTGATGAGATTGCGCGGGTTGGCGTTCTGACCGGTCAGCAGATAGCCGATCAGGTGGCAGCGGTTATAGAGATAATTCCCGTCGATCAGTCCGTCGTAGCGCGTGAGCTGCCAGCCCGAGGGGGTCACATTGCCGATGCTGCCGCGGTTTTCGGTCGGCAGCAGCTCGGGACCGAGGCATGCCCGGCAGACCCCGCAGCGCCCGAGCTCGTCGAGCGGGCTGTAGAATTCGTAGGGTTCTGCTTCGGCGGTGTCCGTCTCAAAAAACGGCATTCCCCCGTTGATCTCGCAATAGGGCTGGCTGTCATATTCCGGCACATACTGCAAATCGAAGGCGGTCGTGGTCTCGGTCGCGGTGACGGATTCGGTCGTCTCCTGCGTGACGGTTGTCGTTTCGGCGGTGACGGCGGGTTCGGTTCCGTCCTGCACCGGCACAGAGAGACTGCGGTCATCGGGCTGACTGCACCCGAACAGCAGGATGATTCCGGCGATCACCGGAATCCAGAAGAAACGCCGCATTGTCCGCACCTCCCATCACAGTTTCCTCCATTATACCACATCAATGCGAAAAAAGCAACGTCAGCCCGGAGCCCGGGCTGACGATTTGGCTCCGCAGGTCTTTTTGCACGTTCACCCAATTTGTGTAAGTGCACGGCGCTAAAGCGCCTTCTTATGGGATAAATACTCCCAATAATCTGTGAATAAACGACAAGAGCACGGTATTGATGCCGTGCCCCTGCCGTTTTGTAAGGAAGCGGGGAGCCCCCGCTGGCGATTTGGCTCCGCAGGTCTTTTTGCACGTTCACCCAATTTGTGTAATTGCACGGCGCTAAAGCGCCTTCTTATGGGATAAATACTCCCAATAATCTGCGAACAAACGACAAGAGCACGGTATTTCGCCGTGCCCTTGCCGTTTTGTAAGGAAGCGGAGAGCCCCCGCTGGCGATTTGGCTCCGCGAGCCGTTTTGCATCCTCACTCAATTTGCGTGACTGCACGGCGCTATTCGCGCCTTCTTATGGGATAAATACTCCCAATAATCCGCGAATAAACGACAAGAGCACGGTATTTCGCCGTGCCCCTGCCGTTTTGTAAGGAAATGAGATGTAGGAAGTGGTCTTGTTCATGCTCTCAGAGAGCTTTCGCAAAATGCCCGCGCGGGCTCCGCGCTGAGATGTAGGAAGTGGTCTTAATTGGCTTCCGGGAGCTCCTCGCTCTGGAGTGCGTCATAGTTCACAGAACCGGTACGCACCTTGACGACATGCTCGACCGGATAGGTGAAGATCTTGCCGTCGCCGACCTGACCGGTATAGAGCACCTCGCGTGCGGTCTTGATGACCGTCTCGACCGGCACCTTGCAGACGACGATCTCTGCCTTGATCTTCGGATGCAGCGTCGCGCTCATCTTGGCGCCGCGGTAGTAGTGGTTGGACTTCTGGATGCCGCAGCCCATGACATTCGTGACGGTCACGCCGGTGATGCCGATGCGCTCCATCGCGTGAATGAAGTGGTGCAGCTTCTCCTGATTGAACACGACAGCGATCTTGGTCATCTTCGGATTCTTCGGGTCGACGCTGACCGCAGGAGCGGGTTCCGTGCTCACGGCAGCTGCAGCCGCTTCAGCAGGCTTCTCGACCACGATCTCCGTCTTTGCAGAGGGCGAAGGAACGCCGTGCTCGGGATAACCCGCGATCGCAGCCTCGCCCACTGCCGGGGCAAAGTCTGCATAGGAGCTGACCAAACCGTGCTCTGTGACATCCATGCCGAGGATCTCTTCCTCCTCCGTGGCGCGCAGACCGATCGTGTGCTTGATGACCATGAACACAACAGTCATCGTGATGAGTGTCCATGCAGCGACCGCGCCGAAGCCGAGCAGCTGCGTGCCGAGCAGCGAGAAGCCGCCGCCGTAGAAGAGTCCGTTGTAGGTATCATTGCCCGGGACAGAGGTCGTCGCGAAGAGACCGACCGCGATTGTGCCCCAGATGCCGTTCATCATGTGCACGGCGACTGCACCGACCGGGTCGTCGATGTGCAGCACATAATCGAGCAGCCAAACGCCGAAGCAGACCAGCAGACCCGAGACAATGCCGACGATGCTTGCGCCAGCGACATCCATGACATCGCAGCCCGCGGTGATGCCGACCAGACCGGCAAGCGAGGCATTCAGGCACATCGAAACATCGGGCTTGCCGTAATTGACCCAAGTGAAGATCATGCAGGTGACGGTCGCGATCGCCGGAGCGATCGTTGTGGTGACGAACACCGACGCGAGCTGATCCTTGCCCGTACATGCGGCGCCGTTGAAGCCGTACCAGCCGAACCACAGAATGAAGCAGCCGAGTGCGCCGAGCGTCAGGTTGTGACCGGGGATCGCGTTGGGCTGGATGCTGCCGTCAGACTTCTTGGTAAACTTGCCGATACGCGGTCCGAGGATCTTTGCGCCGACCAGCGCAGCGATGCCGCCGACCATGTGAATCGCACAGGAGCCTGCAAAATCGTGGAAGCCAAGCTCTGCGAGCCAGCCGCCGCCCCAGATCCAGTGCGCCTCGATCGGGTAGACCAGCGCACTGATGACGCCGGAATACACACAGTAGGAAAGGAACTTGGTGCGCTCTGCCATTGCGCCGGAAACGATCGTCGCGGCGGTCGCGCAGAACACGAGGTTAAAGATGAAGTTCGACCAGTCGAAGCTCTCGTAGGCTGTGAACACATCAAAGCCCGGCTTGCCGATGAAGCCGCAGAGGTCCTCGCCGAGGAACAGCCCGAAACCGATCAGCACGAACATCGGCGTGCCGATACAGAAATCCATCAGATTCTTCATGATGATGTTGGCAGCGTTCTTTGCGCGGGTAAAGCCTGTTTCGACCATTGCGAAGCCCGCCTGCATAAAGAACACCAGTGCAGCGCCGATCAGGAACCATACGGCGAACACCTCACTGTCGACTGCCTGCAGCAGTTCTGTTTGCATAAATATCTCCTCCTTCAAAAAAAGGTGCGCAATGCAGTGATCCCGCATTGCGCACCCCGTTGTGCGATATTGCAAAGCGCTTTGTGAGACAGCAAATAAAACAGCTGCGGTGAGTCCGTTCTCGCCGCAGCCCCGTTGCTGTTTCTGCCGCAAGTATACCCCTTTGGCAGAAAAAAGTCAAGTGTTTTCGCACGATTTCGGCACGAATGATAATTTTTCGGCAGCCTTCCGAGAGATTTCCGGCAAAAGCTCTGAAAATGTCCGTCCGGAGCAGGAATGTGTCCGCCGGATATTGACAAAACTTTCACAATGTGCTAGAATAGGAGCAATGAAATGAACAAAGGCGTTCATTCGGCAGACACGGGCTTCGTGTCGCCGGATGAGCGTCTTTTTTGTTTGCAAAGGAAATGAGGAGGAACAGAAAATGTCGCCAAAACAAATGCAGAGTCCCCCGTTGGAGGGACAGGTGCGCATTCCCTCGGGCTGTGCGGTCTCCGCGATGATCTCGCGCGACGGCAGACGCATGAACGGTGAGCGCATCATCGAGAGCATGGTGCCGATGCACGACCGCTCCAACGGTCTGGGCGGCGGCTTTGCGGCTTACGGCATCTATCCGGAATACCGCGATTTCTATGCGCTGCACATCTTTTTCAACGACCGCCGCTGTCAGGAGGAATGCATGACGCTGCTGCGGGAGAATTTCGAGATCGTGCAGGACGAGCATATCAAGGTGCGCAAGATGCCGCAGATCACCGATGAGCCGATCATCCGGCGCGTGTTTGTCTCGCCGATGCAGTCCGTGCTCCGGCATCTGCAGATCGACGAAAAGGAGCTGGTCGTGCGCACGGTCAACCGCATCAACGCGCAGCTCGAGGGCAGCTATGTCTTCTCCTGCGGCAAGAATATGGGCGCGTTCAAGGCGGTCGGCTTCCCGGAGGACGTCGGCAGATACTACCGCCTCGAGGAATACGATGCCTACTGCTGGACGGCGCACGGACGGTATCCGACCAACACTCCGGGCTGGTGGGGCGGTGCGCATCCGTTCTGCATGCTCGATTATTCCATCGTGCACAACGGCGAAATCTCCTCCTACGACGCAAACCGCCGTTTCATCGAAATGTACGGCTACAAATGCACGCTCCAGACCGACACCGAGGTCATCACCTATATCGCAGACTATCTGCTGCGGCGGCAGGGGCTGACGCTCGAGGAGACCGCATCGGTCATCGCGGCGCCCTTCTGGTCGACGATCGAATCGAAGCCCGAGGAGGAGCGCAGAAAATACACCTATCTGCGCACGGTCTTCCCGAGCCTGCTCGTCACCGGACCGTTCTCGATCATTCTGGGCTTTGAGGGCGGACTGATGGCGCTGAACGACCGTCTGAAGCTGCGCTCGATGGTCGTCGGCGAACAGGATGACATGGTCTATATCGCGAGCGAGGAAGCCGCAATCCGCACGATGGCGCCGGATATCAAGACAATCTGGTCGCCCGCCGGCGGAGAGCCGGTCATCGTCAAGGTGAAGGAGGGAGCATTTTGAACATCTATCCCGAATTTGAGGTCGTGCGCAATGACAGCCGCTGCATCCGGTGCCGCGTCTGCGAGCGCCAGTGCGCCAACGAGGTGCACTGGTACGACGAGGACGGCAAGGTCATGCTCTCCGACGAATCCAAATGCGTCAACTGCCAGCGCTGCGTGACGCTGTGTCCGACAAGAGCGCTGAAGATCGTCAAGAGCGACTGCCGCCTGCGCGAGAACGCAAACTATTCCGACCAGACGATCAAAGAAATTTACCGGCAGGCGGAGACCGGCGGCGTGCTGCTCTCCTCGATGGGCAACCCCAATCCCCTGCCCGTCTACTGGGACCGCATTCTGATCAACGCCTCGCAGGTCACGAATCCGCCGATCGACCCGCTGCGTGAGCCGATGGAGACAAAGGTCTTTCTCGGCAAAAAGCCCGGCACGGTCACGCGCAGACCCGACGGCTCGCTCGACACGGCCCTGCCGCCGCAGCTGACGCTCTCGATGCCGGTGATGTTCTCGGCGATGAGCTACGGCTCGATCAGCTATAACGCACACGCCTCGCTGGCACGCGCTGCCACAGAGCTCGGCATCTGCTACAATACCGGCGAGGGCGGTCTGCACGAGGATTTCTACAAATACGGACCGAACACGATCGTGCAGGTCGCGTCCGGACGGTTCGGCGTGCACAAGGATTATCTCGAGGCAGGCGCTGCCATTGAGATCAAGATGGGACAGGGCGCAAAGCCGGGCATCGGCGGGCATCTGCCGGGCACAAAGGCGGTCGGCGATGTCTCCAAAACGCGCATGATTCCCGAGGGCAGCGACGCGATCTCGCCTGCCCCGCACCATGATATCTATTCGATCGAGGATCTGCGGCAGCTTGTGTATTCGCTCAAGGAGGCGACACAGTATCGCCTGCCCGTGATCGTCAAGGTCGCGGCGGTGCACAATATCGCGGCGATCGCGAGCGGCATTGCGCGCTCCGGCGCGGATATCATCGCAATCGACGGCTTCCGCGGCGGCACCGGTGCGGCGCCGACCAGAATCCGCGACAATGTCGGCATCCCGATCGAGCTGGCACTCGCGGCAGTCGACAGGCGGCTGCGTGACGAGGGCATCCGCAACAATGTGTCGATCGTCTGCGGCGGCTCAATCCGCAGTGCATCGGATGTGGTCAAGGCGATCGCGCTCGGCGCAGATGCCTGCTACATCGCGACGGCGGCATGTCTGGCAATGGGCTGCCACCTCTGCCGGAGCTGCCACACAGGCAAGTGCAACTGGGGCATCGCGACACAGCGCCCCGATCTGGTCAAGCGCCTGAATCCCGATATCGGCTCGCAGCGGCTCATCAACCTGATGAACGCATGGCGCCACGAGATCAAGGAGCTGATGGGCGGCATGGGCATCAATTCGATCGAAGCACTGCGCGGCAACCGCCTCATGCTCCGCGGCGTCGGACTGACCGAAAAGGAGCTCGAAATCCTCGGGATCTCTCACGCCGGCGAGTAAGCGCCCGGAGCGCGCTGAGGTAGGAGGTAGCAGGTAGGAGGGAGGAAGGAGGAAGTCTCTCCCGTAACCAAGAACCTCACGGCAGCTCAACGCAAAAGTTTTGGTCGAGCTTTTTCAAAAGCTCGCGAAGTCCAGAGGCAGAGCCTCTGGTCGCTCGCCGCAGCGAGCGAAACTCCCCAAAACGCGCGAAATTCGCGAAGCGAATGAGCGCAAGAAGTCGCTTCAAGCGCTCGGCGGGCTTGGGGACCCCAGTTTGCCGAAGGCAAACTGAGCCGTTTGCTTGCAAACGTGTGCGAGCAGAGGTCCCCATTCTAAAATCCGCAGCGCGCAGCGCTGCCACCTTATTGACAAAGGGCAGAGCTATACGTCAAAAAGCGCTGCTGCCTTATCCAATCAATCACGTTCCATTATCAAAGATTTAGGAGCGAAGAACATGAAACGAATCTATGTCAAAGAGGAATGGTGCCTCGGGTGCCATCTGTGTGAATACAACTGCGCCTTTGCCAATTCCGGGTTGACCGACATGGTGAAGGCGCTGCGCGGGAAGGAAATCTACCCGCGCATTCAGGTCGAGCAGGACGCATCCGGCATTACCTATGCGGTCTCCTGCCGCCACTGCGAGGACCCGATCTGCGTGAAGAGCTGCATTGCCGGTGCACTCTCGAAGAAGGACGGCGTCATTGAGATCGACCATGAAAAATGCGTCGGCTGCCTGACCTGTGTGCTGGTCTGCCCTTACGGCGCAGTGATCGAGGACGGCAGCGGCGTTGCGCAGAAATGTGAGCTGTGCACGAAGAACGCCTCCGGGCAGCCCGCATGTGTCGCAGGCTGTCCGAACGGTGCGATCGTTTTTGAGGAGAGAGGGTGAGCGCATGAAACGATATGTGATGATCGGAAACGGGCGGGCAGTGCCCGCATCCATGACTGAATGCTTCCGCGCGAGCCGCTCCTTTGGAGGTACTGAAAAATGAGACGTTATGTGATAATCGGAAACGGCGTTGCGGCAGCAGGATGCATCGAGGGCATCCGTTCGGTCGATGCCGCGGGCAGCATCACCGTCATTTCCGCGGAGGAGCATCCGGTCTACTGCCGCCCGCTGATCTCCTATTACCTCGAACAGAAAACCGACCGCGAGCGCATGAATTACCGCGCGCCCTCGTTCTATGCCGACAACGGCGTCACCGTGCTCTACGGCAAGCGCGCAGAGAAGATCGACCCGGACGCGCGGCAGATCACGCTCAGCTCCGGCGAATCGCTCCCCTATGACGCACTCTGCGTCTGCACGGGGTCGTCGCCGTTTGTGCCGCCGATGCAGGGGCTCGATACGGTCGCGCAGAAGTTCAGCTTCATGACGCTCGACGACGCACTGGCGCTCGAGCAGGCAGTCACGCCGGATTCCCGCGTGCTGATCGTCGGCGCCGGACTGATCGGTCTGAAATGCGCAGAGGGGCTGCACGGGCGCGTGAAGTCGATCGCCGTCTGCGATCTGGCGCCCCGCGTGCTCTCATCCATTCTCGACGACAGATGCGCACAGATGATGCAGCAGCATCTCGAGCAGCACGGCATATCGTTTTTGCTCGGCACAAGCGCAAAGGAATTTCAGGGGAACAAAGCGATCATGCAGAACGGCGAGACCGTCGGATTTGACGTGCTCGTGCTGGCAGTCGGCGTGCGGGCGAACACCGCACTCGTGAAGGACGCCGGCGGCACGGTCAGCCGCGGCATTGCGGTCGACACACAGTGCAGAACCGATCTTCCGGATATTTTCGCGGCGGGCGACTGCACCGAATACCGCGATATTTCGTCGGGCGCGCAGAAGATCATGGCACTGATGCCCAATGCCTACATGCAGGGGCACACCGCAGGCGTCAATATGGCAGGCGGCGAGGCGGCATTTGACAACGCGATCCCGATGAATTCGATCGGATTTTTCGGTCTGCACTGCCACACGGCGGGCTCACAGCCCGAGGGCTGCGAGGTCTTTGAGGAGGCAGACAGCAGCCATATCAAGCGGCTGTTTGTCAAGGATGACAGGCTGACCGGCTTCATGCTGATCGGGCACATGCACCGCACCGGCATCTATACCGCACTGATCCGGAATCAGACACCGCTTTCGTCGGTCGATTTTGCAAGACTGAGGATCGAGCCGCAGCTCGCGGCAATGGGTGCTGCATACCGCGACCGTGTGCTGAAGGGAGTGATTTGAATGCAGCTCAATGCGGCAGGGCTCGGCTTTCAGGAGCTCAACGAAAAACTGCGCGAAACGGATGACCCGGAGGTCACGCTGGAGGGCTGCATCGGGCAGCGCTTCATTGCGGCAGGCATGTCCGGCAAGCATATCGGCATTCACGGCATCGCGGGCAATGCGCTCGGTGCGTATCTGAACGGCTCGGTGATCGAGACCTTCGGCAATGCGCAGGACGCAGTCGGCGACACGATGAACGAGGGACGCATCATCGTGCACGGCAGCATCGGCGATGCGGCAGGCTATGCGATGCGCGGCGGAAAGATCTTCGTGCAGGGCAATGCGGGCTATCGCGCCGGCATCCACATGAAGGCGTATCAGGAGAAGGTGCCGGTCATGGTGATCGGCGGGCGCACGGGCAGCTTCCTCGGCGAATATCAGGCGGGCGGCGTCATCATCGTGCTCGGGCTGGGCAGAGGCGAGCGTCCGATCGTCAGCAATTTTCCGTGCACGGGCATGCACGGCGGCAAGCTCTTCCTCCGCTCGGACTGTGCGGGCATCCACTTCCCGCATCAGGTGCATCACCGCATCGCGCAGGCGGAGGAGCTTGACGAAATCCGCCCGCATATCGCGGAATACTGCCAATATTTCGGCGCCGACGCAGAGGAACTGCTCTCCGCGCCCTTCACGGTCGTCACGCCCGACAGCGGCAACCCCTATCAGCAGATGTATGTCGCGAATTAGAGGTTAGAAGTTGGAAATGAGAAGTGAGAAGTGCGACCGTCGCTGACGCATTTATTCTTTATTCATTATTCTTTCTTCTTTTCTCCGCAACTCGCCATTCCGCATTCCATAAGACTGTTCCGGAGGTTTTTTTCGTGACCAAATATATTTTCGTGACCGGCGGTGTGGTGTCCGGGCTGGGCAAGGGCATCACGGCGGCATCGCTCGGCAGACTGCTCAAGAGCCGCGGACTCAAGGTCGCGGCACAGAAGCTCGACCCCTATATCAACGTCGACCCCGGCACGATGAGCCCCTATCAGCACGGCGAGGTGTTCGTCACTGAGGACGGCGCAGAGACCGATCTCGACCTCGGGCACTATGAGCGGTTCATCGACGAGAACCTTAACCGCTTCTCCAATCTGACGACCGGCAAGGTCTATTCCAATGTGCTGCAGAAGGAACGCCGCGGCGAATATCTCGGGCGCACCGTGCAGATCATCCCGCACATCACCGACGAGGTCAAGCATTTCAGCTACAGCGGCGGC